>JAZLJB010000033.1:0-85217 GCA_045617685.1 Vescimonas sp.
CCGTGTAGTCGGCATGACCGGGCCGTGCGGTGGTCATCATATCGGAATAATCGTGGGATCGGGTGTCACCGTTGCGAATCAGCATGGTGATGGGTGTGCCGGTGGTAACACCGTTCCACACACCGCTCAGGATCTCCACGGGATCTTGCTCCTGCCGTGCCGTGGAAATGGCGCCGACGGGCCGGCGCTTGTCCAGTTGTGCGGCGATGAAATCGGTATCCACGGGGATGCCGGGTGCCAGACCGGCTAAGATAGCGGTCAGGGCTGCGCCGTGGCTTTCGCCGGCGATGGTCAGTGTGACGCTCTGTCCAAATGTGCTTTTCATGAGAAATATTCCTCCATGCGTGCGTTCAAACGCTCCGCTGTCCAGTTTTCCATGACGAATTCGCCCACACGAGGTACGGTGACCACGGTGACGGAGTTGCCATCGGCCTTTTTATCATGAGCGGCAGCGGCACACAGTGCGGCGGTGTCGCCTGACCAATGGGTGGGCAGGTACAGCTTTTCCAGTACCGAAATCAGCCTTGTGCGTACCTCATCGCTGCACAGTGGCAGCATACCAAGTGCTACGCATTCGCCGTGGTACAAACCACCCAGCCCCTCTACGGACTCGATGGCGTGACCCATCGTATGACCGAAATTCAGGACCTTGCGTAACCCGGCCTCTTTTTCATCCTGTTCCACCACGGCCTGCTTGCTGCGCAGGCTGTGGGCAATGATCTCCTCCATGTGCTGATGGGCATCTTCCCGCTCAAACAGTTCAAAGAGCGGCGCATCGAAGGTCAGGGCCATCTTGACGGCTTCTGCTAAGCCGTTGGCGATTTGCCGCTGGGGCAGAGAGCGTAATACATCGGGATCCACCACCACTCCACGGGGCTGATAAAAGGCGCCGACAATATTTTTGATACCGTCCAAGTCCACGGCCACCTTGCCGCCGATAGAGGAGTCCACCTGCGCAAGGACAGTGGTGGGAATGTTGTAAAAGTCAATGCCTCGCATGAAGCTGGCGGCAGCGAAACCTGCCAGATCGCCTACCATACCGCCGCCCACGGCCACCACGCAATCCTTGCGGGTAAAGCCATGCTGCAAAAGCTGACGGCACAGATGGGCAAAGGTGTCGAGATTTTTGCTGCCCTCGCCCTGCTCAATGCATACGATGGCGGCATCACGGCACTGTGCGGCAACAGTTTGGGCATATTCCGCCGGAACACCGCTATCCGTCACGATCAGTACACGGCGATCTAAATTCAGGATCTCACCTACACGGTGCAGTGCGCCGCATTCTAAGGTAATGTCATAGCTGTCATGGGGCAGATTGAGAGAAATAATCATATATAGCTCCTTACTTCAGCTTGGTTTCATGGGCGAATGTGCCCACCACACGCAGATGGTCGCAGCATTCGGACAATTCCCGCATCATCTGCTGACCCTCGGCAGAATAAGCGCTGCCATCGGCTTCCACATAGAAATAGTATTGCCACGGCAGCTCTTTCATGGGCCGTGAGCGCAAGGTGCGCATATTGAAGCCGTGCTTACCAATAATCTGAATGGCGTGTGCTAAGGCACCGGACTCATTTTTCACCGTAAACACCAAGATTGATTGCTGACCGGGATCGGTGCAGATCCGGTTTTCCACACGGGAGAACACGGCAAATCGGGTGGTGTTGGTGTTGCTTTCATTGATCATGCGCTGCAAGATCTGCAGGCCGTAGAGCTGTGCCGTATCCTCGCTGGCAATGGCGGCGATGTGTTTGTCGCCGGTTTCTGCCACATATTGTGCGGCAATGGCGGTGTTGTTCGCTCTGCGCTGGGTGAAGCCGTGCTGACGGATATATTCGCCGCACTGCCCCAATGCCTGAGGATGGCTGATGACGGTGGTAATATCGTCCATAACAGCGCCGGGCAGCGCCAGCAGGTTTTGGGTAATCTCCAGCTCAAATACGCCGTTGACATACAGCGTGCCCTGAAACAGAAGATCAATGACCTGCGATACCTCACCTTCATAGCTGTTCTCGATCGGCAGCACGGCGCAGTCGCAGTCGCCGTTTACAACGGCCTCGTAGGCGGAGCGAAAATCGCCGTAGGAGCAGTGCTGCGCATCGGGAAAGATCTTGCGTGCGGCGATGAAGGCAAATGCGCCCTCCACGCCGCTGTATGCCACGGTCAACCCGTTTTGCAAACGCTGCTGATACTGGCGTGATAGCTTCATGTTGTTCTGAAGAAAGTTGACATAGTAGGCACGCAGCGTTTCATCCTCCACCATTCCGGCATTGCGGCGAATGACCTCTGCCTCTCTTGCCGAGTCCAATACCGGCAGGCCGTGTTCTATTTTATAGGCACTTACCTGCGCAGCGGCGTCCATACGCTGCACGAACAGCGCTGCCATCTCCTTGTCGATGGCATTGATGCGCTCACGCGCCTGCTGTAATTTATCCATGCAAATACTCCTTTGCTAATTGCTCAAATGCCGGCAAGGATCGTTCGATCTGCTCCGTGGATACGCAATAAGCGATGCGCACATAGCCGGGCATACCGAAATCATCACTGGGAACCAGCAACAGTTCATACTTTTTGGCACGCTGGCAGAATGCGGCGGCATCTTCTTCCAAAGCCTTGACGAACAGGTAAAAAGCACCGTCAGGTTGTGCCGTCGAATAGCCGTAAGAGATCAGCGCATTGTATAAGAGCTCACGATTTCGTGCGTAGACAGAGAGATCCGAAGTCATGCCGAGGCAGGCTGGCAACAGCTTCTGGAACAGTGCCGGTGCGCAGATATAGCCCAATGCACGGCCTGCTCCGGCCACGGCATTGTAAACACCCTGCCAATCTTCCATATCCGGCGATACCAGCACATAGCCGATTCGATCGCCCGGCAGCGACAGCGACTTGCTGTAAGAATAGCAGACGATGGTGTTCGGATAGATGGGCGTCACGAACGGCACCGCCGCATCACCATATACCAATTCACGATATGGCTCATCGGCAATGAGGTAAATGGTGTGCCCGTATTTTTCGCCGGCCTCCGTCAGCACCGCCGCCAGCTTGCGCAGGGTATCTTCGCTCAGCACCACGCCGGAGGGATTATTGGGCGAGTTGATGATCACCGCACGGGTCTTTTCGTTCAACGCCTGAGCCAAGCGGTCAAAGTCGATTTGAAAGTCGCTTTCACGGCACATCACGCTGACAGGTACGCCGCCTGCATTGCGGATAAACACGGTATATTCCGGGAAAAAGGGTGCGAAAACGATCACCTCGTCCCCGTCCTCCAATACGGCGGAAAGACTGATGGCCAGTGACTCCGATGCACCGGCGGTGAGATACAGATTTTCTGCCCGAAAAGCCGTTGCATGTTTGCCGTTAAGATAATCGGCAATGGCACTGCGCACGGCCACATCACCGGCTGCGGAAGTATAGCTATGCAGCGTCAGCGGATCCTCTTCCGTCAGCAAGCGGCACAGCTCATCCGTCACAATCTGCGGCGGCTGAATACTGGGATTGCCGATGCTGAAGTCAAATACATTTTCCTCTCCGATCTCGGCCTTGCGCATGGCACCGTATTCGGCAATGTCCCGAATAATCGAGCCTACTTCACCCAACTGTCGCATTACTTTTGCACTCATAGTATACCTCCTAACGCATGGTTAACACTGTTAACCTAAAAATGATACCATTATTATACACGCCCTGCGGGGAATGTCAAGAGGTGTTGCAAAAGAAGGTGGTGCATGATATGATGAAAGTAAGATGATGAGAGGAGGTGCAGCGATATGGAGGAGATGCAAGGCTGGGAGTCCGTGCGAGAGCAGCTGATCGTGGCAGGCATTGCCGAATTGGAGATGCACGGTGTTGCGGATTTTTCTCTGCGGCGTGTAGCGGCGGCCTGCAATGTATCCTGCGCAGCACCGTATAAGCATTTCAAAGGCAAAGAGGAACTGATCGATGCGATTTTTGCCTATATTCAGCACCAGCTGGACCTGCTGCTGGCACAGGTGGCGGATGTATTTGCCGGCGATCCGAAGCGACAGCTGGTGGAAAGCGGCATCGCCTATATCCGGTTTTGCATGGCCAACCCCCATTTCCGTGGTGTACTGGCGCTTTCGGGCCAAACCTTGCCGCTGGCAGACTCGGTGAACACGCTGCTTCCACTGTGCTGTCCCGAAAGAGACGACTTGCAGGAAAAAGCCTTGGCGTTGCGCTCGCTGATCTATGGCGCATCGGTGTTGTTGGAAACTGGTGAATTGCCCAACAATAAAACCGTCATTGACCGCATTCGCCATCGCCTGATGCAGGAAATCACATTGTAACGAATAGAAAACAAAAACGCCACCCTGATTAGCATTGCTTCTTTTGCCATATTTGCAAGAAATCAATCACTATCCAGCTTGAGGACAGCCATGAAGGCTTCGGTAGGTACTTGTACCGTACCAAGATTACGCATCTTCTTCTTGCCCTCTTTTTGCTTCTCCAGCAGCTTCTTTTTACGGGTGATGTCGCCGCCGTAGCACTTAGCCAGAACATCCTTGCGCATCGCCTTGACGGTTTCACGGGCAATAATGCGTCCGCCGATGGCGGCCTGAATGGGTACCTCGAAGAGCTGGCGGGGGATATTCTCCTTCAACTTTTCGCACAGCCGGCGGGCGCGGGGATAGGCCTTATCCTTGTGGGCGATGAAGCTCAATGCATCCACGCCGTCACCGTTGAGCAGCAGATCCACTTTCACCAGTTCGCTGGTGCGATAGCCGCTGAGCTCATAGTCCAAGCTGGCGTAGCCCTTGGTGTTGGCTTTCAGCGTGTCAAAGAAGTCGTAGATGATCTCGTTCAAGGGCATTTGATAGTGCAGCTCCACCAGATGAGTGTCCAGATACTGCATATCCTTGAATTCGCCACGGCGATCCTGACACATGGGCATGATGTTGCCCACATAATCCTGCGGCGAGATGATAGACACCTTCACATAAGGCTCCTCGGCGTGTTCGATGGTGCCGGGATCGGGATAGTTGTGGGGGTTATCCACCTTGATCAGTGTGCCGTCGGACTTGTAAACATGATAGATAACGCTGGGCAGCGTGGTCACCAAATCCAGATTGAACTCACGCTCCAAACGCTCCTGAATGATCTCCATGTGCAGCATACCCAGAAAGCCGCAGCGGAAACCAAAGCCCAATGCCACGGAGCTTTCCGGCTCGAATGTCAGCGAGGCATCGTTGAGCTGGAGCTTTTCCAAAGCATCTCGCAGATCGGGATATTTGCTGCCGTCCTCGGTGTAGATACCGCAGTAGACCATGGACTGTGCCGGACGGTAACCGGGCAGCGGCTCGGCAGCGGGGTTGGCGGCATCGGTAATGGTGTCACCCACCTGCGTGTCCTTCACATTTTTGATGCTGGCGGTAAAATAGCCGACCTCACCGGCTTGCAATACATCGGTAGGCTCGTTGCCCAACGGCTTGAGATAGCCGCACTCCAAAATGGTGTATTCAGCGCCGGTAGCCATCATGCGGATGGTCTGTCCCTTGCGGAGCGTACCCTCTTTAATGCGGAAATAGACCACCACACCCACATAGGGATCATACTGGCTGTCAAACACCAGTGCCTGCAGCGGTGCTTTGGGATCGCCGGAGGGTGCTGGGATATTTTGCACAATGTCCTCCAGCACGGCATCGATGTTGGTGCCCATTTTAGCGGAGATTTCGGGTGCATCCATAGCGGGCAGACCGATGATGTCCTCTACCTCCTGCTTGGCCTTCATAGGATCGGCGGCAGGCAGATCGATTTTGTTGAACACGGGAGCAATTTCCAGATCGTGCTCCATAGCCAGATAGGTGTTGGCAAGGGTCTGGGCTTCCACGCCCTGGGTGGAATCTACCACCAGTACGGCGCCCTCGCAGGCGGCCAGTGAACGGCTGACTTCGTAGTTGAAGTCCACATGGCCCGGCGTGTCAATGAGGTTCAGTGCGTAAGTCTCGCCGTCTTGTGCGGTGTAAAACAGATGCACGGCACGGGACTTGATGGTGATGCCACGCTCACGCTCCAGGTCCATGTTATCCAGCAGCTGGTTTTCCATCTCACGCTCGGTCACGGCATCGCACTTTTCCAGCAGACGGTCTGCCAGTGTGGATTTACCGTGGTCAATGTGAGCAATGATGCTGAAATTGCGGATTTTGGATTGGTCAAACATAGAATAAAATCTCCTTGGAAATGGTTAGATCAGTTTTTTGCAGCGCTCTTCGGTGTTGTGCAGCACCTGAGATGCACTTTGCCCCAGACCGGGATAGGCGGCAATGGTATCGGAAGTGACTTCCGGTAGCTTTTCACTCTGTGCCAAAGCGGCGGTGTAGCGCACTTGGGAAAGTGCCATGTCCGCATCCGTCATGCCGGCATCAAAATCACCTGCCGTGATGGCGAACAGATCCTCGTTGCCGCCGGAGCGGCGATAGAAAAGGCGCATCAGGCGATACAGCGCAGCGCTGAGATAGTCGCCGGCGGCAGTGATCGCCTCACGGTTAGCGGATTTACCCAGCAAATCGAACAGTACACCGACAGTGTTTACCACCAATTTTTTTTGCAGTGTGGCCATGATGCTGCCTTTCAGTGTACCCTTTTCATCGCTGGAGTCATAGACATCTTCCACCTCGATCATAGCGCCGTCACGAGAGGAGGTGCGACCCAGCAAAAAATCTGCCGAAACATGATAGTAGTCGCAGGCCTTGGCCACGAATGCCAGACCCGGTTCACGAATACCGTTTTCGTAGTGGCTCAGCAGTGCTTGGGAAATACCCAGCGCCGCAGCCGCTTTGCGCTGCGAAACACCCATCTCCTGTCGCAGCAGTCCTAATGTACGGGAAAAGTCGGTTGCCATAGTCATCCACCCATATCTTTCTTAATTTGAATACAATATGTAAATTATATCCTGCATTATACGATTTGTAAATATTTTTATCAAAAAGCTCTTTTTAATCATTGCATGGCGTAACGCAGAACGATTGGATGACACAAGAAGAGGCAAAAGCAGCCCCCTGCTTTCGCCTCTTCTGAGCTAATTAAAATATATACCGATGTTAAATTCATCGGTGTTCGAGTATCACATGAATATGACCCCACGCTTTAAGGAAATGATCGCAACCACGATGATTAAAATCAGAAATTAAAAGGTGCATAACTATATACTTGCCAGCTTTTTTCTGTGACGGATGGTATAACAGACAGCGGATTCGAAAAAATAGTGCCTATAGAGAAAGAAGCGGATAGAGACACAGAATTCCATGTGTGCACATAGTAAGAGTTAATTACCCTGGTCGCCAGTGTCGCTTTTGACTTGCAAGTTGTTGTCAGTGTACAGGATGTCATTTGGTTGTTGCCCGCCGGATCATCTGCCACCTTATACTTGACGTAATTCATTCCTTCATCACAACAAGCATAGTCTGTCTCGTTTTGGGCTGTGCGATCATGATTGTATGATATTGATACATCATCCGAAATTCTGAGAAAGCCTTCGGGCATTGTATGCATAATATAATCATATCCGGCACCAGGGTATTTTTCCCCACCTATCGCTGAATTTTTGTCCCATGTAGCTGTTGTTTTGCAAATGTATGTATAGTAGCCGTCTTTGTCTTTTTTTGTTCCCCTGCTAACAGAAGTGACAAGCGAGAAATTGTCCGATTTTAATGAATCTTCTCCCGTTGCACTATTTGCATCCTCTGCCATAGCGGGCATTACTGCCGTAATCGTCATGACGAATGCCAGCAAGAATGATAAAATTGATTTCCTTTTCATTGCCGATCTCCTTTGATAAATCATCCATAAAGTTGATCCAGTTCGCCGATCATGGCGGCGATGCTGTTGTCCCAGCATGGGGGCAGGATATGAATACCCTCCACCTGATGCACCACCTCAATGGCATTGTCAGGGGCAAAGGGGATGTGGGCAAATTCCAGCATAGGTACATCATTGGCGTGGTCGCCGATGCAGTAAACATTTTCCTGCCGGATATGTAAAAGCTCGGCTAATTTTTGCACCATGCCGCCCTTGTTGGAGCCTTTTACGGTCAGTTCCATCAGAAACTCTGCCGAGCGCACCACCTCGTAGTCATTGCCCCAGTCCTGTGCGGCGATAAAGTCTGCCAGTGCCTGCAACTGCTGTGGCTGCTCTTCAAAAAGCAGCTTCAAAAGCGGTGACGGAGCATCGTCGATGCTGTCAAGCTCCACGGTGGGTAAGTGCGTCAGGTGCAGATGCCCTCTTGTGATCTCGTTGGGATTGACGGCGTGAATGGCGTTGTTATCATGATAGATCTCAAAAGCCATCCGGGGGAATTGGCGCAGGATCTGCTGTACATGGGGACGCACCGTTTCGGGAAGAAAAGCGGTGTGCAGATACTGTTTGGACTTGAAGTCATAAATTGCCGCACCGTTAAAGAGGATGGTGGGCCCATTCATGGGGATGGATGGTGCTAACGGGGCAAATGCCGGCAAAGCTCTGCCGGTGGCGATGGAAAATGTGCCGCCCTGCGCCATAAAGTATTCAATGGCATCTCTGTTTTCAGGAGAAATCGGCGGCAGATCCTGCCCGCTGCGCAAAGCGCCCTCTGTGTAGGATATGGTGTTGTCATAATCGCTGGCAATCAATACGCCACTAAATTTGCCCATCCGTTATCCCTCGCTTTTCGGAGCCGTGTTGCTGTTGCCGCCTCTGTGACCGTGATGGCGCTTTCCACCCCGGTGATTGCGGCGGCGTTTTTCGCCGCCCTCGCCGTTAGGTGCAGGGGACTTGTTCTCGTTGCCGGATTTCGGCTGGGCGGCAGGCTTGGGTGCCTGCTGCGGAGCGTTGCCGGAATGATTTTTGTTGCGGCGCCTGCGGGAGTTATTACTGGCAGATTTTTCGGGGTTTTTCTTTTCAGCCTGTTCCGGTGCAGCGGCAGCTTCCGGCGCAGCTTGTGTGGCCTTGGCGGCGTTATTGCGACCTCTGCCCCGGCGATGACGATTGCGGTGCCGCTTTTCACCACCCTCATTTTTCGCCGGCGTGTTGCTATTGGTAATTTCTTCCGGCTGGAAATCGGAAAACAAGGTAGGCATCACGTCCACTTCCGGTTCTTCCACATAGCGTTCGGGAAGCTGATCGGGAATGACAATGCCGTCACGGCTGCCCTTACCGTTGCGCAGTACGCAGACCTCACAGTTGTGATAGCACCGACCATTTTCCGGCCGATCGTCCAAACGGACGGTAACAGTTTCTTTCAGCAAATTCACATCGCTGACATTGCCGGGGCCATCGGGCGTCAGCACGAACGAGTCGTTTTTCGGCATACGCTTGACCGCATCTTCGTAGGCGTCCTGCTCATACTTCAGGCAGCACATCAAACGCCCGCAGGTGCCGGAAATCTTGGTAGGATTCAGACTCAGGTTCTGGGTCTTTGCCATCTTGATGGATACGGGCAGGAATTCATCCATATACTGGCTGCAGCAAAACGGTCTGCCGCAGATGCCCAAGCCGCCCAGCATTTTTGCCTCGTCACGCACACCGATCTGACGCAGTTCGATGCGAGCACGGAATACGCTGGCCAAATCTTTTACCAGTTCACGGAAATCCACACGCCCGTCGGCGGTAAAGAAGAATAGAATCTTGTTTCCGTCAAAGCTGCACTCTGCACGCACCAGCTTCATTTCCAGATTGTGCTGCAAAATCTTTTTTTGGCAGATGTTGTAGGCGTCCTTTTCACGGGAACGGTTATAGGCTGCCGTGTGCCGATCGTTGTCTGTGGCGATGCGCACCAAGGGGCGCAGAGGATTGACCACCGATTCGTCAGGCACATCGTGGTTGCCTTGTGCGCACTGGGCAAATTCCAAGCCCTGCGCTGTTTCCACGATTACATCCTGACCGGTAGCGACTTCTATACCCTTGGGATCGAAATAGTAGGTTTTGGATCCGTTGCGAAAACGGACGGAAATGACATTTGTCATGGTTATAATCACCCTTCCTGTTTGCAATGCGCCTGCTTATTTTGCAAGCAGCTCCTCGCACTGCGCAATGATGGCGCCCAGTACATGCCCGACGCCCACGTTATAGCGACATTCGTCACTGCTGCGGCGCAGCAGTTCATATAGTTTTTGCAATTCCCGACGGGAAAATGTACGGCTGAGCAAGCCGGCACTTTGTGCGACGGCATCCTCGGCTGCCGGCTTTCCACCATGCAGCAGTAAAGCCTGTGCGGCGGCAAAGGCGGCATTTTGCAGAAAAGTTTGCAGTTGTTCACGCTTATATTTGCGGTTTTCCAGATTGACCAAAAACTCTGTGGTCACAACACTGTTGCGCTTACTTAATGCCTGACAAAAGGCCACCACCTGCGGATCTTCTTCCTGATCCAGAGCTTCCTCACGCATTTTCAGCTCCATGCACCGTGAGCGGATGGTTTGCAGCAATGTGGCGGAGCTGACGGTGCAGAAGATAAATGCAGCGTAGGCAGGCCCCTCTTCCACGATTTTCAGCAGCACATTCTGATCCCGCTCATTCAACTGTCCGCAGTCGGCGAAGATATATACCTTGCGTGCCGCCTCGTTGGGTCGGATATACACATCCTGCCGCAATTCACGCACCATATCCACGGATAGTTCCTTGCGTTCGGTATCCTGCACGATACGCACATCGGGGTGGATTCCCGCAAGCACCTTTCGGCAGGCGGCGCATTGCAGGCAGGGCTTGTCGCTTGACTGGCATACATGTGCTGCGGCAATGAACTGCGCCGCATCTACCCGATCACCCGTGCCGGAGAGGATAATAGCATGGCCCAAAGCATTTTTTTGGGCGGCATTGCGAACCGCACGGGACAGTGTATTGTTTCTGTCCAAAAATTGTGACATGCGGTCTGATACCCCCTTTTTGCGATAGGCTAATAATTAATATCAGTATATCACAAAGCATGAATATTCCGCAAGGATTCCGTTAATCTTTTGGCAAAAAGTTTCATAAATTATGCACCAAGATGTAAAAAATTACCCAAAATGCCAAAAATGGGAAAAATCACAACATCCCATTGTTTTTGCAAAAAATTATTATTATAATAGGAAAGTAATGGTATAATCAAAGTATAGAAATCAAAAAAGTAAATGGAGGAATACGATGAGTAAGAAGTATTGTTATCTCTTTACCGAGGGCAATGCCACCATGCGTGAATTGCTGGGCGGTAAGGGTGCTAACCTGGCCGAAATGACCAATATTGGTCTGCCCGTTCCTCAGGGCTTCACGGTCACCACCGAGGCATGCACCCAGTACTATGAAGACGGCCGAAAGATCAATGATGAGATCATGGCTGAAATCATGGAGTATGTGGAAAAGATGGAGCAGATCAACGGCAAGAAGTTCGGCGATCTGAAAAATCCCCTGCTGGTTTCTGTCCGCAGCGGTGCCCGTGCATCCATGCCCGGCATGATGGATACGATTTTGAATTTGGGCTTGAATGACGAGGTCGTGGCCGCTATGATTCAGGGCAATCCCGATCCCAAGTTCGAGCGCTTTGTCTATGACTCCTATCGCCGCTTCATTCAGATGTTCTCTGATGTTGTTATGGAGGTAGGTAAGAAGTACTTCGAGCAGCTCATCGATGAGATGAAGGCCAAGAAGGGCGTCGTTTATGATGTGGATCTGACCGCCGCTGATCTGAAGGAATTGGCAGAGCAGTTCAAGGCCGAGTATAAAAAGCAGATCGGTCAGGACTTCCCCTCCGATCCTAAGGAACAGTTGTACGAGGCCATTCGTGCCGTGTTCCGTTCCTGGGACAACCCCCGTGCCAATGTGTATCGCCGTGATAACGATATTCCCTATTCCTGGGGTACGGCAGTCAATGTCATGCCCATGGTGTTCGGCAACCTGAATGAGAATTCCGGTACCGGCGTTGCTTTCACCCGTGATCCCGCCACCGGCGAGAAGAAGCTGATGGGTGAGTTCCTGACCAATGCACAGGGCGAAGATGTGGTGGCCGGTGTTCGTACCCCCATGCCCATTGCACAGATGGAGGAGAAGTTCCCCGAGGCATTTGCCCAGTTCAAGCAGGTCTGCCTGAATTTGGAAGATCACTATCGTGATATGCAGGATATGGAGTTCACTGTGGAGAACGGCAAGCTGTATATGCTGCAGACCCGTAACGGTAAGCGTACCGCACAGGCTGCATTGAAGATCGCCTGCGATTTGGTCGACGAGGGCATGATCGATGAGAAGAAGGCAGTTGCCATGATCGATCCCCGTAATCTGGATACATTGCTGCACCCCCAGTTCGATACCGCTGCTTTGAAGAAGGCACAGGCTATCGGCAAGGGCTTGGGTGCATCCCCCGGCGCCGCTTGCGGCAAGATCGTGTTCTCCGCTGAGGACGCTGAGGCTTGGGCAGGTCGTGGTGAAAAGGTCGTTCTGGTCCGTCTGGAAACCTCTCCCGAGGATATCACCGGCATGAAGGTTTCTCAGGGCATCCTGACCGTCCGTGGCGGTATGACCAGCCATGCAGCCGTTGTGGCCCGTGGTATGGGCACCTGCTGCGTTTCCGGCTGTGGCGAGATCGCTATGGACGAGGAGAACAAGCAGTTCACTCTGGCAGGCAAGACCTTCCACGAGGGCGACTACCTGTCCATCGATGGTTCCACCGGTAACATTTATGACGGTGTGATCCCCACTGTTGACGCTACCATTTCCGGTTACTTCGGCCGCATCATGGCATGGGCTGATAAGTACCGCACCATGAAGGTCCGCACCAATGCAGATACTCCCCACGATGCACGCAAGGCTCGTGAGCTGGGCGCTGAGGGTATCGGCCTGTGCCGTACCGAGCATATGTTCTTCGAGGCTGACCGTATCGCCGCATTCCGTGAGATGATCTGCGCCGATACCAAGGAAGAGCGTGAAGCTGCTCTGGAGAAGATTCTGCCCTATCAGCAGAGTGACTTCGAGGGCATCTATGAGGCACTGGAAGGCTGCCCCGTCACCATTCGTTTTCTGGATCCCCCTCTGCACGAATTCGTTCCCACCGAGGAGGCTGATATTGAGCTGCTGGCTAAGGCACAGGGCAAGAGCGTTGAGAGCATCAAGGCTTTGATTGCTTCGCTGCATGAGTTCAACCCCATGATGGGTCACCGTGGCTGCCGCCTGACCGTCACCTATCCGGAGATCGCTGTCATGCAGACCAAGGCTGTCATCCGTGCCGCCATCAAGGTGCAGAATGCACATCCCGAGTGGAACATGGTGCCTGAGATCATGATTCCTCTGGTGGGCGAGAGCAAGGAGTTCAAGTTCGTCAAGAAGATCGTTGTGGAAACTGCAGATGCTGAAATCGCAGCAGCCGGCAGCAACCTGAAGTATGAGGTTGGTACCATGATTGAGATTCCCCGTGCCTGCCTGACTGCCGATGAGATCGCTAAGGAAGCTGACTTCTTCTGCTTCGGTACCAATGACCTGACGCAGATGACCTTCGGTTTCTCCCGTGACGATGCCGGCAAGTTCCTGAATGCATACTATGAAACCAAGATCTTCGAGAACGATCCCTTTGCCCGTTTGGATCAGAACGGTGTGGGCAAGCTGATGAACATGGCTATCAGGCTGGGCAAGCCCGCTAATGAGAAGCTGCACATCGGTATCTGCGGTGAGCACGGCGGCGACCCCATGTCTGTGGAGTTCTGCCATAAGCTGGGTCTGGATTATGTATCCTGCTCCCCCTTCCGTGTTCCTATTGCTCGCTTGGCTGCCGCACAGGCTGCCATCAAGGCAATGTAAGTAATCAGATATTCTGCTTAGCATAGAGTGGGAATAAACCAATAAAAAAATATGGTCACACCATCTATTGGGTGGTGTGACCGTTATTTTTTGAAAAAGTCTACTATAAGACAGATATTCCCAATTCTGCCGTTGTCAGTGCAGATCAAAGCAGCACAGCGCATCCTCGGACAACACAAAAAGCCTTGAAACGAAAGTAACTGTCGTTTCAAGGCTTTATTCTTTAATGGTGGAACAGACGCATACCGGAGAATGCCATGACCATACCGTTGTCATCGCAGCAGTCGATGACCGCCTGATCACGGATGGAGCCGCCCGGCTGAGAAACATACTTTACACCCGAACGCAGCGCACGCTGGATATTGTCATAAAACGGGAAGAACGCATCGCTGGCAAGAGAAACACCATCGATGGTGTCCAGATAGGCCCGCTGTTCCTGCACCGTAAAGGGGGCAGGTCGGGTGGTGAAATACTTTTGCCACACGCCGTCAGCACACACATCCTCCTCGTTTTGGTTGATATAGCTGTCGATCACATTGTCCCGGTCGGCACGGCCTAAGTCAAGCTTGAATGGCAGGGACAGCACACGGGGCGATTGACGTAAAAACCATGTGTCGGCCTTGGTGCCGGCAAGACGTGTGCAATGGATGCGGGACTGTTGTCCGGCACCCACACCGATGGCCTGTCCATGATAGGCGTAGCACACGGAGTTGGAGTGGGTGTATTTCAGCGTAATGAGGGCGATAATCAGATCCTGCTTGGCGCTTTCGGGTAGTTCCTTGTTGCGTGTGACGATGTCTGCAAGCCAACTTTCGTCAACCACGGCGCTGTTGCGATTCTGCTCAAAGGTGATGCCGAATACCTGTTTGCACTCAATGGGGGCAGGCTCGTAATTGGGATCGATTTGCACCACATTGTAGTTGCCCTTACGCTTGGACTTTAGGATATCCAATGCCTCGGCGGTATAACCCGGTGCAATGATGCCGTCAGAAACCTCACGCTTGATCAGCGTGGCGGTGGTGGCATCGCACACATCCGACAGCGCAATCCAGTCGCCGTAGGAGCACATGCGGTCGGTGCCTCGAGCCCGCGCGTAGGCGCAGGCAATGGGGGAGGCATCCAAATCTGCGATATCGTCCACAAAGCACGCCTTTTTCAGCGTGCCGGGGAGTGGCAGACCGATGGCGGCAGAGGTGGGAGATACATGCTTGAAGGAGGTGGCGGCAGGCAGGTGCAGGGCGTTTTTCAATTCACGCACCAACTGCCAGGAATTAAACGCATCTAAAAAGTTAATGTAACCCGGACGGCCGTTGAGCACCTGAATGGGCAATTCGCTGCCGCTTTCCATATAAATGCGTGCCGCTTTCTGATTGGGGTTGCAACCGTATTTCAGTTCTAATTCATTCATAGAGATGCCTCACTGTTTTTATTAAAAAGCCGTTGCTCCGTGTCGCCACGATTGAGATCGATGTAGCGGACATAGAGGGAAATCTTATTGTCATTGTCCAATGCCTGCCACAGGGATTGAGCGAAATCGTCAATGCTATCGGGAATTGATACGCATTTCGGTTCACCGGAATAGGAAGGCAGGGGATCGCCGTCGCCGTCATAGGTGTGGATGAGATAGCCTATGCCGTTTACAGATTCATAGGAGAAAAACTGTCGGGCACAGGCCGTGCCGTCAATGCTCTTGAGAATACTTATGTCGAAGACTGCATCACCGTTTTCGGTCGTAATCATGGCGCTGATACGAGGAGTACAGTTGGGGGCATCCGGCTCAAAGGTGCGGCTGAAAAGCGCCTCGCAGAAGCTTTTGCCCGCAGATAAGGTGTCGTAAATAGTATCAGTGTGATCACCGTTGGTGATGATCAAGCGGTTGCCCAGGGGACGGATGGCATGATAGATAATAAGGCTGGGATCCTCTACTTTTGATGCGTCATAGGGCTCGGTAGACAGCACACCGTTTTCCATGCGCAGCACACGGTTGCGGCTGTTGGCGCTGCGCCCCATGATGAAGTAGGCGGCGCAGATCTTGGTGCCATCAACGCTTTTGCCCACCACGATACCGCGGCCGGGATAGGAATTGCCCGACAGCAACTTGGCGATCGGATAGGATTTCATAGTTATTACCTCGTTTGCAGGGTGGTCAGCGACAGATTGAGATGGCTCGCCACCTGCTCCCACACATCAAACTCATAGCGGAGTGTGGCACGGTTATGGCTGTCGCTGGAGAGAATGAATTTCGCCCCACGGCTGGAGAGATACTCCATAATGGGGCGAGCGGGATAAGGCTGGGAGCGATACCCGCGGGAGATAGCGCCGGTGTTGATCTCAAAGATCTTACCGGTTTTGAGCAGCTTGTTCGCTGCTTTCTGCCAAGCAGCTATGTAGCGGGGATGGTTTTCATCAAAGAGATCGTAGCGCTCGTTCAGCTTGGCGATCAGGTCAAAGTGGCCGATCACATCGCACCCGGTCTTTTCGCAGATCTGGGACACGGTGTCAAAATAGGTTTCCACCACGCCGTACATATCGCCGCCGAAATACTTGTCGGCAGCCTCTTGCAGGGTTTCCACCTTATAGTCCACGCCGTAATACTGTTCGCCCAGCTTGATATAATGCACTGAGCCGATCACATAGTCATACCCATCGGTGGATTCTGCGGAATAGATATCCTGCTCGATGCCGCAGAAAATTTCGATCTGATCGGCATACTTCTTTTGCAGGGCACGGATCGTGTCACGGTAGCGGGCAATATCTTCTCTTTTGATGCAGCACGCCAGATCATAGGGGGCATACACATGGTCGGAAAAGCCAAGCCGCTCCATGCCGCCCACAATGGCCTGCTGTACAATTTCTTCCGGCGTACTGACACCGTCACTGAAATCGGAGTGTACATGAAAATCTTGTCGTATCATCAGACCATCTTCTCCTGCTTGACCTTGTGGTCGATCACATGGCGAGAGGCCAGTTCACGGTGGATATCTTCCACGCTGATACCGGCTTCGGTCATCAGCACCATGACATGGTAGGCAAGGTCGGCGATCTCATAGACTGTTTCCCGCTTGTCCTCGGCCTTGGCGGCAATGATGACTTCGGTGGACTCCTCGCCTACCTTCTTCAAAATCTTATCCAGTCCCTTCTGGAACAGATAAGTGGTATAGGAATTTTCGGGCATCTGCTCCTTGCGGCCTTGCAGCAGATCGGCAAGACCCTGCAGGGAGAATTCCTGACGCTCCTCACTCTGGAACAAAGGGTTGTGGAAGCAAGATACTTCGCCGGTATGGCAGGCGGGACCATCCGGCTCCACCATCACCACCAGCGCATCCTTATCGCAGTCGGCGGTAATGGACACGATGTGCTGATAGTTGCCGCTGGTCTCGCCTTTGAGCCACAGCTCCTGACGGCTGCGGCTCCAAAAGCAGGTCAGTTCCTTCTCCATGGAGATGCGCAGGCTATCCTCGTTCATATATGCCACGGTCAGCACCTGCTTGGTGATGGCGTCCACCACCACGGCAGGAATCAGACCCTTTTCGTCAAATTTTAATTCACTGATCGCAATCATGTTTTTACACCTTTCGTACGGGAATGTTGTTGTCAGCCAACAAGTTTTTCAGCTCGGGGATCTTCACCTCGCCGAAATGGAACACGGAGGCCGCGAGGCCCGCATCTACCTTAGGTAATGTCTTGAACAGCTCCACGAAGTCCTCCATCTTGCCTGCACCGCCCGAGGCGATGATGGGTACGGATACCGCATTGCACACAGCCTTCAGAATTTCCAGATCAAAGCCATTCTTCACGCCGTCGGTGTCGATGGAGTTCAGCACCACCTCACCGGCACCCAGGTCCACGCACTTTTTGATCCATGCGATGGCCTCCATGCCGGTGTCCACCTGACCGCCCTTGGTGAACACGTGGAACTGACCGTCCACACGCTTGACATCAGCGGACAACACCACACATTGATTGCCGTAGCGCTTGGCGGCATCGTAAATCATCTGGGGATTGCGGATGGCACCGGAGTTGACACTGACCTTATCGGCACCGCACTTAAGTACACGGTCGAAATCGTCCACGGAGCTGATGCCGCCGCCCACCGTCAGGGGAATGAAGATGCTGCGAGCCACCTCGCGGAGGATATCCGTAAAGATCTGGCGACCCTCCACATCTGCGGTGATATCGTAAAATACCAGTTCGTCAGCACCGCTTTCGCAGTAATATTTGGCCAGCTCCACAGGAGAGGCCACATCACTGACGCCCTTGAAATTGACACCCTTGACCACCCGTCCGCTTCTGACATCCAGACAAGGGATAATTCTTTTTGCTATCATTTTCCCACCTCAATTGCTTCTTTCAGAGAAATTGCTCCTGTATAATATGCCTTGCCGATGATGGCACCGTACAGCTCCATCTCCCGCAGGGCGCGTACATCGTCCAAGGAGGACACACCGCCCGAGGCGATGATGTTCATATTCAGCTTATTGCTAAGCTCACGGTACAGCTCCCGATTGGTGCCCTGCATAGCACCGTCTTTGGAAATGTCTGTGCAGATAATGGTGCAGATACCCTGCTGTTGCAGCTCGGCACAGAAATCAAATACTGTGCGCTGGGATTTTTCCGTCCAGCCCTTGATGGCTACGAAACCATCCCGCACATCCACACCCACGGCGATTTTATCGCCGTATTTTGCCGCCGCCTCGCACAGAAAATCGGGATCCGTCACGGCGGCGGTGCCTAAAATCACACGATTGACACCGGCCTGTATGTACCGCTCGATGACCTCCATGCTGCGGATACCGCCACCCACCTCCATAAAAAGATCGGTGCTTTCGGCAATGGTACGGATGGTGTTAAGATTTGGAGTCTGACCGTTGCGTGCGCCCTCCAGGTCCACCACATGAATGCAGGCAGCACCCTGTGTGGCAAAGTCACGGGCGATCTGCGTGGGGTCATCGCTATACACAGTCATCTGTGCATAGTCGCCTTTATACAGGCGCACCGCCTTGCCCTCGTACAGGTCGATTGCGGGGAAGATCAACATATCTTAGCCCTCCATCTCGCAGAAAGCACGCAGGATATTCAAACCGACCTTGCCGCTCTTTTCCGGGTGAAACTGGCAGCCGAACACGTTGCCGTTTTGAACTGCGGCGGTCAGTTCTGCGCCGTATTCCGTGGTGGCGATGGTGTTATCCGCACAGTTGGTGGCGTAGTAGGAGTGGACGAAGTATACACACTCACCCTCATCCACATAGCGGAACAAAGGACTCTTTTCACCGCAGAAATGCAGGGCATTCCAGCCGATGTGAGGCACTTTCAAGTCTGCGGGAATCACATCGTCGATGGGTTTTACATCGCCGTGGATCAGACCCAGACCGTCATGTACGCCGTACTCATAACCCTTATCGAACAGCAACTGCATGCCAAGGCAAATGCCCATCAAAGGCTTGCCGCTTGCGGCCAACTCGGCGACCACCTTATCCATGCCGCTCTGGTGCAGCTTGTCCGAGGCATCACCGTAAGCGCCCACGCCGGGCAAAAGGACCTGATCGGCGCTGCGCAGCACTTCGGGGTCGGCGGTAACAACAGCCTCCTGCTCGATGGCGGCAAGAGAACTTTTCAAGGAAAACAGGTTTCCCACTCCGTAATCAACAATGGCAATCATGCCAACACTCCTTTCGTGGACGGTACTTCATCGGCGCAGGTGGGGTCAATAGCTACTGCCTTACGCAGACTGCGTGCTACTGATTTGAACGCACCCTCGATGATGTGGTGCGCATTGTGTCCGGCAAGCTGCCGGAGGTGCAGGGTGATACCGGCGTTGGAAGCAAAAGCGATGAAGAACTCCTCCACCAGCTCGGTATCAAATGTACCCACCTTTTCGGTGGGAATGTTCAAGTCATAAACCAAAAATGCTCTGCCGGAGATGTCCGCCGCCGACAAAATCAGCGCCTCGTCCATAGGCAGGGTAATGTCGCCGTAGCGGCAGATGCCACGCTTATCGCCGATGGCCTCGGAAAAGGCTTTGCCCAAGCAAATGCCGATGTCCTCCACGCTGTGGTGGTCGTCCACCTGTGTGTCGCCTACGCATTTCACCGTCAGGTCAAAGCGGCCGTGACGGGCAAGTAGGGTCAGCATATGATCCATGAAGCCCACACCGGTGTCGATGTCACTTGTGCCGGTGCCGTCAAGGTTCAGCATAAGCTGAATATCGGTTTCCGCAGTTTTGCGGTTGATTTCACTTTTTCGCATGGTTATTTCGCCTCCATTACGCTGTCCAGTTTAGCAAGAAATGTGTCCATCTGCTCCCGTGTGCCGATAGTGATGCGGTTATATTGGCAAATCTCCGGCTTGGTGAAGTGGCGCACCAGAATGCCGTTTTCCTTCAGCGTTTCATACAGCTTGCCACCGTCCATTTTATCAGTGGTGGCAAAGATAAAGTTGGCCGCCGAGGGCAGCACGGTAAAGCCACGCTTTTCAAGCTCCGCTACCGTGTAGGTGCGGTTTTCCGTGATGGTGCGGCAGTTTTCCTGCGTATATTCTGCATCTGCCAGCGTGCCGATGGCGGTAGCCATGGTCATGGAATTGATGTTGTAGGGATTGGTGGAATACTTGATGGTGTTCAAATCCTGAATGAGTGCCGGACAAGCCACGCCGAATCCCAAGCGCGCGCCCGCCATGGAGCGTGACTTGGAGAAGGTCTGGGTTACCAGCAGGTTGTTGTATTTCCGGATCAGCGGGATACAGCTTTCGCCGCCGAAGTCAATGTAGGCCTCATCAATGATCACCACATTATCGGGATTAGCGGCTACGATCTCCTCAATCTCCTCCACCGACAACAGCTTGCCGGTGGGGGCATTGGGGTTGGCGATAAAGATGGTCTTACCCAAGCCGCAATAGTCCTCTGCGGCGACGGAGAAATCCTCACGCAGGGGAATTTCGGTGTAGGGCACATTGTTCAGCTGCGCAAATACCGGATAGAAGCCGTAGGTGATATTGGGGAACGCCGCAGGGGTGTTGCCATCACAAAAGGCCATAAACGCAAAGTTCAGAATTTCATCCGATCCGTTGGTCAGCAGCACTTCCTCCGCTGTCACACCACACAGCTCTGCCACCTTTTCGGTCAGCTCCACCGCATTAGGATCAGGGTAGAGATTCAGTCTGCGGGTGTGCTCGGCAGCGTAGGCGAGTGCTTTTTCCGAGGGCGGAAAGGGCGACTCATTGGTGTTGAGCTTTACATATTTCATTTTGTTGGGCTGCTCACCCGGTGTATAGGGTGTCAGCGCAGCAAACTTGCTGCTGAAAAAACGACTCATTCTGTCATTCCTCCGTTCGGATCAGGGCACTTCTTGCGTGACCTGTCAGACCCTCCTTGCAGGCAAAACGGGCGATGTCGTCCGCCACCTTGGCAAAGGCGTCCTTGGTATAATAGGTGTACTGTGTTTTCTTGATAAAATCGTCCACACTGAGAGGACTGGAAAAGCGTGCTGTGCCGGAGGTGGGCAGCGTGTGATTGGCACCTGCCAGATAGTCACCAAGCGCCTCGGGGCAGTTCTTACCCAGGAAGATCGAACCGGCATGACGGATGCTGTCGAGATAATCAAAGGGGTTGTCCACGCACAGTTCCAAGTGCTCGGGTGCGATCTCGTTGGCAATTTCAATAGCGGCGGACAGGGAATCTGCGACTATAATTTTACCATTATTGTCAATAGAAGTGCGGGCAATTTCCTCACGGATCAGTGCCTTGAGCTGCTGCTCGATTTCCACCTGCACCGCCTGAGCCAGTTCCATGGAATCGGTGACCAATACAGCGCTTGCCATTTTGTCATGCTCGGCCTGCGACAGTAGATCAGCTGCCACGTGTGCGGGATTGGCGGTGCCGTCTGCCACCACTAAAATCTCGCTGGGGCCTGCAATCATATCAATGGATACCTGACCGAACACCTGCTTTTTAGACTCTGCCACAAAGGCGTTGCCGGGACCTACGATCTTGTCCACCTTGGGGATAGACTCCGTGCCGTAAGCCAGCGCTGCAATTGCCTGCGCACCGCCTACCTTGTAAATGCGGTCGATACCGGCCACCTTGGCGGCGGCGAGGATGGCGGGATTTACCGAGCCGTCCTTGGCGGGAGGCGTTACCATGACTACCTGACGGCAGCCGGCAATTTTGGCGGGAATGGCATCCATCAGTACTGTGGAGGGATAGGCTGCCGTGCCACCGGGTACATAGAGACCGGCCTTGTCGATGGGGATGATCTTCTGACCAATGATAACGCCGTCGGTGTCATTTATGATAAAGCTGTTGCGCACCTGACGGGCGTGGAAGGCACGGATATTGGCGGCAGCCTTTTCCAAAACCGCCATGAATTCCGGCTCGACTGCTGCTACTGCGGCATCAATCTCTTCCTCACTGACAGCCAGTGTCTGCAAGTCCACCTTGTCAAATTCCTTGGCATAGCGTTTGAGCGCTGCGTCACCGCCCTTGCGTACGGTGGCGATGATATCGGTAACGATGTCCTCCACATTGGCAGTGGGGGATATTCGCACAAAAATCTCTTCCTTGGCCAGCTCGCCATATTTCATAATACGGATCATTTCTTTGCCTCCAATTGCTGCACTAAGTGACGCAGTACCGTTTCAATTTGTTCCTTCTTAAACTCAAAGCTTGCTTTATTGGCGATAAATCTGGCGCTGATGGGCACGATGGTCTCCACAACCTCCAGATCGTTTTCCTTTAGTGTTGTGCCGGTTTCTACGATATCAACGATCACATCGGATAGATTCAAAATCGGTGCGATCTCGATAGAGCCGTTGAGGTGGATGATGTCGATGTCGCGCCCCAAAGAGGCGTAATAGCTTTGGGCGATGTTGCTGAACTTGGTCGCCACACGCAGAGTCTTTTGGGGATCGTCACGGAAATCCTTTTTGGCAGCCACTGCCATACGGCATTTGCCCAAATTCAGATCCAACATTTCATACACGTCCGGTGCATACTCCAGCAGAATATCCTTACCCGCCACGCCGATATCGGCAGCACCACGTTCCACATAGATGGCCACATCCGAGGGCTTTGCCCAGAAGTAACGCACCCCCACTTCTTCGTTTTCAAAAATCAGTTTGCGGTTTTCTTCCTCAATGGAAGGGCACTCGAAACCTGCCGCTGCAAACATTTTATAGACCTTTTCGCCCAGTCTGCCCTTGGGCAACGCCACATTAAGCATTGTTTTCAAGGATTTCCACCCCATTTCCGTTCAAACGCACCAGCTGCTTATAGCGCAGCTTTTCCGGCACGGATTTTTGCGCCATCACCTGTGTGCCGCCTTGAGTCAGAAGCTTTACCGTCTGGCACAGCACATTCACATCCGTGCTATCGTCGTATAGCAGTACGGTGTCCACATCATAGTCATTCTTTCGCTCGGACAAACGCTCCAGTGCATCAAGATAGACCGCAAAGCCGATGGCTTTTCTCTTGCTGCCCATTTTCTCCATCAGTTTGTTGTACTGACCGCCAGAGAGCACACTGGTGGGCACGCCGTCGACGAAGCCCTTGCACACCAAGCCGTTGTAGTAGCGCATGTCGCTGACAATGGAGAAGTCGATGCTGACCATATCGCCCAAACCGTTGGCATTTATGGCAGCACACACACGTGTTAGTTCTGCTACCGCCTCGGCATTGCAGTTCATCTCACGTAGTTTTGACAGTACCTCATCTGGTGCGCCGTAGGTGGAAATCAGCTCTTTCAATGTGTCAATCTTGTCCTGCTCCACTCCGGAAAGTGTGCAAATTTGGGTCAGCTCGTGCATATTTTTCTGCCCAATGCAGCGCAGAACCTCTTTGTAATCGTACTCGCTTAATCCCATCCTATCCACTGCCTCGGACAGGATGTCCAAATGGGAGATATCCAGCTTGCATGCAGGGGAGATGTGCTGGAGACTTTCCGCCGCCAAAAGCAGCACCTCAATGCGGTAATACTCATCCACATCGCCGATGCACTCCAACCCCACCTGCATAATCTCGCGGAAAGAATGGGAGCGTTCAGAGATACGGTATACATTTTCGTTATAGTATACCTTCTGCACGTTCTGTGTGTTCTGACAGCTGTTGCGCACGATGGAAAGAGTCACATCGGGCTTGAGCGCCATCAGTTTGCCGTTGGTGTCGGTGAAGGTGATGACATTGTCGGAAATGAGGAAGTCTTTGTTTCTGGCATACAAATCGTATTCCTCAAACTTGCTCATTTTATATTGGGCGTAACCATAGCGGTGATACAACTCCCGCAGTGACAAGATGATCGTTTCGTCGCTTTTCAAAATTTCATCGTAAGAACGCATGATGATCCTCCGGAATGTTTATCTCGTTACCTTGATAACATACTACCACAGTAGCGAGATAAAGTAAATAGGCGTTTTGCACATTTTTACAACTTTTTTCAGCTCCGGTATTTCTTTCTCGAGTACTTTGATGTGTGTATATTTTATTTTAGACATAGGTACACCCCCTAATGTGGTTTTATTTTCCTACATTAGGGGGTGTTTGTTATTGTCTGTTTTTACTGGCTCGGTTCACACATTCCTATGGGGTACTTTTTTGGTATTATCGGTTTAAGAATGCAGTCACGGCATCCAATTCATCTTCCGTAAAGACAGCGATACCGTTTTCCGTCAACAGTTGCGCCGTGATACCGTTGCCGGGAATTTTGCTGCCGGAGAAAGTGCTGTCGCAAATCAATCCCTTGCCGTAGAAGGGACTCCTCGCCTTGAGAATGGCAACTTTTGCGCCGTTCCGCTCGGCAATGTGCAGTGCCGTTTCAGCGCATTTTTGATATTGCGCTGTCACATCCTCACCGGCACTGTTCATCACACGGTGACCGCATCATTTCGGCAGGCGTCGCCCTTATATCGACATGCACAGCCCAGCAAGCAGGCACTGACAAGAATGTTAGCCATAAGTGATCTCATTTTGTGTTCTGCCATTAGGCTATTACAAAGCAATTTCGCTGTCAAATAGGAAAGGGACATGGCGCAAAGCCATGTCCCTTGTCATAATGCAATAGGTGAGGATTAGTTCCAGAAATCGGTCTCTTCCTTCAAGCCGATGTCAGCAGCTTTGAATTCGGGATTCTTGCCCTCCTTGCGCTGACGCATATAATCCTTCAGAGCCTTCAAAGCGGGCTTGCCCAGAATCATGATCACGGGGATGTTGATGACGACCATCAGAGCCTGCATCATATCAGCAGTATCCCAAGCCAGACCCATGCTGACCACAGCGCCCAGCAGAACGATCACAGCAGCGACCAGACGGAATACGGTGATGAAAGCCTTGCTGGGAGTACGCTTCATGATGTACTTCAAGCAGCCTTCACAGTAATAGTAGTTGCCGATCAAAGTGGTGAAAGCGAACAGGCACATGGAAACGGCGATGAACACGGGGCCAAAGCCGCCGAAGGTAGCCTGCAGGGAAGCCTGAACATAACCGGCGCCGGCAATGTCCTCTGCGGGAGCCACGCCGGACAGCAGGCACATGAAAGCGGTAGCGGAGCAAATCAGCAGGGTGTCGATAAACACGGACAACATCTGCACCAAGCCCTGCTTAACGGGATGGGAAACATCAGCGGTAGCAGCAGCGTTAGGAGCAGAACCCATACCTGCTTCGTTGGAGTACAAGCCACGCTTGATACCGTACATCAGGCAGCTGCCGGAGAAACCACCGAAGATTGCCTTGAAGTCAAATGCATTGGCGAAGATGCCCTTGATCATAGCGGGGATAGCGGGGATGTGCATGAAGATCACGATCAGGGAAACCAGGATGTAGATGACGCCCATAATGGGAACCAACACGCCGGTAACCTTGGTCAGGCGCTTAGCGCCGCCCATAACGCAAATAGCAAAGATCACAGCCAGAATAGCACCGATGATCATGGGAGTGGAGGTCAGAACTGCACCGATGGAAGCAGAGCCCTCAGGAATTGCACGGTAGAAGCTGAAGCCTGCGAATGCGGACTGCAGGTTGTAGGAAGCCAAAGCGTTGTAACCCACAGCATAGGTCAGGATGATGATCACGGCGAAGATAACGCCCAACCAACGCTGACGCAGAGCGGTTTCCATGTAGTAGGAAGGACCACCGTAGCTGGAGCCGTCCTTGTCACGGCGCTTGTAGATCTGAGCCAAAGTGGACTCGATGAATGCAGAAGCACCGCCCACCAGAGCAATCAGCCACATCCAGAACACACTGCCCATGCCGCCCAGACAGATAGCCGTGGACACGCCGACGATGTTACCGGTACCAACACGGGAAGCGGTGGATACCATCAAAGCGCCAAAGGAGGAAACGGAGTTCTCATCCTTGGGCTTTTCCGTAACGACACGGATGGACTCGCCCAACAGGCGGAACTGTACGCCCTTGGTGCGAATAGTGAACCAGAGACCGCAGACGATCAGGAATACGATAACAAACGGAATGGGGAATTTTTCCGGTCCGCTGTAAAGAAAACCACTGATCGCATTGACGATATTGTCAATATTTTGAATCATTTTTCTTCTCTCCTTACAAGTTGTTGACGATAAAAATTCGTCATTATATAGCATTATAACAAAATTAAGCAAAAAAGCAATATAAATTAGAGAAATATGCAAGAAAATAGTATCGCTCATGCATGAGCGATACTATTTTATGCAGAATATTTAGATTACATTACTTCCACTGGAAGGTAACCAGACCGTATATATACAGACCCAGAATCACCACGGGTACCACGAACTGGAAGATAGGCTTCATCCAGTTGCGGACCTTCAGACCCTTGCCGGCATTGGCTTCGGCCAGGAAGTTGTCCCAGCCCCAGCCCCAACGCTTGTTGCAGCAGAACAGAGCAAAGACCAAGGAACCCAAGGGAAGGATGTTGGTGCTGACGATGAAATCCCAGAAATCCAACCAAGCAGTACCCTCAGCGAAGGGCTGGAAGTGGAATACGCTGAAGCCCAAAGCAGTGGTCAGTGCCAAGCCAAACACGCCGATACCGCAGATCAGGCAGCCCTTAGGACGGCTCCAACCGGTCAGCTCACGGATGCAGGCCAGGATGTTTTCACACACAGCCAGCTCGGTGGACAAAGCGGCAAACACCATGAACAGGAAGAATGCAGCACCCCACCAGCGGCCGCCGCCCATGTTGTTGAACACGGTAGCCATGGTGTCGAACAGCAGGCTGGGACCTGCGTTGACTTCCACGCCGTAAGTGAAGCAAGCGGGGAACATGATCAGACCTGCCACGATAGCCACGAAGGTATCCAGAACGATAACATTCACGGACTCGCCCATCAGGGAACGATCCTTATTGATGTAACTGCCGAATATGGCCATGGAGCCCATGCCAATACTCAGGGTGAAGAATGCCTGGTTCATAGCACCGACGACGGTGTTCAAAGTGATCTTGCTGAAGTCAGGCAGCAGATAGAAGGACAGACCCTCTTTAGCGCCATCCAGCGTAAAGCTGTGAACAGTCAGTACGATCATCAATATCAGCAAAGCGACCATCATGTACTTAGTGACACGCTCCAAACCACCCTGCAGATTGAAGCAAAGGATGATAAAGCCGATTGCCACAGCGATAGCCAGATAAGTCACATTGATCGTGGGATTGGTGATCATGGGCACAAAGCCGATGTCACTGTTCTGGCCGGTGATATACTTCACAAAGTAGTACATCATCCAACCGGTAACCACGGTGTAGAATGCCATCAAGCATACATTACCAAGCAAAGAAGCGTAGCCGTGAATGTGCCACTTCTGACCGGGCTTTTCCAGTTTCTGATACATTTTCACCGGGCTTGCCTGAGCGGCACGACCCACGGAAAACTCCATTGTCATAACGGGCAGACCCAAAATCAGCAAGCACAAGATGTACAGCAGCACGAAACCGCCGCCGCCATTCTGACCGGTCATCCACGGGAACTTCCAAACATTACCGCAGCCGATTGCGCAACCGGCGCTCAGCAGAATAAAGCCGAGTCGACTGCCTAAGCGTTCTCTCTCCATAACAAAACCTCCTAAAAAAATAAACCCCCGTTCCCACCAAGGGAACAGAGGGCGAAGTTACAAAATCGCGGTACCACCTCTGGTTCGGATATTTCTCACGAAATATCCCTCTTTGTGTGCCTACACACACGCAACGCTGTATCGGGCGCACCCGTCCGACTCTACTGTTGGTTCAAGTCGGCGGCTCCGGAGGGTATTCGCAGTCGTCCCTTACAGCCTTTCAGCAACCGGCTGCTCTCTGAAAAGTTCGTAACTGTTACTATGCTCCATCAACGCTTCAGAGTATTGATGAAGCCATGATAGCACATCTCTTTTCAAAAAGCAAGACTTGATTTTTGCATTGCCATTGGTTAATGTATAGAAAAAAGGGGAGTGATTTTGTGAAAAAGATCAAAAATTGCCGCAATATGGATATATTGGTGCTGTTGGCGTTTGTTGGCATTGTCATGGTGTTGGGTGCCTATCGGATCTTTTCCTATCTGTGCGAAGTCACGGCGTTTGTCTGGTGGCTGATCCCCCTGGGCCTTGCCTGCGCCGTGTTGGGTATTGGCGGGTTCCTGCTGGCGCATCGAGCCTGGCGCCGCCTGCAGTATCTGCGTGACCACCCTGAAGAACAGTAAAATATGTATCATAAAAAAATTCCTGCATGAAATTCATGCAGGAATTTTTGCGTATGACATTAAATATAATTCAGCGGATTGAGGAATGTACCGTTCAGCTTGATACGGAAATCGCAGTGACAGCCGCTGGACACGCCTGTGGAGCCCATGCTGGCAATCTGCTGCCCCTTGAATACATGGTCACCCACGGAAACATGCAGGGAGCTGTTGTGTCCGTAGTATGTTTCGTATCCGTTGCCGTGGTTGATGATGACCAGATAGCCGTAGCCACCCATCCAACCGGCATAGCTTACCGTACCGCCGTCCGATGCGTAAATTGGTGTGCCGTAGCCGTTGGCGATATCAATACCCTCGTGGAAAGTAGATGCGCCGGGTATGCCGGTGTTGCGATAACCAAAATGGGATGTCAACGAGCCGGTGCAAGGCCAGCGGAAACTACCGGTAGGCAGCCAGGTGGGGCGTTCCTTGGTGCCCTTTGCACGGATTTCAGTCACGGGACGTTTCAGTGTTGTGCTCTTGACGATGTTGCGCTCCGTTTCCTCGCCGTTGATATAGGTCACATCGGCAGTCACGTCGGCTTTGCCGTATTTGCCGGCTGAAAGTACCTTGTAATCGCCCTCATACATGGAGCTGTCTTTCTTGTATTTCACCTTAAACGGTATATTGGAAACATAGTTTTGCCGCTCCACATTGACCACGGTAAGGTAGGACACAGCGTTAGAAACCGTCAGCACATCGCCCACATGCAGGGATTTCACATTGTAGCCGGGGTTCAACTTTAAGAGTTCTTTCAAAGTCAAATCATATTTGTCAGCAATGCCGTAATATGTATCGCCTTTTTTGACAGTGTAGGATACTTCGCTCTGCTTGGTATCGTTCAGCAGTTGCGCAATATAACCCAGATTCATCACATAGGATGCGTCCATGTATTGTTCACGGATATCCACATCCTCCACGAAGTGGCAATCCACGGTGTCCTCTGAAATATATCCGATTTTCAATTGCTCCAGCAATTCTTCCAGCGCACCGGAAAATGGCGTTGCCACCACGGGTTCACCGTCCACATATAGCATATAGCCATAGTCGATGGCACCCACGGCATCGGTGAGCACATCCTCAAAGGTGTCGGCATCCAGCACATCACGGCGAGGCGTGATTTCGTAGTGGCAGCTGAGCAGCGAAGCGTCAATGGCGTATTTGTCGTCTTTCAGGGTTTCACGGGTGACCTCTTCCAAATGGCCCACAGCTTGATTCGCTGTGCGGTGACTGCTGACCGTGCCCAACGAATTGCCATCATAAACCACGGTGGTGCCCAAGGTGTATAGCGACAGTACCACACCAATGGCGGCAATTCCCAACGCACCACCCAGGAAGATAGCAGGCCGCACCTTGATTTTCTCAAACCAACCGCGAATGCGGCCGCCGGCGAAACTGCGCCGCTTGTTGCGAGCCGTAATGCGCTCGGCAAATCGGCTGCTGAAAAATGGCAGACAGCCCCAGATAAACAGGATAAACTGCATCACCGGTCGTTTTGCCTCGGGGAAATGCTTTGCTTTCTTGGCACGAGCTACATGGTGGAATCGAGCGGTGACTTTTTGCAGATGTGCCTTGCAGCGGCGAAATACCTTTCGCACAGCACCCTGAATATCCAGCGTAAACCGCTCCGGATGCTCCTGCTGATACCAAATCCAGTCCTTTATATTTTGACGCCACAACTTCAATAGATTGCTGCGTGCTTTTTGATCCTTCGTATTCTGACTCATATATTCAAAACCCCAAAAAGTTACAAATCTGTTACAGATTATCATACCTTGTTTCCCTTTATGCGTCAAGTGGTAATTTGCAGCAGAAAAAACGGTGAGAAAAAGTCATCAGGAAAATATTATTTTAGCAAAAAATATGGTGACAAAATGAGATGAGTGTGTTACAATTGTCTAAAAATTAACATTAAATTTTTAACGAACTTTCCTGGCAGGAAGCTGGGCAGAAAAAAGGAGAAAAAGGAGAAGCATTATGAGCAACAAGATGTCCCGCGTTGAGGAGATCCTGGCATCGTATGACTATCAGCCCCACCACCTGATTGCCATCATGCAGGATATCCAGAGTGAGAACAAGTACCTCAGCCGAGAGGTGCTGACAGAGGTGGCTGACAAGCTGCATCTGTCCATTGCTAAGGTGTACAGTGTAGCCACATTCTACGAGAATTTCTCGTTGGAATCCAAGGGCAAGTACATCATCCGTGTCTGCGATGGCACAGCCTGCCATGTGCGTAAGGGCGGTCCGGTCTATGATGCTGTTTATGAAAATCTGGGCTTGTCCGGCAAGCAGAAGACTTCTGATGATGGCCTATTTACCCTGGAAACGGTGGCATGCTTGGGTGCTTGTGGCTTAGCCCCGGTTATGACGATCAATGATGTAGTTCATGCGCAGATGACGCCGGAAAAGGCGATTGCTCTGCTGGATGAGTTAAGAAAGGAGAGCGCTGATGAATAAGCTGACACGCGAAAGCTTTCATGTGCTGCAGGCCAATGCCAAAAACGCATTGCGTCTGTCTCAGCAGCAACCCTCCGTGTTGATCTGTGCCGGTACCGGCTGTATCGCCGGCGGCTCCATGAAGATTTATGAGAATATGAAAGCCGAGTGCGAAAAGCGTGGCCTGAATGTTTATGTAGGTTTGACCCATGATACCGATGAGGAAAAGAGCCTGCATGTGAAGATGAGCGGCTGCCACGGCTTCTGTGAAATGGGTCCGCTGGTACATATCGAGCCCATGGGCGTGATGTATATTCATGTCAAGCCTGAGGATTGCGAAGAGATTTTGGAAAAGACCGTCCTCAAGGGCGAAATCATTGACCGTCTGGTCTATCATCTGGACGGCGTGGCATATCCCCGTCAGGAGGATATACCTTTTTATAAAAAGCAAAAGCGTGTGGTGTTAGAGAATTGCGGTACCACCGATGCTGAGGATATCCGTGAGTATATTGCCAAGGGCGGCTATGCTGCCTTTGAAAAGGCACTCTTCGAAATGAGTGACCGAGATGTCTGCAATACCATCATTGATTCCGGTCTGCGTGGCCGTGGCGGTGGTGGCTTCCCTGCTGGCCGCAAGTGGGAGAGTGTTCGCCGCATTCAGGCTGAGCAGAAGTATGTGGTGTGCAACGGTGATGAAGGCGACCCCGGTGCGTTTATGGATCGCTCCATCATGGAGGGTAATCCTCACAGTGTGCTGGAGGGTATGCTGATCGCAGGCCGTGCATCCGGCTGCAGCGAGGGCTATATCTATGTCCGAGCCGAGTATCCTCTGGCGGTCAATCGTTTGAAAGTGGCAATTGCCAAAGCCGAGGAATGTGGCCTGCTGGGCGATCATATTTTAGGCAGCGATTTCTCTTTCCGCATCCATGTCAACCGTGGTGCCGGCGCATTCGTCTGCGGTGAGGGCAGTGCATTGACGGCCTCCATTGAGGGCAATCGAGGCATGCCTCGTGTCAAGCCGCCCCGTACGGTGGAGCACGGCCTGTGGTCGCAGCCTACTATTTTGAATAATGTGGAAACCTATGCCAATGTGCCGCTGATCATTAAAAACGGTGCCTCCTGGTATCGTTCCATCGGTACGGGCAATTCCCCCGGTACCAAGGTGTTCGCCCTGACCGGTAATGTGAATAATACGGGTTTGATCGAAGTGCCTATGGGTACGACGCTGCGTGAGATCATCTTTGAGATCGGCGGCGGCATTAAGAACGGTAAGGAGTTCAAAGCCGTGCAGATCGGCGGTCCCTCCGGCGGTTGCTGCTGCGCCAGCGAGGAGCATTTGGATCTGCCGCTGGACTTTGACAGCCTGAAAAAGATTGGCGCTATGATCGGCTCCGGTGGTCTGGTTGTTATGGATGAAGACAACTGCATGGTGGAAACGGCCCGTTTCTTCATGCACTTTACGCAGAATGAGTCCTGCGGCAAATGCGTTCCCTGCCGTGAGGGCACCAAGCGCATGCTGGAGATTTTGGATCGCATCGTGAAAAATGAAGGCACCATGGAGGATCTGGAACTGTTGGAAGAACTCTCCGACACCATTACCAACACCGCTCTGTGTGGCTTGGGCAAGAGCGCCTGCAAGCCCGTCCAGAGTACCATGCGTTACTTCCGTGATGAGTATCTGGCCCATGTGGTAGACCACCACTGTCCCATTTGTAACGGCGAAAAGCCTCACCCCACCATTGATGCTGAAAAGTGCAAGGGTTGCGGCAAGTGCCGCAAGAATTGCCCCATGGAGGCAATCGAAGGCACCGTCAAACAGCCCCACACCATTGATCCGGAAAAGTGCATCAACTGCGGTGCGTGCGTGAAGAATTGCCCCTTCGGGGCCATTGAGGAGGCGTAAACCATGGCAAAAGGAATTATGTATATAGACGGTCAGCGAGTACCGTTTGATGGTGAGAAGAATGTGCTGGCGGTCATCCGCAAAGCCGGCATTGATATGCCCACTTTCTGCTATTATTCCGACCTGAGCGTGTACGGTGCCTGCCGTATGTGCGTGGTGGAGGATGAAAACGGCAAGATCGATGCCTCCTGCTCCATGGAGCCTAAGGACGGCCTGCGCATCCGGACGAATACGGCTCGCCTGCTGAAACACCGCCGTATGAATCTGGAACTGATGCTGGCAAGCCATTGCCGTGACTGCACGGTTTGCGAAAAGAATGGCGAGTGTACCCTGCAGCGTCTGGCATTGCAGTTCGGTGTCCGCCGTGTTCGCTTTGCCGATACCCGTCCTCATTATGATATCGACGATACATCTCCTGCCGTGGTGCGTGACCCCAACAAGTGCATTCTCTGCGGCGACTGCGTGCGTGTGTGCGAGGAAGTACAGGGCATGGGCATCTTGAACTTTGCATTCCGGGGTTCGGATGTGCAGGTCATGCCTGCCTTTGACCGCAAGCTGAAGGATACCCATTGCATTTCCTGCGGACAGTGCGCCGCCGTTTGCGGTACCGGTGCCATCACAGTTTATAATAGTATTGGTAATGCGTGGCGTGCGCTGCATAATCCCAAGAAGCGTGTCGTCGTGCAGATTGCACCGGCAGTCCGTGTGGCAGTTGGTGAGGCCTTCGGCATGGCCGATGGCGAAAATGTGATCGACAAGATCGTTGCCGCCTTGAAGATCATGGGTGCAGACGAAGTGTTCGACACCGCATTTGCAGCCGACCTGACGGTTTCGGAGGAGTCCGTTGAGTTCCTCCGGCGCCTGAAGAAGGGCGGTCCGTTCCCTATGTTTACCAGCTGCTGCCCGGCATGGATCAAGTATCTGGAGTACGAAAACCCCAAGTACCTGCATAATGTTTCCAGCTGCAAGTCCCCCATGCAGATGTTCGCCGCCGTTTTGCGTGAGCGCTATCAGACCATGGACAAAGAGGACGGCAAGGAAACCTATCACATTGCCATCATGCCCTGCACAGCCAAGAAGATGGAAGCTGCCCGTGACGAGTTCAAGCACGACGGCAAGCCCGATGTTGATTTGGTGTTGACCACCAAGGAGCTCATCAATATGATCAACGAAGCGGGCGTCCGCTTCTCTGAGATCGAAGGCGAGGCTCCGGACCTGCCCTTCGGCATTGGTACCGGCAGCGGTACGATTTTCGGCACCACCGGTGGCGTGGCAGAGGCTGTTGTGCGCCACTGCCTGCCCGATAAATCCCGCAACGCCCTGTCCGAGCTGCAGTATTCTCCCCTGCGTGGCAACGAAGCTGTGCGTGAGGCAACCTTCCAGGTGGGCGAGATCTCCATCCGTATAGCCATCGTCCACGGCTTGATCAACGCCCAGAAGTTGCTGGATGAAATCGAGCGTGGCAATGCCTATTACGATCTGGTGGAAGTGATGACCTGCCAGGGCGGCTGTGTCGGCGGTGCCGGACAGCCCCACGGCTTGAAGGCACAGAAAGAGAAGCGTGCCGCAGGTCTGTATGAGGCCGATCGCCGCGCTACCATCAAGCGTTCTGAGGGCAACCCCATCGTTAAGGAAATGTATGAAACCATCCTCAAAGGCCGTGCCCACGAGCTGTTGCACGTTCATTACGGCAAAGAAAAATAAGCATTCTATCGCAAAAACCGCCGCAGAGCAATCTGCGGCGGCTTTTTTACCCAAAAGGGCAGAAATATGTAAACAAGGGCAGTTTTGCGCACTTTTTTCATAAAAAATAGTCGACATAACACATGTGGAAAACTCTGTGGATAATGTGTAAAACCCGTTTATAGCAATGTTTCCAAAAGGTTACAGAGCAGTTATTTTTTGTGTAAACTTGTAACCTTTTTTAACCTTGTTGGGATTTTTGTCAATCCTGAGGGAGGCCGAAACCACCACTTGCAGAAAATGGAAAAATACGCTACAATGTATCTTGAAAAGATATGTGCAAATGATAGGAGGAACTATGGCGAAGAAAGCGTATGATAATGACAGCATCTCCAGCCTGAAAGGTGCCGACCGTGTCCGCAAGCGCCCCGGAGTGATTTTTGGCTCCGACGGTCTGGAGGGCTGCGAACATGCCGTGTTTGAAATATTGTCCAATTCCATTGACGAGGCCCGTGAAGGTCACGGCAAGCTGATCACCGTTACCCGCTACATGGATCACTCCATTCAGGTGGAGGACATGGGTCGTGGCTGCCCCTTGGATTGGAACGAAAAGGAAGGCCGCTATAACTGGGAGCTGGTGTTCTGCGAGCTGTACGCCGGCGGCAAATATGATAATGAGAACAGCGAGAATTATGAGTACTCCTTGGGTCTGAACGGTTTGGGTTCTTGTGCCACCCAGTATTCTTCCCGCTATATGGATGTCACCGTCCACCGTGAGGCCACCGAGTATAAGATCCACTTTGAGCGTGGCGAGATCGTGGGCGAGCTGAGCAAAACGCCCCTGACCACCGGCAAGCGGAAAACCGGTACCTGCATCCGTTGGCTGCCGGATCTGGATGTGTTCACGGATATCAATATTCCTGCGGAGTATTACCGTGACATTATGAAGCGTCAGGCCGTGGTCAATGCCGGCATTACCTTCCGCCTGCGCAACGAAGTGACCCCCGGCAAGTTTGACGAGGAAGATTTCTTCTATGAAAACGGCATCCAGGATTATATTACCGAGCTGGCCGGTCTGGACGCCTTGACCGAGCCGGTGTATTGGGAAGCCGAGCGCCGTGGTCGTGACCGCAAGGATAAGCCGGAGTATAAGGTCAAGCTGAGCGTAGCGTGCTGCTTCTCCAACCGCAACGCCGTGTGCGAGCATTATCATAACTCCAGTTTTCTGGAGCATGGCGGCTCACCGGAAAAGGCTACCCGCCTTGCTCTTGTGGCAGCCATTGATAAGTATCTGCGTGAGAATAATAAGTATCTTAAATCCGAGGCAAAGATCACCTTTACCGATGTGCAGGATTGTTTGATTTTGGTCAGCAATAACTTCTCCACCCAGACCAGCTATGAAAATCAGACCAAAAAAGCCATCACCAATAAGTTCGTGCAGGACGCCATGTCAGAGCTGCTGCGTGAGCGTTTGGAGATCTATTTCATTGAAAATCACGATGCTGCCGAGAAGATCGCCACGCAGGTGCTCATCAATAAACGCAGCCGTGAAACGGCGGAAAACACCCGCATCAATCAGAAGAAGAAACTCACCGAGAAGATTGACATTGCCAACCGTGTGCAGAAGTTTGTGGACTGCCGCACCAAGGATGTGTCCCGCCGTGAGATCTATATCGTGGAGGGTGATTCCGCTTTGGGTGCCTGCAAGCAGAGCCGAGACGCTGAGTTCCAGGGCCTGATGCCGGTTCGTGGTAAGATCCTGAACTGCCTGAAAGCGGATTATCCCCGCATCTTCAAGAGCGATGTCATCACGGATCTGATGAAGGTTTTGGGCTGCGGTGTAGAGGTGCAGGGCAAAGCCATCAAGAATTTGAACCAGTTCAATTTGGATAATCTCCGCTGGAATAAAGTGGTCATCTGTACCGATGGTGATGTGGACGGTTTCCAGATCCGCACCCTGATTTTGACCATGCTTTACCGTCTGTGTCCCACATTGATCCGTGAGGGCTATGTCTATATTGCGGAAACGCCGTTGTTTGAAATTACCTGCAAGGATAAGACATGGTTTGCCTATTCCGAAAAGGAAAAGGCTGATATCGTGAAAGAGCTGGAGGGCAAGAAGTTCTCCATCCAGCGCAGTAAGGGTCTTGGTGAAAACGACCCCGAGATGATGTGGCTGACCACCATGAATCCGGAGACCCGCCGCCTGATCAAGGTCATGCCGGAGGATGTGGAGGAAACGGCCCGTGTGTTTGATCTGCTGCTGGGCGATAATCTGGCAGGCCGTAAAGATTACATCGCCGAAAACGGTTATAAATATATGGATATGATCGATGTGTCCTGATGACACATCGCATTCGACATTCCAAGAAAGGACATTTGTTCCTATGGCAAAGAAAAAAGTGACCGAGCCTACCCCTCGGCATATCAATAATCCCAATGTAATGGGCCTCCGTGGCGCGGTGGTACCCCAACCTATAACCCGAACGCTGGACGAGAATTATATGCCCTACGCCATGTCCGTCATCGTCTCCCGTGCCATTCCGGAGATCGACGGCTTTAAGCCGGCCCACCGCAAGCTTCTTTATACGATGTATAAGATGGGGCTTTTGACCGGCGGCCGCACCAAGTCCGCTAATATCGTGGGTCAGACCATGCGCCTGAACCCCCATGGCGATGCGGCAATCTATGAAACCATGGTGCGTTTGAGTAAGGGCCACGAGGCACTGCTGCACCCGTTTGTAGACTCCAAGGGCAACTTTGGTAAGGTCTATTCCCGTGACATGGCGTATGCCGCCAGCCGTTATACCGAGGCCAAACTGTCGTCCATCTGTGCGGAGCTGTTCCGTGACTTGGACTGCGACGCTGTGGATTTCGTGGACAACTATGATAACACCATGAAAGAGCCGGCCCTGCTGCCCACCACCTACCCCAATGTGTTGGTCTCTGCCAATCAGGGCATCGCCGTGGGTATGGCCAGCCAGATCTGCGGCTTCAATCTGGGCGAGGTCTGCGATACCACCATTGCCCTGCTGAAAAATCCCGATCATGATATTACCACCACTTTGCTGGCACCGGATTTCCCCACCGGCGGTCAGTTGATCTGCGACCAGGATGAGCTGCGTCGCATTTATCAGACCGGCCGTGGCGGATTGAAGATCCGTGCCAAGTATCGCTATAATAAGAAAGAAAACCTGATCGAGATCTATGAGATTCCCTACTCCACCTCTTTGGAGGTCATCTTGGATAAGGTGGCGGAGTTGGTCAAGGCCGGCAAGGTCAAGGAAATCAGCGATATGCGTGATGAAACGGGCTTGAATGGCTTGAAATTAGCCATCGACCTCAAGCGTGGCGTGGATCCCGATAAGCTGATGACAAAGCTTTATAAGCTGACCTCGCTGGAGGATACCTGCTCCTGCAACTTCAATATCCTGATCGCCGGCATGCCCCGTGTCATGGGCGTGGGCGAAATTTTGGAGGAGTGGGTAGCATGGCGTACGAATTCTGTTCGCCGCCGCATCTACTTTGTGTTGAACAAGAAGAAAGACAAGCTCCATCTGCTCAAAGGCTTGAAACGGATTTTGCTGGATATCGACAAGGCCATTGCCATTATCCGTGAAACCGAGGAGGAGGCCGAGGTCATTCCCAACCTGATGATCGGTTTCGGTATCGACCAGATCCAGGCCGAGTATGTGGCGGAGATCAAGCTGCGCAACATCAATAAGGAATATATCCTCAAGCGTGTGGCGGAAACCGCCGCCCTGGAAGATGAGATTATGGACTTGGAGGACACGCTGGATAAACCTGCCCGTATCCGCCGGATCATGATTGATGAGTTGACCGCTGTGCGTAAGAATTATGCCGAGCCTCGTAAAACGGAGATCATCTACGGCGATCAGGTGGAGGAATATGTGGAGGAAGAGCAGCAGGAGTCCTATCCGGTGCATCTGTTCCTGAGCCGTGAGGGCTATTTCAAGAAGATTACGACTCAGTCTCTGCGTATGTCCGGTGAGCAGAAGTTCAAAGAGGGCGATCGTTTGCGTCAGAGCTTTGATGCCACCAGCAACACCGAGCTGATGTTCTTCACCGATCAGCAGCAGGTGTATAAGGTCAAGGCATCTGAGTTTGGCGATACAAAAGCGTCTGTGCTGGGCGATTATCTGCCTGCTAAGCTTGGCATGGACGAGGGCGAGAATGTCATCTACATGTGTTTGCCCGGCGATTACAGCGGACACATGCTGTTCTTCTTTGAAAACGGCAAGGTGGCCAAGGTGCCTATGCAGTCCTATGCCACCACATCTAACCGCCGCAAGCTGACCGGCGCCTATTCCGATAAATCACCCTTGGTGGATATGATTTATATGAAAGAGGATGCCGAGCTTGCCATGTATTCCACGGAGCCTCGTGTGGTACTGTTCCATACCTCGCTGCTCAATCCCAAAGCCACTCGCTCTACCCAGGGTGTAGCGGTGATGACTTTGAAACCCAAATATCATCTGGAGCGCATTGCTCCCGTGGCGGAAACCGGCATTCAGAATCATGCCCGCTATCGTGTGCGCAGTGTGCCGGCGGCCGGAGCACTGCTTCGCAGCGAGGACAGCGATGAGAAACAGTTGGAACTGCTGTAAGCGACAATTTTCTCATAAAAAGCGAAAAAACCCTTGACAAATAAAATGGGCGGAGATATAATGGTCTTCGTTCCGCGGGTGTAGCTCATCTGGTAGAGCGCGACCTTGCCAAGGTCGAGGTAGCGAGTTCGAGCCTCGTCACCCGCTCCAATAAAATATCAACCACTTCATTTGCGGGTGTAGCTCATCTGGTAGAGCGCGACCTTGCCAAGGTCGAGGTAGCGAGTTCGAGCCTCGTCACCCGCTCCAGAAAGTGGTTGATATTTTTTTATCCGTATAATATGAAATGCACGCAGATACCTGCGTGCATTTTGTTTAAGTAGATATTAAATTGTACTTTAATCATGTTGCCGGTTGTGTTGCATCAAAGAATGAAACCGCCATCGCAGGTGAGGACCTGACCGGTGATAAAGTCCGCCTTTTCACTGGCCAAAAATACCACTGCGTGGGCAATATCCTCCGGTGTGCCAAGGCGTCCCAACGGGGTTTCCTGCGCCAATTGGGGCAAAACCTCAGGCGGCATTGCACGCATCATATCGGTTTGAATGACGCCGGGTGCCACACAATTGACCCGGATGTGGGTGGGTGCCAGTTCCGCCGCCAGCGACCGTGTCAGGCCGATGATCGCCGCTTTCGTGGCGGAGTAAGTGACCTCGCAGCTGGCGCCACGCTGTCCCCAAATGGAGGAGATGTTGATGATGCAGCCCTGATGCTCGTGGAGCATGTGGGGCAACACAGCCTGAATGGCATGGAATGCGCCGTCTACATTCACGGCGAAATAGCGATGCCACAATTCTTCCGAGATATCCTGAAACAGTGCCTGACCGGCAATACCGGCATTGTTTACCAATAAAGAGACCGGCCCAAAGGTTTCTTCTATCTTTCGGACCATGGCATTTACCTGCTCGCGGTCTGACACATCAGCCTGCACCGCCATTGCCCGATGGCCGAGATTTTGCAATTCTTTGACCAGTGCTTCGGCATAATCGGCGTGGTTTTGATAGTTGATGCATACCGCCCAACCTTCTTGTGCAAGCTCTTGGGCTATGGCACGGCCAATGCCACGGGATGCTCCGGTGATAAGGGCAATTTTCTCCATAGGATCCCCTCCTTTGCTCCGTTAGTATAGCAAAAAAAATGGAATTTTACAAGAAAAGTGTTGACAAAACTTCGAATTAGCTGTATTATAACCATGTTGTCCGCGCGGTTAGCTCAGCTGGCTAGAGCACCTGCTTGACGTGCAGGGGGTCACAGGTTCAAGTCCTGTACCGCGCACCATAAAAACCTCGAAACCAATCGGTTTCGAGGTTTTTATTATGTCAGGAGAAGATGTCCGGAGAAGGAAGGTACCATATTTATCGTCCATTGAATTGTCACTGCTCTTACGAATTCTCTGATTTTTTATGAATATACTTTCTTTTTGAAGGAAGAGTTGCTATACTACTGTTTATATATCAGGCAAGGTAAGCGAACTTGCCGACATTAGAAATCGAGGTAATTTGATGTTTGATCTATTGATTCGCAACGGACTTGTGGTGGACGGCTCCGCCCAGCCGGCGTATACGGCGGACATTGCTGTGGAAAACGGTAAGATTGCCGCTATAGGACACTTGGGAGAAGTGGAGGCAAAGCGTATTATTGATGCCCACGGACACTATGTGACACCCGGTTTTATAGATATTCACCGCCATGCCGATGCTGCGGTATTTCGTCCTGACTTCGGCAAGCTGGAGCTGGCGCAGGGACTGACCACCATTATCAACGGCAACTGCGGTTTAAGCGTGGCGCCCTTTGGCATGGAACACCGCAGAGAAATCTGTGCCTATTTGCGCCCCATCACCGGTGAGGTAAGCGATGACATCATCACAGACTCCATGGCAGATTACCTGCACAGCATGAAGGATTTGCCCCTGCATGTGGGTATGCTGGTGGGCAACGGTATTTTGCGTGCCGACACCGCAGGATATGAACTGGAGCACTTAGAGGAAAAGCACTACCATGACATCCATCGCTCCATGGAGCAGGCACTGTCTGACGGTGCGCTGGGTGTGTCGTTGGGCTTGGGCTATGCGCCGGAATGCTTTTACACCACCGATGAGCTGATCCGTGCGTTGGAGCCGCTGGCACATCAAAATCTGCCCATCACCGTACATATGCGGCAGGAGGGCACCGGCGTCTGTCAGGCCTTGGGCGAGATGATTACCGTGGCAAAGGCGCTGGATGCTCCCATGCACATCAGCCATCTGAAGGCAATGGGGCGTGACAACTGGGGCAAAAAAATTCCGAAAGCACTGACGATGCTGCATCAGGCAAGAGCGGAGGGCGTGGACATCACTTGCGATGTATACCCCTATACCGCCGGATCCACTCAATTGCTGCACATTTTGCCGCCCGATTTCCTGACCGGCGGCTTAGAGGCGGTAACGGAGCGTTTGAAAGATAAAGGCGTGCGCCGTGAACTGGCCGCACGCATTGAAAGCGGCGAAGGCTTTGACGATATTGCCAAGCTGGCCGGTTGGGACGGCATCCGCCTGACCAGTCTGCACTGTCCGGAAGATCACCCCTATCAAGGCAAGAGCTTACTGGAGATCGCTGAGATCATGGGGCAGGATCCTTTGAATTCCTGCTGCGATCTATTGGTGCGTGAACACTGCGACATTACCATGATCGACTTTATGGCATCCGAGCAGGATATTGATGCCATTTTGAAAGATGACCTGAGCAATCTGATTTCCGATGCCACCTATCCCACCGAGGGACAGCTCCATCCCCGTGTATACGGCACCTTTACCCATCTTTTAGAGCATTTTGTGCGTGAGCGTGGTGTGCTGAGCGTGGAGGAGGCGGTGCGCAAAATGACCGCCATGCCTGCCAAGGCACTGCATCTGGAGGGCAAAGGCGTGTTGCAGGAGGGCGCAGATGCGGACATCAATATATTTGATTTGGAAGCATTGCATGAGCCCGCCACCTATGAAGATCCCTGCCAGATGTCACAAGGCATGGATTATGTTATCGTAGGCGGAGAGGTCGCCATGGAGAGCGGCAATTTCATGGGCACAACAGCAGGAAAGGTTTTGGTAAAATGACCCGGCGATTACAGCAGATAGTGGACATTGTGCGCCGTGCAGGTGATATGATCCGCAACGCACACGATGTAGAAACCAAGGAAAAAACCTGCGCATCTGATCTCGTGACAAAGTACGATGTGGCGGTGCAGCAGTTTTTGCAGAAAGAACTGACGGCACTGGTGCCTGAGGCGGACTTTTTCGGCGAAGAGGGCGAGCATCAGACCCTAACAAAGCCGTGGACCTTTGTGGTGGATCCCATCGACGGCACCACCAACTTTGTGCGTGCGCTGAATTACAGCAACATCGCCGTGGCATTGGTGTATGAGGGCGTGGTGGAATACGGCGTGGTATACAATCCCTTTGTGGACGAAATGTTTGCCGCACAGCGTGGACATGGTGCTACCCTGAACGGCAAACCCATCCATGTGACGGATCACGATATGGCGCATGCCCTTGTGGTGTGCGGCTCCACCATCTATGACCGCAGTCTGACCGACCTGTCCTTTTCGCTGATGCGGCAGCTTTACGACATGGGGATGGACTTCAGACGCCTGGCGTCGGCAGAGCTGGACTTCTGCCAGGTAGCTGCCGGACGGTGCGAGGTGTTTTTTGAGTGCCGATTGAGCCCGTGGGATTTTGCGGCAGGTTCTTTGATCCTGACCGAGGCTGGTGGAGAGGTGACCCAATTGGACGGCTCACCCATCGACCCGTTGAAGCCGGGCTCGATTTTTGCCACCAACGGTGTGTGCCGCAGTGTGCGTGAGCAGTTGAAGATGTAAGGTGACAGATATGAAGCAGAATTATAAGTTGACCATCGCCTATGACGGAAGTCGGTTTTCAGGCTGGGAACGCAAGGTGGGACGAGATACCATCCAAGGTAAGCTTGAGGCGGTATTGCAGACCATGACCGGCGAGGAAGTCAATGTCATCGGCGCAGGGCGCACCGATGCCGGTGTGCATGCCGGCGGTATGGTGGCCAATGTGGTGATGCAGACCGCAAAAATGCCGGAGGAGATCCGCAACTATATGAATCGCTATCTGCCCGGGTCTATTGCCGTGCAGGAGGTCAAGCCCTGCGCTGAGCGGTTTCATGCCCGATACAATGCCCGTGGCAAGACCTATCGCTACACCTGCTATGTGGGTACGGTCAAGCCGGTGTTTGAGCGGAAATATGTGACCATTCTGGACTACGATGTGGATGTAGAGCGAATGTGTCAGGCGGCGCAGTATCTGATCGGCGAACATGATTTTGCCTCATTTTGCGGCAATCCACGCATGAAAAAATCCACTGTGCGTATAGTGGATGCCATCGATATTCGGCGTAAGCGGGACTATGTGACATTTACGGTGCATGGCAACGGCTTTTTGCAGCACATGGTGCGCATTTTGGTGGGTACACTGCTGGAAGTGGGACGGGGTGCATGGCAACCGGAACAGGTGGCAGACATCTTGGCAGGACGCAAGCGTGCTCTTGCCGGGCCAACGGCACCACCCCAAGGCTTATGCCTGATGAAAGTGGATTATTAAAAAATCGGACTGCAAACGCAGTCCGATTTTTTCATTGCGCAATTTCGGCGAACGAATTATTGACCAGCTTAGAAAAGTCTACCCACTCGCTCTTTTTCAGCTCGCCGGCTTCGGTCATGACCGTTTCCAGACGCTCCAAAGAGGATTGCTGCATAACGGGTGTGGCGTTCCATGCGTCAATGGCACGGTAGCGACCTACCACTGTAGCAAGGACAGATACATCGGTGTCGGGGAACTGATTGACCAGCACCTGAGCGACTTCTTCATCGGAATGGGTGGCGATCCAAGTCATGGCTCGTGCGATACCGTTGGTGAAGCTCTGGATGGTGTCGGGATGGGCTGCCATATAGCTTTGGTTGGCAAAATACGCCGTGTAGGGAATTTCACCGGACTCAGCACCGATGGAACAGAGAATATGACCCTGACCGGCACTTTCCACCTCGGTGGCGGTGGGCTCAAACAAGGTCACATAGTCACCCTGACCACCGGTGAAGGCGCCTGCCATCATATTGAACTGCACGGAGGTGTCCACGGTGGCGTCCTCCTGCGGAATGACGCCGTTGTGCCGCATGACATATTCCAATGTCATTTCAGGTACACCGCCGGCACGGCCGCCGATGACTGTTTTGCCGTTCAGGTCAGACCAATGGAAATCATCACCGCTGCGACCTACCAAAAATGAGCCGTCACGCTTGGTCAATTGACCGAAAATCACAGGATAGTCATCCTTGCCCTGATTGTATACATAGATGCAGGCCTCGGGCCCCGCCAGACCGATGTCGCTCTGACCGGATACCACGGCGGTCATCACCTTGTCGGCACCGCCGCCGTTGGTCAGCACGATATCCAAGCCCTCGTCAGCGAAAAAACCAAGCTCCATGGCCACATACTGCGGCGCATAGAACACGGAATGTGTGACCTCATTGAGCTGTACGGTTTCCCTCTCGCTGCCGCAAGCACACAGAAGCGGGACTGCCAGACACAGCGACAGGGCCAATGCAAGCCATTTTTTCATGTTGTTACCCCCAAAAGATGATTTAATATGTTTTCAAGCCAGCGCACCAATTGGTACATCGCCACAGCGCACACGGCAAGGATCAACACGCTGGTCATGACCAGATCCATGTTGAATACCTGCGAGCCATAGACAATGAGATAGCCTAAACCGGCACGCGAGACCAAAAACTCACCCATAATGACGCCGACCCACGACAGTCCCACATTGACCTTCAGCGTGTTGAGCAGTGTGGCATAATTGGCAGGAAACACCAGCATCCAGAATATCTGACTGCGGGTGGCATTCAGCGTGCGCATCAAGCGGATCTTTTCCGGCTCTACACTGCGAAATCCCTGATACATGTTCAAGATGGTGACGATCAGTGAGATCGCCAGCGTCATGACAATGATGGAGCCCATGCCGGCGCCCATCCATACAATAAAGATGGGGCCTAATGCCGTTTTGGGCAGGGCATTGAGTACCACGAGGTATGGATCTAAAATATCCGCCACCGTGTCCGACCACCACATAATGATAGCTACCAGTGTACCCAGCACCGTGCCGGCAGTGAAGCCGACAGCCGTTTCCAGACAGGAGGTGCCGATGTGAAGCCACAGATCACCGGAATGCCACAAGGAGGAAAAGGTGCTCGCCATGCGGCTGGGACTGCTGGTCAGGAAGCCATCTGTCCAGCCGAAATAGCAGCTACCCTCCCAAATAGCGAACAGCGCCACCAGCAGCAAAATCTGCCATAGACGAATTTTGCGGCGGCGACGGCTTTTTGCGGCTAAATAGAGCTGACGCTCTTGCGAAAGGGGCGCATTATTCATGAACATCCAGCTCCTTCCAAATGAGATTGAAAAAGGTGTGGAATTGCGATGTGTCACGCCGTGACATAGGGTCTAATCCCTTCAACTCGCCCATGTCGAACTCCGCTTTCACGGTGGCGGGACGGTGCGACAGCACGATGATGCGGTCAGACATACTGATTGCCTCGGAAATATCGTGGGTCACCAAAAGCGCTGTTTTTTGCTGGTCACGGATGATGCGATAGATGTCATCGGATACGCTTAGCCGTGTTTGATAGTCCAGCGCCGAAAACGGCTCATCCAACAGCAGAATTTTCGGATCGTATGCCAGGGTGCGGATCAAGGCGCAGCGCTGGCGCATTCCGCCGGATAACTGGGAGGGGCGCTTATCCTTAAACGCCTCCAAATCATAGCGGCGCAGCAGATCCAGCACATGCTGCCGTGATGCGTCGGTCCGGTCATGACGGATCGCAAGGGGCAGCGTGACATTATCCCAGATACTGCGCCATTCAAACAGCTGATCCTGCTGAGGCATGAGCCCCATGATCTCTTTTTGCTCTTCTACGGATCGACCGTCGATCCATACATTGCCGCCGGACAGGCACTCCAATCCGGCGATGGCGGACAGCAGGGTGGATTTTCCGCAGCCGGATGGTCCGATGATGCTGCAAAATTCGCCCTCCTCCACGCCAAGGGTGACATCGCGCAGTGCCGGCACTTCTCCGTCCGGCGCCTGATATGTCAGGGCGGCATTTTGAAGTTGGATCATCATGCCCGTGCCAACCTCCTCTGACTGAATTGGGAGAATTGTTCTCCGTTGTCAGTATATGTGCCGGGCGCTGTTTGGTGAGAAAAAAGGCATCGGATACGCATTGCGCATCCGATGCCTTGATCCATATAAATATCAATTCAGGTCGCTGCTGCTGAAGCTGTGGGGCAACAGTTCCTGCAGCGTGAAGCGGTGATACTCGCCACTGCCATTGAGACAGATGACTTCTAAATCCGGTGCAAATTCCAACATGACTTGGCGGCAAGTGCCGCAGGGAACACAAAAATCATCGGATCGTCCGGCAATCACAATGCGCTTGAAGTCACGGTAACCTTCGCTGACAGCCTTGGTAATGGCGGTGCGCTCAGCGCAGATAGTGGCGCCGTAAGCGGCATTTTCCACATTGCAGCCGGTAAACACCGTGCCGTCAGCACATTCCAGTGCCGCACCCACAGGGAAATGGGAGTAGGGGCAGTAGGAACGATCCAACATACCGATAGCGGTTTGGCATAATTCCTGTATGGTCATAGCGTAATCTCCTTTTTTCATCAAGCCAATTCGGCTTGGCCGGTATACAGTTCGTGATAGCGTCCATGCTGGGAGAGAAGCTGCTCATGGTCGCCACGCTCAATGATCTGACCTTGCTCCAGTACCAAAATAGCCTGAGAGTTGCGGACGGTGGACAGACGGTGGGCGATGACAAACACGGTTCTGCCTTCCATCAGCGAGTCCATGCCCTGCTCGATCAGCTTTTCCGTGCGGGTATCAATGGAGGAGGTAGCCTCATCCAGAATAAGAACCGGTGGATCGGACACGGCGGCACGGGCAATGGCCAACAGTTGGCGCTCACCCTGACTCAAATTGCCGCCGTCGCCGGTGAGCATGGTGTCATAGCCGTTGGGGAGATGGCGGATGAAGGTGTCGGCGTTGGCCAGCTTAGCGGCGGCACGCACCTCTTCATCTGTGGCACTCAGGCGGCCGTAACGGATATTATCGGCGATGGTACCGGTGAACAAATGGGTATCCTGCAGTACCATGCCGAGGCTGCGGCGTAAGGACTCTTTGCGGATCTCCTTGACATCGATGCCATCGTAGGTGATGGTGCCGGACTGCACATCATAGAAACGGTTGATCAGGTTCGTGATGGTAGTCTTACCGGCACCGGTGGAGCCGACAAATGCGATCTTCTGACCAGGCTCAGCATACAGAGATACATCGTGCAAAATCGTCTTTTTGCCATCGTAAGAAAAGTCCACATGGTCAAAGCGCACATCACCACGCAGCTCGACCATGGTGCCGTCCGGCTTTTTCCATGCCCAGCGACCGGTGCGCTGCTTAGTTTCCGTCAGCTTGTCGCCATCTTTCTCCACACGGACGAGAACGGTCTTGCCATCGTCCACTTCCGGCTGGGAATCAATGACGGCAAAAATGCGCTCAGCACCGGCGATGGCAGCCAAAATCGTATTGATTTGCTGGCTCATCTGTGCAATGGGCTGGGAAACCTGCTTGACATACAGCAAGTATGCACCCAAAGAGCCGATATCAAACACGCCGCCGATGGCCAACAGACCGCCCACGCAGCAGGTGACGGCGTAGTTGATCTTACTCAGGTTACCCATGGCAGGCATCATGGAGCCGGCATACGCCTGAGCACGGGTGGCGGCATCACGGTATGCTACATTCAACTGGGAGAACTGGTCAATGGCCTTTTGCTCGTGGTTAAACACCTTGATGACCTTTTGACCCTCGATCATCTCCTCAATATAGCCGTTCATATTACCCAAGGCCGTTTGCTGCCGCTGGAAATTCACACGGCTGCGGCCACCGATCACCTTGACCACAAGGAACATCATCGCAAGAAACACAAAGGTAATGAGTGTCAACAGCCAATTGAGATAGATCATCATGGCCACCGTTCCAACAAAGGTCAATACGCCGGAAATCACGCTGGCAAAACTGGAGTTGATCATTTCACTGACGGTATCAATATCGTTGGTGAAACGGCTCATCAGATCGCCGGCTTGATGGGTATCAAAGTAACGAAGGGACAGCGTTTGCAGCTTATCAAACAGATCCTCACGGATCTTGGCGACCGTGCGCTGAGAAATATGCACCATGATACGAGCGTAGGCAAAGGAACACAGTGCGCTGAAACCAAACAGACCACCCATCAAAAACAGCATTTTCAGCAGTCCGGGGAAGTTACCGGGTAAAATGTAGTTGTTGATCAAAGGCTTGAGCATGTAGCTGGTGGCAATGGAGCCAACCGAACTGAACACCAGGCAGATCGCCACCAAAACCAGTGCGCCTTTATAGCAACTGATATAGCGCAGCAACTTGCTGATCGTGCCCTTGAGATCTTGCGGACGCTGATAACCATGCTTTGCGCCGCCTTTTCCGTGATTAGCCATCGATGCTCACTCCTTCCTGCTGGGATTGGTATACCTCTCGGTAAATATGATTGCTGCGCATCAGCTCTTCATGTGTGCCGGATCCGGAGATCTTGCCGTCATCCAACACCAGAATGAGATCGGCATCCATCACGGAGGTAATGCGCTGGGCAATGATCAGCTTTGTGGTGCCGGGCAATGCCGATGCCAACGCCTTGCGGATTCTGGCGTCAGTGGCGGTATCCACGGCAGAGGTGGAGTCATCCAAAATCAGCACCTTGGGCTGACGCAGAATGGCTCGGGCAATACAAAGACGCTGCTTTTGTCCGCCGGACACATTCGTGCCGCCCTGCTCAATGTGCGTATTATAACCGTCGGGCATCTTGTCAATAAACTCATCGGCGCAAGCCATGGCGCACGCCTCGTGAATTTCTGCGTCGGTGGCGTGCTCATTGCCCCAGCGCAGATTGTCACTGATGCTGCCGGAGAACAAGGTGTTCTTTTGCAGCACCATAGCGCAAGCGTCACGCAGGGTTTGTACGGTATACTCCTTGACATCATGACCGCCCACAGATACGCTGCCCTCCGTGGCCTCGTACAGACGGGGGATCAAAGATACCAGCGTTGTTTTGGCACTGCCGGTACCGCCAATGATACCAACAGTCATGCCGGATTGGATATCCAAATTGATATCATCAAGATTCCACGCCTCGCTGGTGCTGTGATACTTGAAGGACACATGGTCGAAACAAATGGAACCATTCTCCACACGCAGCTGGGGATCTGCCTGAGCGTCTGTGATCTCCGGCTTTTCGTTCAGCACGGCAATGATACGCTTGCCGCAGGCGATGGAACGGGTCAGAATCATCAAGACTGCGGAAACCATCATCAAGCTGATCAAAATCTCACTGGCATAGGTGAAAAATGCGATCAGATCGCCGGAAAGCAGTGTGCCGCCATAGACATAATGACCGCCGATCCACATGATTGCCACAATGGTGCCGCCCATGATCAGCATGATGACCGGCATAAACAGTACCACGAAGCCGAAGGCTCGCTCTGCCATATCACGAAGATGCGTGTTGCGCTTGGCGAACTTCTCACGCTCTTTTTCCTCGCGAACAAAGGATTTTACCACACGGATCGCACCCAAGTCCTCCTGCACCACCAAGTTCAGATCGTCGGTGGCTTCCTGCAGCGAAGTGAAGAATGGGCCAACTCGCCGGATAACGATGACCACCGTGACCATCAGCAGCGGTATGACCACCAAAAACACACGGCTCAATCGCAGTGAAATGGACAGTGCCATGATCAGCGAGGTGATCAGCATGACCGGGGCACGCACCATGATGCGCATGCCCATGAACAGCGTCATCTGCATGGATGCCACATCGTTGGTCAAACGGGTGATCAGCGAGGCGGTGGAAAAGTGCTCAATATTAGAGAATGAGAATTTTTGCACCTGCTCGTACTCCGCCTGACGAAGATTGGCGCCGAAACCCATGCCGGCCTTTGCCGCAAAAGCGGCGGCACCGACACCGCCGGCCAAAGCCAACAGCGCCAAAACGATCATTTTAAGACCGGTTACCAAAATGTAGGCCCGATCACCGTTGGCGATGCCGATATCCACGATATCACTCATGGCTCGGGGCAACAACAGCTCTAACACGGCCTCTGCAACGGAGCAGAGGATGCCGCATAGGATCCAAATGCGATAGCCCTTGGTATACGGGGCTAATTGTTTGATCATTTCATTTCCTCCTCGGTTAAATTATGGGCAATGCGCAGCAAAAATTCCTTCAGCAATGCCAGCTCTTCAGGCGTAAAACCCTGCTCAAGACGCACATTGACCTCTTGCACCACGGAGCATAGCTCGTTGTAAAACTGACAGCCCTGATCTGTCAATGCTAAAATGCGGCAGCGGCCATCGGCCCGGCTACTTTGGCGGGTCAAAAAGCCTTTCTCCTCCAAACGGCACACAATGCCGTTAACAGTGGAGGGTTTCACAAGCAGATAGTTTTCCAGCATCTTCTGATTGACTTCCTGCGTGGCCTCGTGCAAATAGGTCAGCGTGCGACACTGCATCGGCGTTACATCGTATTGCCGCAGCTTGCGTACCATCACTTTTTGCACTTGATGGTCGCAATATCCCATCAGCGGTCCGAAATGGGTAATGTTTTCCACAGGACATTTTTTCATTTCGGGATCCTCCTTCAAAATATTTAGCGTGCTAAAAGTTAGCACGCTAAATATTAGCACGATTCCACATGGTTGTCAAGTTAATCCTCGATGATATATCGGGCATTGAGCACCAGGTAAAACTGGGGGAAATCACGCATCAAATTCCACAATCCCACACCCTGCAGCTGATTATCTACGGCTAAATCCAGCTTGGCTTGCGCACTGCGGGCATCTTCGAACCACACCTCGTGCTCTCGACCATCGGGTGCGGTGTAGCGGAAATAAGGCGCTTGGGCCGTTTCGTCATATTGAATCTCCGCTCCGTAGGTGCGGGCAAGGGCAATGGCTCGCTGGGGCGAGAGGGATGTGGCTCGGCTGACACCCTGCTGATAGGGCAGCAGCCAATCGTAACCGTAGGTGGGGATGCCTAAAAATATCCTATCTGCCGGAATTTCCGTCAGCGCATATTGCAGCACCTGCCTCACCTGCGGCAGTGGAGCAACCGCCAAAGGCGGGCCATAGGTATAGCCCCATTCATAGGTCATGAGCAGTACGGCGTTGGCACTTTGCCCCAGTGCGGCGTAATCGTGGGATTCATATAAAAGTCCCGGCTGCTGGGCGTATGTTTTGGGTGCTAACGCCACGATGACAGTGAGGCCAATGGGATTGAAACGCTGCCGCAGGCGGGCGATGAAATCGGCATATGCCGTAGCGTAGCTGCCCGGCAGGAACTCGAAATCTACATCAAGACCGGTATAACCCTTTTCGGAGATCGTCTGTGCCAATTGCTCGATCAAGCGGTCCTGCGCTACGGGATCTTCCAAAATCTGCACCGCCAACCCACTGTCAAATCCGCCGCTTTGCGACAAGGTGGATAAGTGCAGCCACGGCGATACACCATAACGGCGAGCGCTGTCCAGCAAAGCGACATCCGGAAGCTGTAACAAGTCACCATCGGGTGTGAAACCGTATGTAAAGGGCGTGAGATATGTCATATAGGGCAGCTCCTGATCCAGCAGTAACGGTTCGATAAAAGGATAGGCGTAGCCGTTCACGCCCAATACGCCACGCTTTTCGTCCGGTAGTGAAATGACTAATTCTTCGCCGGGTGCCAATTCATTTTGCCCCAGCAGGAAATAATTGTTGCGGTAGAGCTGCTTTACGCTGATGCCATATTGCCGGGCAATGGAGTCCAATGTGTCACCCGGCGATACCACATGGATTTGGGCATCATTATAAACCACCAATGCCTGCCCGACGACCAGTGCGCCGTCATCCGGCAACTGATTTTGCCGCTGTAAAAGCTCGGCGGAAACGTCATATTCCTGCGCAATGGAGTAGATATTTTCTCCGGCGGAAACGATATGAATGATCATGCACAACACCTCATGCTATGATATGCGACGGCGCATGAAATAGTCGCACCCATTGCCCGGTGAGCGCATACACTGCATCGAGCGTATCGGTGGAGAGGAGTAACGGACATGAGTACATACACAGTGGCTTTGGTGGGAAATCCCAATGTAGGCAAGTCCACGGTATTTAACGGCCTGACAGGTCTGCACCAGCATACCGGCAACTGGCCGGGAAAAACCGTGGCGCAGGCAGTGGGAACCTATACCTATCAGGAACATACATTCCGCTTGGTAGATTTGCCCGGCACTTACTCCCTGCGTGCCGAATCACCGGAGGAAGAGGTGACACGGGATTTTATCGCATCCAACGAGGCAGATGTGGTACTGGTGGTGGCAGATGCCACCTGCCTGCGGCGCAATCTGCATCTGGCATTGCAGGTGCGGCAGATTGCACCACGCATGGTATTGTGTGTCAATCTTCTGGATGAGGCAAAGAAAAAAGGAATTGCCCCCGATTTAGACGTTCTCAGTCAGGCGCTGGATGTATCGGTGGTGGGAACGGCGGCACGGCGAGGCATTGGCATGGAGGAATTGCAGGATGCCGTGTGCCGGGCAGCGCAGGCAAAGAAAGCGCAGCAATGGAGCGTTTCCTATCCGCCTGCGGTGGAGGCATTGCTGCCGGATCGTGATCGGGGTGTGGCGGCGCTGCGTCTATTGCAGGGAGCTGATGCCGTGGCGGAGGCCATCACCACCACGCAGATGCAGTGTGCCGATGAAATCGGGCGAAAATGCAGCCAATACAGCACCGAAAAGGCACATCGGCGGGATCGATGTTGGGATCGCTTGGTAACATCACGGCGCACGGGAATTCCCATGATGCTGCTTTTACTGGCGGTAGTGTTTTTCATCACCATTTGGGGCGCCAATGCGCCGTCTGAACTGTTGAGCCGATGGTTGATGGGTTTACAAGAGCCGCTGCGCAGGCTCCTGGACGGTACGCCATGGTGGGTACAAGGTGCTATAGTCGATGGCATTTACCGCACGGTAGCATGGGTAGTATCGGTGATGCTGCCGCCGATGGCCATTTTCTTTCCGCTCTTCACGCTGTTGGAGGACATAGGATATTTGCCTCGGTTGGCATTCAACTTGGATCGATTTTTTCGAGCCGCCGGCGCTCACGGCAGGCAAAGTCTGACCATGTGCATGGGATTTGGCTGCAATGCATGCGGCGTCACCGGCTGCCGCATTATCGACAGCCCACGGGAACGGTTGGTGGCGATGCTGACCAACTGCTTTGTGCCTTGCAATGGACGGTTTCCCACGCTGATTGCGCTGATTACACTGTTTTTCTTAGGTGGCAGCATGGGATTGGGTCGGTCTGTGCTGGCCACGGCAATTTTTCTGTGCGTGATTTTATTTGCTGTAGCGATGACATGGCTCTCCTCAAAATTCCTCTCCTCCACATTACTGCGTGGCGAAGCGTCCTCTTTTATATTGGAACTACCGCCCTATCGTCTGCCGCAGTGGGGGCAGGTGCTGGTACGGTCACTGTTAGACCGGACACTATTCGTGTTGGGGCGATCACTGACAGTAGCGGCACCGGCAGGGTTGCTGATTTGGATGCTGGGCAACATGACATGGCACGGTGCGCCGCTGCTGACCATTTTGGCAGGCTGGTTGGAGCCACTGGGGCAGCTTATGGGATTGGACGGCATGATTTTGCTGGCATTTGTGCTGGGGCTGCCCGCCAATGAAATTGTGCTGCCGATTTTGCTGATGGGGTATCTTCAAACGGGCAGCTTGACGGAATACACGGGGCTTGGCCAACTGCATGATATTTTAATGGCTAACGGATGGAGTACCACCACGGCACTGTGCATGATGGTGTTTTGCCTGATGCATTTCCCCTGCGGCACAACATGCCTGACCATCCGCAAGGAGAGCGGAAGCTGGAAGTGGACGGCGGTAGGGATTGCGTTGCCCACTTGTATGGGTATGGCGCTGTGCATATTAATCCATCAAATCAGCGTGTGGCTATAAAAAAGCGGTGGAAATGACGGGGAATATCCGTTATAATAGGACTATCCTATATATGACAAGGAGAACACCATGAAACATTGCTACATTGACTTGCACCTGCATCTGGACGGATCGCTTTCCGTGACATCAGCCAAAGAACTGGCGGTACTGCAGGATTTGCCGATACCTGACAACGATGCGGCGTTGCGCCAAAAGCTGCAAGCCGGCGAAGATTGCCGTGATCTCAATGAGTTTCTGGAAAAATTTGGTTTTCCCTGCGCCTTGCTGCAAACACCTGAGGCACTGCGCATGGCTACCAAGAACCTGTTAACGGAATTGCAGGCTGACGGGGTCATTTACGCTGAGGTACGCTTTGCACCACAGCTCCACACCCAAAAAGGCATGACGCAGCAGCAGGCAGTGGAGGCAGTACTGCATGGTGTGGAAGATGCGCCCATTCCGGCAGGTGTGATTTTGTGCTGCATGCGAGGCGACAACAATCACAGCGCAAACATGGAAACCGTCCGTGTGGCAGAGGCACTTTGCGGCAAGGGAGTTTGTGCATTGGATCTTGCCGGCGCTGAGGCACTGTATCCCACAGAGGACTTTGCGGATCTGTTCTCCGCAGCAGGCAATGCGGGAGTTCCCTTTACCATCCATGCCGGTGAGGCTGACGGAGCGCAGAGTGTGGCTGCTGCATTGGATTTCGGTGCATGCCGCATTGGGCATGGCGTGCGCAGCTTGGAGGACGATGAGGTGGTGCAGCGTTTGGCGCAGCAGAAAATCCCCGTGGAGCTTTGCCCCACCAGTAACCTGATCACCGGTATCTATCCGGATATGGAACACTATCCCCTGCGCCGGTTGATGGAATCGGGTGTGCCGGTTACCGTCAATACGGACGATATGGCAGTGTGCGGCACGGATATCAAGAATGAGTATCGCAAGCTGATAGAAACATTCCATTTGACAACTCCGGAAGTGCGGCAGCTGCTGCACAATGCTGTGGACGCATCTTTTGCTGACGATGCGGTAAAGGCAATGTGCCGCGAAAAAATTGAAAGTGCGTGGAAAGAATGACAAAAATATCCCTCCGGCATAGCCGGAGGGATATTTCGTCTTATTTAGCTTCTCTTGACACGGAAGTTTTCGGGAACGGGATTCTCGCCGTCCCAGATAATTCTGCGGAATTCGAACGGATCGGTATTGCCCTCCGTGTTGATCATGAACACACGGGAATCCTCGTTCAGATTCAGAACATCCTTCAACTCGGGATCGATTTCATCGGTCAGCAAAGCGAACAGAGTACCCAGAGGCACTGCGCCGCTCTCACCGCTGACAACCATGGGATCGCCGTTCAAGGGGCAGCCCAGAATACGCATACCACGGGCAGCGACGTTATCGGGCACCTGGATGAAGATATCGGCATTATCACGGAGGATCTCATACGCCACGGGAGAGGGATCGCCGCAAGCCAGACCTGCCATGATGGTGTTCAAATCGCCCTTAACGCTGTGGCACTCGCCATCACCGGCGGCGATAGACTCATACACGCAAGCGGCCTGATCGGGCTCCACGATGACGAACATGGGAGGATCGTTGGGGAACATTGCACTGTAGAAACCGACTACGCTGGCGGCCATGGCACCAACACCGGCCTGCAGGAAAATGTGGGTGGGCTTCACGATACCCATGCCGGCAAACTGCTCCTGTGCCTCCAGCAAAATGGAGTTGTAACCCTGCATGATCCAAGTGGGGACTTCCTCATAGCCGGGCCAGGAGGTGTCGGACACCACATGCCAGCCGTTTGCTTTTGCGTCAGCGGCAGCCTGGCGGACAGCATCATCATAATTGCCGGCGACCACAGTTACCTCTGCACCGAACTTGGCGATGGCATCAATACGAGCCTGGCTGGTTTCGCTGTGGACATAGATCTTGCAGGGCAGGTTCAGCTTCTCGCAGGCCCACGCCAGACCACGACCGTGGTTACCGTCGGTTGCGGAGCACAAAACCGTGTTACCCAGTGCCTTGTGGCACTCCTCACTGGTGAGATAGTCAAAGCTCAGCTCCTGATCTTCCTTGTTCAAAATTTGCTTGACCAGACGATATACTGCGTAAGAGCCGCCCATAACCTTGAAAGAACGCATCTGCAGACGCTGGGACTCATCCTTGACATAGATGCCGCCCAAACCCAGCATGTGAGCCAGATTGGGCAGAGCTGCCAATGGTGTCATGCTGTAACCGGGGATCTGACGGTGAAACTTCTGCGCCTCACGAGCGCACTCGATGGGGAACATTTCCTTGGCCTTGGCGGGATTCTTCTTGGAGACGTCCCTGTTATTATGGATAATGTACTTAAAATTGTTCTTCATGTATGTTGTGCTCCTTTCCTATTATGTGATAGCAAAATTGGATTTTTGCTCATTATAGCACACATTTGCTGAAATGGAACAAAAAAATTTAGGAAACCTAAAAATTTTTTAGGTTTCTACCTCTTGCACAAAAAAGCGGCTGTTTTTTTGGGAATAAAAGCGCAAAAAAGGACGGGGCCGAACAAAAAGTCCCCGTTTCAGATATACAATATGGAAAAAATTACTTCATGTTCCGGTTGAGCAAAAGAAAGGCCCCTGCTTGAGCAGGGACCTTTCTGCAATGATAAGCAAAGGACTTTGGTGGTAACAGCGTTTTAAGCTGCTGCGTTATCGGACTTATTATTGGCACCGCAGGTGAGGAGCATATAGTTGACTATGCTCAACAGCACAATGGCGGCTGCGGCTGCAACGCAAATATCCTTGGCAATATGCACAACAAAGAAGAGAACTGCCATAACAGCCAGAGCACCGATGCCATAGACCAGCATCAGTTTTACGGCACTTGCTTTTTCAATGGGCTGCTTTTTGATGGCAAAGCGGTAGATGAGAATAGGCAGAGTATAGGCGAGAACGGCAATCAGCGCACAGATGACCACGCTCAACACACTGTGATTGTCGGTAAACAGATCGGAAACCATAAGACTCATGGAGGAGGGGTATGTTACGCTATTGAGTACCAATTCAAAATCTTTGAAACACTTGCTTTCGCCATCACCTACGAAATGGAAAGTATATACATAACCGTTTTCAAACCGCACAAGGCAGGTCATGGAAGCGTCAAGGTTCAGACCAAAGGTGGAGGTGGAAGTTGTGGTGACATACTCATAATACTCTTTGTCTGCGTATTTTACGGTTGACACATCTATGCCGTCCAACTTCAGCATTTCGCTCAGTTTTTCTGCCGTATACATGGTATTATTGACATCCGAGCGGGAAAGACCCTTTTTATCGCTTGCAGACATTTCGCTCCAGAGGTCCTTGCTGCCGTAGGAAATGCTGAATTCCGGATTCTTGGTGGAGGAAAAGGCTACATCCAAAAACTCACTGTTATCGGGAAGATCGGTCTGGCTCCAGTTTGCCGGCACGGTAAAGGCGGCACCGGATTTCGGATCCTGGTAGATGAAAGCTTCACTGCTTTTTGCCGTGTCATTCTTTTGGGGATCCTTGTCAAAGTGAGCCGTATCGGCAATGGATTTCAATGCTGTTTCATCGGCGGCACTGATCTTTCCGGAATAGGAGTGGAGGGTGATGTTGATGGACTTATTGTCATACACGGTGCAATACTGCAGGCCGGGGATGGCATCACCGTCATCCGTCTGCTGAATATACAGCTTCAAAAACTTTGCCTGGTCGGCCTGATATATTTCATACTTCTCAATAGAGACACCATTGTCTGCGTATTGGGACTCAATGGAGGACACCATCTTGGTGAGCATGGAATCGCTGAGCAGGTTGAAATCCTGGAATGAACTATCCACCATAGTGACCACGATCTCGGAAGTTACATCCTTATCCCATGCGTTCAAATAGATGTTGTTTGCCTTCATCACATCCGACAGATCCTTCTTGCTGAGTTTATAGGCGGCAAGGTTGGGATCATCATCGGGTGTATCCCGTGTGAATACAACATAATCGGAGGGAATCTCGATGCTCATGCCCAAATCGCCAAGCTTATAGGTTTTGCCGGATGCGGCAAAGGCGGTGGCGGTCAGGGAAACTACCAGCACCAGCATAAGAATAAATGAATAAACTTTTTTCACTTTTACATCTCCTTTTCAAACAGAATACTTCCACAATATATTGAAACAGAGATAGAAGTATTATGTATTTTGACACAAAAATACATAATAAGTATACCACCGCAAGATGACTTTTTCAAGTGTTCCTTGCATTTCCTGATGGATACCAAATTGCCGGGCACAGCGCCGCACAGAAATCGTTTATTGACGCTTCGCTGGAAACCGATGCCCTGATTTATATTACCTGCCTGCCGGGACTTTGCGTGAGCGCACAGACCCATCCGCACAATTTTTCCGATCTGCATGAGCTGGAAAACAACATCCCTCGCATTAGCTGGGGGAAATACATGGAAAGCGGCGGAAAGCTGACACTGAACATATCGCTGGAAGTCAATCACCGTTTCGTCGACGGAATTCACATCTCACAATTTGCGTCCGAGCTACAGCGGCAGATCGATGCACTTGAACCGACGCTGTAAAGAACGACCTCTGCCACCGGCAGAGGTCGTTCTTTTGCAATGTATTGTCCCGCAGAACAGGAGCATCACGATTTTGTTTTAGCTGCAATTATAGCATACATGTGTGCATAGGTGCATGTGACATTCCTATCGCAGGATAAGCTTATCACCGCATTCGTGCTGGAGAATCTCTGCCACCTCTCGACTAAGGCTGTCCAGTGGTGCGCCGTTAAGCGACACAACCTCCAGCTTTTGCCCCTGATTTGCCGTGCAGAGCTTGATGATCAGCTCCACGAATGCATCCACGATTCGAACCATGGGCACCGATGCCGAAGGCTGCGCAGATATCGCAGGCTGAAAACAGGACAGGTCGGCGCACTGCTGCTCCGTCAGATAGTCATTCCAGTTAACCTGATTGCTTCGATGGAGCGCCTTCAGTACCTGTGACATCCAGCCTCCGGGCAGGGAGGGGATGGTGTAGACATCAAGATGCAGAACACTTCCCTGCGCTGATTTTGCTTTTTGCAGGTGGAACTGCTTGCTCAATTCCTGTAGTTCCGGAGATGGCTCCGTGCCCACATCCTGAAGGAGTCGACTGTAGAATATCTGGTAATATTGTGCGGCATCTCTCCATGCACCACGCTCAATCAATATTTCCAGACGGATTTTTACGATGCTTTCGTTATAGGGGTCGATTTGCTCGCAGGCAGATATTGCATTCAGGCAGTCGTCATAAAGTTTTTTTTCATACGATAGCTGAATCAGGCGGTGATAGATTGCCAGTTTTCGGTTTTCCATGTAATATCGGCGTAGAATAATGTGTTCGAGAAAGCTTTCGCAGTTATGCAAATAACAATTCTCAAAAAATTCTCCGCGAAAAAGAGACAGCAAGTGATTCAGCTCATGAGTGGAGTCCATCACATCCGGGTTCGCCTCTTCAATTTCCAGAATGTCACATAAAAAATTGAATTCAGGGTTAACTTTGACATAATCTTTTGTCACGAGAAACAGCGAGTTGCCGTCTTCCTGGACAAGTGCCTTTTTGATTTGCCAAAGATTGAAACGCAGGTTATATTTCGCGGCATCATCTCCGCTTTCCCCCCACAGGAAGTTAATGATTTCGCTTCTGCGCATCTGCTGGGATTCTTTCATCAATACCAGTGCGATAATCGCTGTGGCCTTGCTGCTGATTCGATCACTTACATCCACGCCGTCCAGCAAGAACCGGGTTTCGCCCATAAATGTAATATGTAACATAATTATACATCCCTGTTAAATACAACCTGACCATTTTTGATCGTCATATCTACCTTGACTTCTTTCAGCCGTTGTGGATTCATTTGCGTAATATCGCAGTCCAAAATCACGATATCCGCATCTTTTCCCTCGCACAGACTTCCTTTCTCTTTTTCAAGGAAAAGAGCATGCGCACCATTGATCGTGTACATTTCCAACGCTTCATACAGCGTTACGCTATTGGAAGCAATAGGGTGATTCACTGCATAATGAATTCCCAGGAAGGGATTGGGAGTAGTAATAGGGGGATCGGAGCCTGCGCAAACCATCACACCGCTGTCAATGATTCGTCGCAGGCAGTTGGTAGTTCCGTAGTGGCTGCCCAGACGCTGTTGGTACATTCCACCCGGATATCCCCATATACCCTCGTAGGCAGGCTGCATACACAGAATGACACCCAGGCGGCTGGCTCGTTCCATCTGTTCAGGGGTAATCAGTTCCGCATGCTCTATTCGGTGACGCATAGCCCGCACATCATAGTGCTCTGCAGATGTTTCCAACGCTTGCAGTACTGCCTCAATAGCAGCATCTCCAATTGCGTCAAAGCCGATCTGCAGGTTATGCTCACAGCACTCCATCGTAAAATTTGTCAGAGCGTCCTGCGTCACATAAACCCAGCCTCGCTTATGCGGCGCATCAGCATAATTGAAAGAAAGCGCTGCCGTGCGTCCGCCCATGGTGCCATCAATATAAAGTGCGCCTCCGATTCTCCGCAGTTTATGTTTCACGGCACGCTTACAGTCGGTGGTCTGGTAAAAAACTTCCATGGTCAGGGGATAGCGGCTTCCATAACGAACCAGAAATTCACTGGTGCGCAATGGATTCTGCTCAGCCTGAGCTCCACGGCACTCCATGGCTGCCACAGTTGTCAGACCGTAGGAAAAGGCTTTTTCCACTGCACTGGTTGCCGCTTTATCGAAGTCATCATAGGAGTAGGCATCCAGAACATTACTTTCCAGTCGGTTTTCAGCCTGATTTGTAAAAATACCGGTAAGGATGCCGTTCTCATCTGTTTGGATGCCCGGCAGTGTAAAGGGAATCTTATAATACAGAATGCCCACCGTATTGAGCATAATCGTATGGTAGTCCAAAGAAAAGATCAAAACCGGCTTGTCAGCACAATAGCGGTCAAGCACCTTGCGGTCCGGGAAAACTTTTTCCTCCAGACAACTGCTGTCCAGATGATATGCCATAATCACACTGCGGTTTTCCGATTCCCGCCGGATGACCGCTCCGATTTCCTCAAAATTGTGTACATGGGATAAGTCTGCATATCCGCATTCGAGGCCGATACGCACAACCTGAAAGTGATTATCGATCAATCCGGGCAATACCGTATGTCCTTTTGCATCAATTCTCTGTACTGTACTTGAGATGTATTCGGCCTTGCATTTTCCCGTGCCGAGATGCGCAACCTTACCATCTCGAGTCAACAGCCAGTCTGCGCATGTGGTTCCGTCCATGCATAAAATTTTCCCATTTTCAATAAGAATATCTCTTTGATCCATGTCATTTGCTCCCATCTTTGCGGCGCATATTTATGAGACTCATTATAGCATATCCTATTTCCAAATAAAAGGCCTGCTACTCTGCCGTTTCGATAAATGCAGCAATACTTTTAAGATCATCTATGTCGGTCAGTTCTGCCACCAGATCGTAGCACAAGGATAGGCCATTATCGCTGTTTGTGATCACCGTAAGACCGTCACCTGTCGACTTATCCCAAATGCAGAAAGATTTGAAACCATCGTTGTCGCCCCAATGCCACAGCACATCGGGATTACTGCGCACGATGCCGACGCCCAGACCCCATGCGATATTGGCATCCGCCGTATTCTGTACGGTTGTCATCTGGGCATACATGCTTTCGCTCAGTCCACCCCGACAGCAGAGCAAACGGCATACAAATTTTGCATAATCTGCCCCACAGGAGTACAGTGACCATGCCGCATTGGGTTCCGGGGCATTACCGGTGAGGTCAACGGCGTCTCTCACACGGCAGACCTGCCCATTGGCGTCATTGCCCTCTGCGATGACGCTTCCCACCGCAGGTGTCCATATCACGGCAGAACGGTTCATCTCAAACGGCGCAAAAATATACTCGTCAAACAGTTCCGGCAGCGATTTTCCTGTGATTTTTTCCACCAGATGCTGCAACAGATAGTATCCCTCGCCGGAATAGCTATACGCCTTACCCGGTGTAAAAAGCATCGGCATGGGGCGGCTGTGCCAGTCGGGCAGGCCGGAACCATGGCTGAGAATATGACGGGGCGTGATTTCTACGAAACGGGGGTCGTCTGACCAGGGAGTGCCTCCCAACTGTACGGCTACCGGCTCGTCCAGAGACAACAGGCCCTTATCTGCCATTTGAAGGGCCAATACGGCAAACAGAGGTTTCGTTAATGATGCACATTCGAACAGCGTCTCTTCCGTTACGGGAGCAGCATCCCTGTTACGAATGCCGTTTTCGGATGAAAAGGTTACCTTTCCGTCCTGCATCAAAGCAAAGCTGCATCCGGGTACACCATGCTGCGCCATCCGATCGGTGACCAGCTTCTGATTGATACGAAAACAATCCGCTTTTTTATCTGATATATGCATATTGCTCCCCTTTACAGTTTTTTGACAGGATATCCCGCAAAAGCGACAGCCGCAGAGGCCAGTATCTGCGTCGGATCAGCTACCGGATAGGGCAAATCGCATTCTGAAAAAACAATAGGCAGCTCCGTGCAGCCCAGCACGAAGCGCTCGACACCCTGATGAATCATGGCATCCAGCATGCGGCGCAGCGCCGACACATCAATGGCATCCAGATTCCCGGCTTTTACACCGTCGTAGATGGCTGACATGACATGGCGCTGACCGTCAGCATCCGGTTTGATGACCTTTATGCCGTGATCGGCAAAGAGATTCTCGTATATGCCGGTCTGTATGGTGCCGTCAGTTGCCAGCAGTCCCACGGTACCAACGCCTTCGTTATATAGCTGTTCTGCCGTAAGGCGCAGCATATGCAGCACCGGCAGACTGGTTTCTTTGCAAACCGACTCGTAAAACCAATGCGCCGTGTTACAGGGCATAATCAAGACATCTGCTCCGCCTGCTTCCAACGTATGCGCTGAGCGGACCAACTGCGGAACGGGATCCTCTCCTTTACCGAGAATCGCTGCCGTGCGATCAGGAATGTTCGTATTGCAGTCTATCAGGATATGGGGGAAATCCTGATCCCGACTGGCATCCGTCAAATGGATGATTTTCCGGAACAGATCCGCTGTGGCCAGCGGGCCCATACCGCCAATAATGCCGATTGTCTTTTTCACGCTTCGCACCTCTTTTCTGCCATCGCTTTATTTTCCGGAGGTATAGAGGTCTGCCAGGCTCTTGTAATGATTGCCTGCACGACCTGTCACTGCCGAAGCGTGCAGCATGGAGCTGATAATCGCCTCGTCTACACTCTCAATGGCAGCACGAAATACCTCATCAATATCTTCTTCATACACAAGCTGAATCTGCTCCAGCTTGTCACTGCTGTAATGCGCCAGCTTATTGCCCGTGGTAAAGGCCAGTGCAATTTCACCGCTGCCGTTACCGGAAATACCGCCTGTGCGGGCAATACCAGACTGGGTGCGCTTTGCCACACGCTCCAACTGGCGTGAGGACAGCGGCACATCCGTGGCAATCACGATAATGATGCTGCCTTTGTCCTTCAGTTCAGACTGCTCCTGCTGGTAAAGACGTTCGCCCACATGGTCGCCTGCCACGGTCAGATCACGCAGCGTACCAAAGTTAGTCATGACCAACGCACCTACAGTATAGGTTTTGCCGTAGAGGTGGCACAGGCGAGAGGCGGAGCCGATACCGCCCTTGAGGGAATAGCACACCATGCCTGCACCGGCGCCGACATCGCCTTCTGCGAAAATCTCTGCGGCGGCATCCAGAGCAGCACGTGCATGCTCCTTGGTCACATGCAAGCCACGAATATCGCTGAGCCGGGCATCATTGCACTCCATCACCATGGAATTGACGGTGCCGGCATCCAGACCAATGTCATCATTCCGTTCCAGCATATATTCAACCAGTGCGGTGGAAACGGTTCCCACAGACAGCGTATTTGTCAGCAAAATCGGGGTTTCCAAAGTGCCCAGTTCCTGTACCTGAACCAAACCGATGCTCTTGCCAAAGCCATTGATTACATGGGCACCGGCCAGGCATTTCTCGTGGAACACATCTCCCGTATGGGGAATAATAGCCGTAACACCGGTGTGTACCTCACCGTCATGCAGTGTAACATGACCCACACGAACACCCGGCACATCTGTGATCAGATTGCGTGCGCCGTGCTCCATATAGCCGAATGACAGACCATAGTTGCTTTCTACACCCATAATTGAATTCCTCCTTACTATTCATCCGGCGCTGTGATAAACACAGCACCTGTATGAAAAAGAGGCTGCCCGATCAGGGCGTGCGAACAAGCTCGCTGAAACGGGCAGCCAATTATTGTTATATATTGTGCTTATTTCTGATAAACCACCTTGCCGCCGACGATTGTCATGACAGGCAGGATATCCTTTATCTTCATGGGATCTACGGTGAAGATGTCCTGATCGAGCAAAACCATATCGGCATAGTAGCCGGGCTTCAAACGACCCTTTACATCCTCCTGGAACTCAGCGTAAGCACTTTCCAGGGTGTAGGCGTCGATAGCTGTTTCCACATCAACACACTCGTTGGGATAGAAACCGCCCTCCGGCTGGCCCTGCTTATCCTTGCGGGTCACCGCCATGTAGATGTTGGGGAAGGGATTGCAATCCTCCACCGGGCAGTCCGTACCGTAGGACAGATGCACACCCATGCGAAGCAGCGTTCCAAAGGCATAGGATGTGGACGCAAGCTCCTTACCGCACAGCTTTTCAACGATGTTCATATCGTAATCGAGGAAAATGGGCTGGGCGAACACCAACACATCATCCTTAGCAATGCGTTCAAGGAGTGCACGATCTGTGATCTGACAATGCACTACCGCATGGCGAAGCTTGTTCTTGCCATCCACGAAAGCACGCTCATAGCAGTCCACGGTGCGGCGTACCGCCTCATCACCGATGCAGTGTGTCACCACTTGCAGATTATGTTCCTTTGCCAACTGGCAGAAACGATCCATATCCTCTGTGCTGATCCACTCCAAACCATGATTATCACGGTCACCTACATACCCGTTGGTCATAAGACCCGTGCGGGCGCCCAGACTGCCGTCCTTAAACAGCTTCAGCGGTCCCAAAGTGAGCCAGGAGCCTTCCTTGTACTCGCCGGTAGCATACTCGCCCTGCGTCAGGCACTCTTCAAAATCCTTCAGGTTATTGAAGCATACCTGATGGCGATAACGGAGCTTTCCCTCGCCGTTGTTGTACATGTCATGCAGCAGACGGAATGCAGCGGGTGCATCCAGAAATGTCGTGCCCACATCATTGCTCTGCACACTGGTCAGACCGTGGGCAACAGCATAATCCATGGTATCTACCATAAACTCGTGCCGCTCCTCCATGGTAAAGTCGGGAATCAGTTTCTTGGCAATGTTGCAGCCGTTACCGGTGAAAATACCATTGGGAACGCCGTTTTCATCGGTCAGATAATCGCCGTCCTTGCACTCGGCAATGTCGCCGCTTTCTTGCAGCATTTCAATAATTTTGCTGTTGGTGGAAACAATATGACCACAAACACGCTCCAATACGATGGGGTATTCTGTGCTGATCTTGTCCAGATCATGACGATCAGGCAGTCGATCACCGTTGGTAAAATAATCCTGATTCCATCCGAGTGCATGCAGTCCGTTTTTCACACGGTTAGGATGCTCAGCAGCAAACTTGCGGCACACTTCAATCAACTCTTCAATGGAAGTCACTTCGGAAATCTGTGCCTGATTCAGCGTTTCACTGAACTGTGTAAAATGCATGTGGGAATCGTTCAGACCGGGGATCATTGTCCGACCACCGCAGTCAACACAAGCTGTATCTGCTGTCACGCCAGCCAGCAACTCCTCGCTGCTGCCGACTTGGCGGATGATGCCATCCTCTACCAGAACAGCCTGCTCATAATGGCCTTTTTCGACATAGACCTTTGCGTTATAGTAAAGCTCAGCCATTGTTAGCCTCTTTTTTCAGTTTTCTGTCAAAGATCCAGTAGACGATGGCGCCGAGGGCGGGTACGCTGAAGCCGATAGAGCCCAGGACGGGATCTTCAATAGCGGAGTTGACAAACAGAGCCAAGAAGATGATGGCGGTTACAATGATGGACACGGGATAAAGCCATACCTTGTAAGGACGCTCGATGTTGGGGAACTTCTTACGCAGGATGGGAACAGCCAGAACAATCAGCACATTGAACAGCATGTTGCTCAGCACCACCATGTCGGTCAGCTGGCCCAGGTTACGCAGCATTACCAGAGCGATGGAGATAATAGCCTGAACGATAATGGCAGTGGAAGGAGTCTTTGCCTTGTTCAGCTTGGTAAAGCTCTTGAAGAAGTGGCCTTCCTTTGCCATGGCGTAGTACATTCTGGGCTGAGCCAGAATCAAGCCGTTCAGGCAGCCGAACATAGCCAGAACCATACCGATAGTAACAATAGCAGCGCCAAAGTTGCCCAGCAGCTTCTTAGCCACGGCGGTACCCAGATACAAGTCGCCGGAACCGATCATGGCAACGATTTCATCGTGAGGCAGAACCTTCATGATAGCGAAGTTGAAGAGTGTATACAGGATAGCTACACCGCCGATACCGATAATCAGTGCCAAGGGCAGGTTCTTGCGAGGGTTACGCATTTCTTCTGCCACGGTGTTCAGGTTAGTCCAGCCCTCATAGGCCCACAGGGATGCCACAACGGCCAATGCGATCATGCTGAGTACATTGGTGTTGTTCTCTGCGGCATAGACGCCGGCAGAAGCAAAGGACAGATCGGGGGAAACATGGCCGATGAACAGAGCGGCCAGCAGGATAATGCCAACGGGCACCAGTTTGGCGATCATGGAAACATTCTGTACCACGGAAGCCAGCTTAACGCCGACCAGGTTGTAAGCAGTAATACCGATGATCAGCACGATGGCGGCAATCTTGCAGCCGAAATCGCTCATACCGAGCATGGGCTGGAACACACCTACCAGTGCCAGAGCCACAGCTGCTACAGAGCCGGGGCCTGCGATCAGCCAATCTACGAAGCCTGCCATGAAGCCCACCACGGGATGATAAGCCTCGTTCAGGTAGACGATACGGCCACCGGACTGGGGCATTGCCGCACCCATTTCGGCATAAGCCAGGCCACCAAACAGGGAGATGAGACCGCCGATGATCCAGCAGAGCAGAGCCAGACCACTGTTCATGCCTACACGCTCCAAGACATAGGCGCCCAGATAGAATATACCGGAACCGATCATAATGCCGCCGATAATACTCACACCGCCGAATGCGCCAATTTCGCGTTTTAATTCTGTTTTTTCTGTTGTCAGATTGCTAATGTTTTCTTTTTTCACGGATAGTACCTCCTTTTCCGGCTAACTAAATAGCCTATCTGTAAACTTATTGTAAAATCTTTCGTTTATTTAGGCGTTTATCCCTGCTGCACAGCTGAAAAAAGCATCTAAACATCTTGATAAAACCATCAGGCACACGGATGAAAGCGCAACCGGACCCTTTGATGTGTATTTGGATTAATATCAGCGCTTGGAGAACTGGCACAGCGGCTATGCCGCAAGGACAACTCGGTGCTCCATCTGCCATGAAAAAGAAGGCTTCTGCCATAAACAGAAGCCTTCTTGTAAATACCAATCGTAAATTAACGCTTGGAGAACTGAGGTGCGCGACGAGCGGCCTTCAAACCGTACTTCTTACGCTCCTTCATACGAGGATCGCGAGTCAGGAAGCCAGCCTTCTTCAGCAGGGGACGATAGTCAGGATTGACCAGCAGCAGAGCGCGGCTGATACCATGACGCAGAGCGCCAGCCTGACCGGATACACCGCCGCCCTCGACGGTAGCAACGATGTCGACCTTACCCAGGGTCTCGGTTGTGTTCAGGGGCTGACGGACGACCATCTTCAAGGTCTCCAGACCGAAATAATCGTCGATATCACGGCCGTTGATGGTGATCTTGCCGGTGCCGTTGGGGAACAGACGAACGCGAGCCACAGAGGACTTACGACGGCCAGTGCCGTACATATAGGGATTCTTAGACTGATACATTCTTCTTTTCCTCCTTACTTAACCAACTCGGGCTTCTGGGCCTGATGCTCGTGGTTCTCACCAGCATAGATGTGCAGACGCTTCAGAGAATCCTTGGTGACGGTGTTACGGGGCATCATGCCACGAACTGCCACGCGCATAGCGACTTCGGGCTTCTCCTCCATCAGGATACGATACTTGGTCTCCTTCAGGCCGCCAACCCAACCGGAGTGGGTGCGATAGTACTTCTGCTCCATCTTGTTACCGGTCAGGATAGCCTTGCCGGCGTTGATGACGATAACGTTGTCGCCGCAGTCAGCGTGCGGGGTGTAAGTGACCTTGCCCTTGCCGCGCAGCAAGTCAGCGACGATCACAGCGGTCTTGCCCAGGGGCTTGCCGGCTGCATCGACGACGTACCACTTGCGCTCAATGTTGGCCTTGTTTGCCATGAAAGTGGACATTGTGTTTTCCTCCAAATTTATATAATGTATTGCTTTACTTTTTCAAACTCCCTTGCTACAATCGAGGGAGAGAAAACGCATCAAACACGCAAGGATATTTATATCATTTTTGCATAGATTTGTCAATATCATTTTAATTTATCATAAAAACATCTAATGTTTTCTCTTGTTTTCTCTTGTTTTCTCTCATTTTCTTCAAACGCAATTTTGATTTCGGAGGATTTTAATATATGCAGCACATTTTAGGACTGGTTCGCCGCTGTGTGGAGGATTATCGCATGATCGAGCCGAACGAAACCATTGCCGTGGGTGTCAGCGGCGGAAAGGACAGCCTGCTGACGCTGGTGGCACTGGCACAGCTGCGCCGCTTTTATCCGGTGCCGTTCCAACTGGAGGCCATTACGCTGGAAACCGGCATGCCCGGCATGAACTTCGACCGGGTGGCCGAGCTGTGCAAAGAGTTGGAGGTGCCCTACACCCGCATTCAAGTGCCGGTCTATCAGATCGTATTTGAAGAGCGTAAGGAGAAAAATCCCTGCTCCCTATGCGCCAAAATGCGCAGAGGCAGCCTGAATACCGCCATCACTCAGCGGGGCATTCACAAGATCGCACTGGGGCATCACTATGACGATGCCATTGAAACCATGCTGATGAATTTGCTGTTTGAAGGGCGCATTGGCTGCTTTCAGCCGGTGACATATCTGGACCGCACCGATGTGACGCAGATCCGACCGCTGCTGTATTGCACGGAGGACGAGGTGCGCCGCACGGTGGAAAAACTGGAGCTGCCGGTGGTGCACAATGAGTGCCCCGCAGACGGCAACAGCCGCCGGCAAGAGGTGAAGGATCTGATCGAGAACCTGGAAACAACATATCCCAATCTGAAAAAGAAGATTTTTGGCGCCATACAGCGCTATCCCCTATATGGCTGGCGCATAGACGGAGAGGAACGATAAAAAAGCGCCCATCGTCAAGACGACAGACGCTTTTCTATGTAGTCACAGCAGCACCCATTGCACCAACAGCAGGAGAAAAAAGCCCGGTATGCCCAAGATACCCACCACAAGAACATTGCATAAGCTCATTCCCATGGAAATACCGGTCAGCGCCGTGGTCAGATTGACCAGATACATGGCGCCGTAGCCCAGTGCGGAGTTCAGCAGTAAGCGCAGGGCCATTTTCAGCGGTGTTTTGAACAATCGTGCTGCAGCGACCAGTAAAAAGAGGATCACCAGCCCCAAAGATACTTTTTCTACGACGGACAAATTTTGCCTCCTTTCGTTGCAGACGCCGCCACACATGGTGATGCTGCACTGACGGCGCCGTGACGCATTGCTACAGGTCGACCGGAAAGAAGCTTGATGCGGCGCAGAAGATAGTCGTATCGAGCCTGCGTGGCCTTGATCTCGTAGATGCACGCCTCCACCAGCACCGGGTCATCGGCATAGTTGAATTGATCGTATGCCGTTTGCAGTGCCTGCTGGGCAAGGCGAAGCTCCTCGTGCAGATCTTGTACAGTGGGTGTGAAGTCGGATGTGTGGCGTTTTGCCATGATGTTCCCTCCTATGGCGAGCGAAGCCCGCTATTTCATTTTACGATTAGTTTGGACAAATATGCCGCCCCTTAAACCAAAGTGTGGATTTTTTCCACAGAAAGGAATGGACTATGACGCATCAGGATTATATGAACGAGGCACTGCACTTGGCGCAGGAAGCCGCCGCATGCGGAGAAGTGCCGGTGGGCTGCGTGATCGTCAAGGACGGCATAATCATCGGTCGTGGCAGAAATCGCCGTGAGGAAAAGCAGGCGGTGTATTCCCATGCAGAGATGGAGGCTATGGCGCAGGCCAATGCGCATCTCGGCTCATGGCGTTTGGACAGCTGCGACCTTTATGTTACGCTGGAACCGTGCCCCATGTGTGCCGGCGCCATAATCAACGCACGCATCCATCGGGTCTACTACGGCGCACGGGATGATGCCATGGGCGCCTGCGGCGGCGTGATCAATCTGTTTATGGAGCGGTTCCCCCACAGACCGCAGTTGGTGGGTGGTATTTTGCGGGAAGAATGTCGCAAGGTGCTGCAGGATTTTTTCAAGAATATGCGTTAAACGGTTTAACCGGCAGGCAGTTGCCTGCCGGTTTTTGTATATTTGCCGTGCCTTTCGCATACAGTTGCGTGAAAGGAAGTGCGACAAATGAAACAAGCCTTATCGGCGGCAATCGTATTAATGATCCTATTGTTTGCGGCACCTTGTTTGCTGATCGGGGACAATGCACCGGCGGCGGAAAAACAAGAGCTGCGTTATGAAACCAAAACGGAGGAATCTCCTGAAAAACAGCCGGAAGCCGAACAGTCGAAAGCAAAGGGCGTGGATGATGCCGACAAAATGCTGCGTGTCTATAACGGCAAGAAAACCGTGAAAATGACAATGGCGGAATACCTGACCGGCGTGGTGCGTGGCGAGATGCCGGCTACCTTTGAGCCGGCGGCACTGGAGGCGCAGGCTGTGGCGGAGCGCACCTATATCTGCTACCAGATGGCAAACGGCAGGAAAAAGAGCCATCCCAAAGCAGATGTGTGCATGTCACCCCTTTGCTGCAATGCTTTTTTAAGCGAGAGCGATGCCAAGAAAAAGTGGGGCAGCGATTTCAAAAAGTACAATAAAAAGATCCAACAAGCGGTGAAAAACACCGATGGGCAGATCGTGCTGTATAATGGACAGCCGATTTTGGCAGCCTTTCACTCCTCCTCTGCCGGCAGAACAGCCAATTGCGACGATGTATGGGTAGATAGTCTGCCCTATCTCACCAGTGTAAAGAGCCCTGAAAATAGCGACAGTGTGCCGAATTTCTACAGTGTCAATACCTTTTCGGCGGAGGAGTTCCGTCAGCGGCTGTGTGCTGCTTACCCCAATGCAGATCTGAGCGGCAGCGTCAGCGACTGGATCACGGGGCGCAAAGAAAATGACTCCGGTCGTGTGGAGAGCATCACTATCGGCGGCGTTAAGCTGACCGGTGCGCAGGTGCGCAGCGTGTTTTCCCTGCGCTCCGCCTGCTTTGAGGTAGAAACGGATGGCGATGAGGTGGTGTTTCATGTGACCGGCTATGGACATGGCGTGGGAATGAGTCAGTACGGTGCCAATGAACTGGCGGCAGAGGGAAAAACCTGGCAGGAGATCCTGCAGTGGTATTACACCGATGTGGAAATCGGCGGTATGAGTTAAAACTATACAAAGATGGGAAAGCGTGCTATACTATTATTCACAAAAAGTTTAGGAAAAAAGATGAAAAGGCAATATAATAGATGTAAAATCCGCAAGAAATAGCAAATAGGAGGAAATTGGAATGGCACGCAACATTTTGGTGGTGGAAGATGACCATAATATTTCTGATTTGATCCGCATGTATTTGGAAAAAGAGGGCTTCGAGGTGCGTATTGCCTATGACGGCGGTAAGGCTGTGGAGCAATTTGATGAGCAGGAGCCGGATATGGTGCTGCTGGATATTATGCTGCCGGTGTTGGATGGTTGGGGCGTGTGCGCCCATATCCGTGAAAAGGCAAAAACGCCCATCATCATGCTCACGGCAAAGGGCGATGTCAGCGACCGCATCACCGGTTTGGAGATGGGCGCCGATGACTATTTGGTGAAACCCTTTGAGATGAAAGAGCTGATGGCTCGCATCAATGCGGTGCTGCGCCGCAGTGAGATCCCCGATGACACCAAGAAAAAACTGACATTCGACAAGCTGGTGATCAATCTGGATAGCTATGAGCTACTGGTGGACGGCAAGAAGATTGACACACCGCCCAAAGAGCTGGAGCTTTTGTACCATTTGGCATCGACACCCAACCGTGTGTATACCCGCAATCAGCTTCTGGATGAGGTTTGGGGCTTTGACTATTTCGGCGATAGCCGCACGGTGGATGTACACATTAAGCGCCTGCGTGAAAAGGTGGAAAATGTGTCCGATCAGTGGGCACTGAAAACCGTGTGGGGCGTGGGTTATAAGTTTGAGGTAAAATGAAAAAGATAAAAGCAAGGCTGCAAAGTCTGTACGGTCAGCAACTTTTGTTGACGGCAGGTATGGTGCTTTTGACCATGCTGCTGCTGGGTATGTCATTTTTTGCCATCAGCTACACCTATACTGTGGCGGAAAAGCGCGGTGAAATGCGTGAGCGTGCACAGTTGATTGCTGATCTGTCCGTGCGGTATATCAACAACGATCCCATGGAAGATCTGAGTCAGGACGATGTGCTGCGCTCTATGACCAGCGTGGCGGCCATGATGTCCGATGCAAATTTCCTGATCTGCAATCAGGACGGGTATGTGGTGCTGACCACCGATGAAAATCTGGTGGGCAAGGTGGTGTCCATTCCGCAGGAGATCACCGGCGAAATCCTGACCGAGGATGGCGACTACGAAGGTCGCAGTAATTTAGGCGAACTCTATGAGAAGAAACAGTTTGTGGTGGGCGTGCCCATGGTGTCCGATGACCAGCCGGTAGGCATGGTGATTTCTGTGATGGACGGCACCAAGCTGATGGGAATGTGGCGCTCGTTTATTGCGCTGTTCTCTATGACGGCCGGCATCGTGCTGCTGATTTCATTTTTGGCAAGCTCCATTACATCGATGCGACAAATTCAACCTATTCAGGAAATGGTGCAGGCCACCCGTGCCTATGCCGACGGCAATTTTGACATCCGCATGATGGACAGTGGCCGTGACGATGAGATCAGCGAATTGGCCAATTCCTTTAACCTTATGGCAGATAGTCTGGCGGAAACGGAGCGACAGCGCCGTGACTTCATCGCCAATGTATCCCACGAATTGAAAACACCCATGACCACCATCGCCGGTTACACGGACGGTATTCTGGACGGCACCATTCCGGCGGAGCGTGAAAAGCAATATTTGCAGATCATTTCCGATGAGAGCCATCGTCTCTCCCGATTGGTGCGCCGCATGTTGGATATTTCACGCCTGCAATCTCAGGAGATGAAGAAAGAACGCTTTGACCTGTGCGAAAGCATGCGTATTTCACTTCTGAGCATGGAGCAGAAGATCATCGACCGTGAGTTGGATGTAACGGCAGATATTCCCGATGCTCCGGTTTTTGTAGAGGGTGACAATGAATTGATCACGCAGGTGATTTACAATCTGCTGGAAAATGCCACTAAGTTCGCCATACCCGACTCCACGCTGTATTTGGGACTCGTGACCAATAGCGATAAGGCAATCGTTACGGTTCGCAATACCGGCAGCACCATTCCGGCGGAAGAGATCCCCCTGCTGTTTGAACGATTCCACAAGTCGGATAAATCACGCAGCGTGGACAAAGACGGTTACGGATTGGGCCTTTATGTGGTGAAGACCATTTTGGATCAGCATAAGGAAAAAATCAGCGTCAGCAGCGTGGATGGCGTGACTGAATTCAGCTTTACGGTGCAATTAGCCGGAGGCTGGCAGCAATAACGGGAAAGGACAACAACGCAATGGAAGAAAACAATAATTGGGATACTCCACAAGAACGAGAAGTCGTTTTGACCTATTCCCACGGTGGCACGGAGTCTACGATGCCCGAGAAAAATATATGGCATGAGGCCGCCAGACAAGAGAAAAAACGCCGTCGGCGCATCACATGGATCTGCGTGGGCTGCACCGTGCTGCTGGCAATTCTGGTGGTGTTGGTGCTGAAAGTGGCAGGCACCATGCGACAAAACGACAAACCGTCCGACGACGGCGGTGCCAGCAGCATTGTGGATATCTTCGGCGAAAAGAAAACCAGTATAGAACGTTATAAGGGTAAGCGCGATACACGCATGAGCATTGTTGACGCACAGAGCGAAATATTGAACGCCCAACAGGTATTTGCCAAGGTGTGCCCGGCTACAGTCACTGTTATGGCAGAACTGGAGGAAGGCGCCAGTGTCGGCACAGGTATCATCATGACAGAGGATGGCTATATCCTCACCAATGCCCATGTGGTATCCGGCGGAAAACACTGCTGGGTAGCATTGAGCGACGGCAGAAGCTATGATGTTGAGTTGGTGGGCATGGATACCAATGAGGATGTGGCTGTTTTGAAAGCGGTGGATGCAAAAGACCTGCCGGTAGCGGAGTTCGGAAATTCCGATCGTGCGCAGGTAGGCGAAGCTGTATACGCCATTGGCAATCCCCTTGGCTTAGAACTGCGTGGTACACTGACCGACGGTATCATTTCCGCTGTCAGCCGTCAGTTGACAGTGGATGGCAAAACCATGTGCGTGATTCAGACCAATGCGGCACTGAATAACGGCAATTCCGGCGGCCCACTGATCAATCAATACGGTCAGGTGATCGGCATGAATACGCTGAAAATGGGCAACAAAGGTCTGAGCAAAGAAATGACGAAAGAAGCTACCGTTGAGGGCTTGGGATTTGCTTTGCCCATCAGCGATGTGTTCTATGTGGTCAATGACCTGATCGCCTACGGTGAGTATCGTGGCGCACCCGCTATTGGTATCACGGTGGTCACCGAGCAGGGTGACGGCATGACAGCGGTAACGGTGTACGAAGTCGCAAACGATTCGGGCGCAAAGAAAGCCGGCATTCAGCCCGGTGATGTGGTCCTGAAGGCTGATGGCGTGGAGCTGCACGATACCGGCGATCTGCTGGTGGTGCGGCGCAGCCATGTGGTAGGTGACACAGTGAAGCTGACCATTCAGCGTGACGGCAAAATCATGGATGTAGATGTAGTGCTGCAAGCCAGTAAAAATTAAAACTATGATGAAAGCAGGATGTAAGCAATGCTTACCCCCTGCTTTCATTCTTTTTATCAAACAACATAATAGCGCCCATGATCAGCAGATAGATGCCAAAGCCTCGGCGCAGCCAGTCGGTATCTATGGCGGTGGCTAAAAATGCGGCGCCGGCAGAAACTGCCACACCTAAGGGAATGGCGTAACGGAGGGCGGGACGGTCGAGAAGATCGTTCTTTCTGTGATAGATCAGCCCCATGCCGGCGGTGGGAAGAAAGTACAGTAAATTGATGGCTCGGGCAGTGGGTTGATCCACGCCTAAAAACAGCGTCATCACCACCAGCAGCAGCGTTCCGCCGCCTACGCCCCATGCCGATAAAATTCCGGTAGCACAGCCTACCAGCAGCGGTAAAACAAAATCTTTCATAAGAGGTAACGAACACCTCCGTAAAGAAGAAATGCCGCAAAAATGCGCCGCAGCCAGATGGACGGCACATGGGTGAAAAGCTTTCCGCCCACAAAGCCGCCCACTAAGCCACCCAACAAATACGGCAGCGCCGACAACCAATCAAAGTCGATGCGAAAGATATAGATGGCGGCACTCAATGCACAGAATGGAAAGATGACCGCCACGCAGGTGGCAAGGGATTTCTTTTCCTCCAAATGGCACCACTTGCTCAAAAGCGGGACCAGGACCATGCCACCGCCACCGCCGAACAGACCGTTTACCAAACCGCCTGCCATGCCGGAAAAACGCAATTTCCACTGCTTTGTCACGCCTCTACCTCCCTTTTTATGTAGCGGACGGAGAGAGGGTGATCCGTCCGCCGTGGTACAACCGACCGTTAGATCTTCTTGAAGCTCTGGCAGTCAGTGCACTGGTCCTGAGAAGGATGGGTTTCGTGAGTGCCCACCTGAATGCTGTCCAGACCACACAGGTTTACATCCTTGCAGTGATGTGCGCAGCTTGTCACAGAGCAGTTGATAGAAGAGTTGGGTGTGCAGTGGCAGCCGTCATTGGTACAATCTCTGTTCATGGTGTTGTCCTCCTGATAAAAAATAAAGTCAGGCAAAAAAGCCTGACTTTATTTTGTCCTGCAAATGCAGGGAATATTCTTTTGTGAAATTTTGGTTAGATATGCAAAATGTGGGATGCAAACTGGAAGTAGATCAACAGAGAAGTGGCATCCACCACGGTGGTGATGAAGGGACTTGCCATGACCGCCGGGTCAAGGCCGATTTTATCTGCCAAAAGAGGCAGGCTGCAGCCTACGCACTTGGCAAAAATTACCACGAACATGATCGTCAGGCACACTACGGCGCAAACAGATAGGCTAATAGCACTGTTACCCAGCAGCATACGGTCCACAAGCTGCATTTTCACGAAGTTGGCGGCTGCCAGACACAGACCGCACAAAAACGCCACTCGCAGCTCTTTCCACAGCACCTTCAGTACATCCGAAAAGTCCACCTCGCCCAAGCTCAAAGCACGGATCACAGCAACGGAGGCCTGGGTGCCGGAGTTACCGCCCGTGCCGGATAGCATGGGAATATAGGCGTTCAAGACCAAACAAGCGGCCAGTGCGCTTTCGTAGTGGTTCAAAATCATGCCGGTAAAGGTGGCGGAGAGCATCAAAATCATCAGCCACGGCAGACGAGCTCGCCATGTTTCCGAAATACCGGAACGCAGATAGGGTTTATCCGAGGGCAGCATAGCTGCCATCTTTTCGAAGTCCTCCGTGGTCTCTTCTTCGATAACGTCCATTGCATCGTCGACCGTGACAATACCCACCAGACGCTGCTCCATGTCCACAATGGGCAGGGCCAGGAAGTCATATTTGCGCAGGGCCTGCGCTACATCTTCCTTATCGTCCATGGTGCGAGCCCACACCACATTGGGGTCCATGATATTTTCGATGCGATCGTTTTCGTCGGCTAACAGCAGATCACGCACGGACAGCACGCCCAACAGATGGCGGGTGGGGTCGGTAACATACAGAATGTTGATGGTTTCCAGCTCGCCGCCGATACGGCGGATGCGGCGGAAAGCATCCAAAACAGTGGAATCCTTCTTCAAGGACAGATACTCCACGGTCATGATGGAGCCGGCAGAGTCTTCCGGATATTTCAGCATTTCATTAATGGATTTGCGCAGCTCCGGCGTGGCTTTATCCAGAATGCGGATGACCACATTGGCCGGCATTTCTTCAACAATATCCACCGCATCGTCCAAATACAACTCATCCAGCACTTCGCGCAGCTCTGTGTTAGAGAAACCGTTGATCAGCATCTCCTGACTGTCCGGCTCCAATTCAACGAACACTTCAACAGCCAGTTCCTTGGGCAGCAGGCGATACAAAAGAGGCATCTCCTCTTCACTGGTTTCTTCCAGTATCAAAGCAATATCCGCAGGCTCTATGGGAAGAAAGAGATCTCGCAGTTTGGCATACTGCTTACTTCGTAACAACTCCTCGATTGTTTCCAGATATTGATCGATTTTGTTTTCCAAATCAAGCACGACCTCGTCCTCCTTTCCGAAGCATAAAAAAATCACAACAGCCTATGGCAGGTGTTGTGATAAAACTGATAAGGATGCAATATGCAATACCTTCCACCGTTACAAGCTTTAGCATCGCCGGGCAATGAAACTGCGTTAGATGATACCTTGGTTTCGATATCGCCTGTTCAAACCCTCTAATGGTGTCTCCACCACTTCGCGGCAGCAGTCCGTATCCCTGGCGGTAGCCTTACCTACCGGACCGTATACACTTTTCGTGTATTATACTAAAACAAAAATAAAGTTCTGTCAACCCCGTGACGGTCTTTATAAAGAATTTCCAGTCGTGAATGGAAAATCGCTTGTGGAAAAAACAACTGGGTGATATACTACATTATGTGTAATAATAGGCTTCGCTATTAGGAGAGAGAATATGGAAATGCACAAGGGACACCGTAAGCGCAAAAAAGAACAATTCTGCAAACAGGGATTGGACGGATTTGCCGAGCACGAGGTATTGGAGCTGCTGCTATATTACGCCATTCCACAGCGGAATATCAACGAGACGGCACATGAACTGATCACAAAATTCGGCTCACTGGAGAATGTGATGGCAGCGCCCACTGAGCAGTTGAAACAAGTCAAGCGCATTGGCGATCATGCCGCCACATTTCTGCATCTGATACCGGCGCTGAGGGAGTATATGCAGCAGCATGAAAGCAAAGCAACGCATATATTGAACAGCGTGGATGCTTGTGGCGATTACTTTTTGAATTTGCTGTCGAATCAGCGCAACGAGGTGCTGTATGCAGCCTGCGTGGACGGAAAAGGGAAACTCATCAGCTGCAAAAAGGTGACTGAGGGAAGCGTGAACATGGCGGCCATTTCGGTGCGACAGGTGGTGGAGATCGCCATCACGCACACCGCATCCGGCATCGTGCTGGCGCACAATCATCCCAGCGGCGTGGCGCTGCCGTCTGTGGCAGATCAGCAGGTAACACGCCAACTGCAGGAGGCGCTGCGGTTGATCGGTGTGGAACTGTTAGACCATATTATCGTGGCAGATGGGGACTATGTATCCATGGCTGCCAGCGGTATGATGCTATAAAACAAGAAAGGGGACAAAGCAATGCCTGCATTTAAGGTAGTATCGGAATATGAGCCGTCCGGCGATCAGCCGAAAGCCATTGAACAACTGGCGGCAGGCATTGAAAACGGCCTGCGGGAGCAGGTGCTGTTAGGTGTGACCGGCAGCGGCAAAACCTACACCATGGCGAAGGTCATCGAAAAGGTGCAGCGCCCCACATTGGTGCTGGCCCACAACAAGACGCTGGCGGCGCAGCTTTGTGAGGAATTTCGTGAGTTCTTCCCTGACAACGCTGTGGAATACTTTGTATCATACTACGACTATTATCAGCCCGAGGCGTATATCGCCCACACGGATACCTATATCGAAAAGGACGCATCCACCAATGAGGAGATCGACCGGCTGCGTCTGTCGGCTACCTGCGCACTGCTGGAGAGACGGGATGTGATCGTGGTGGCATCGGTGAGCTGCATTTACGGCTTAGGCGAACCGGATGATTTTGCCAAGATGATGATCTCGTTGCGTACGGGACAGACCATGGACCGTGATGAGCTGCTGCACCGTCTGGTGGAGGATCGCTATGAGCGCAACGATGTGGCGTTCGAGCGCAATATGTTCCGTGTGCGTGGCGATACGGTGGAGATCTATCCGGCGTATTACAAGGACCGTGCCATTCGTGTGGAATTTTTCGGCGATGAAATTGACCGGATCACGGAGTTCCAACCGGTGACGGGTATGGCAAACAAGGTGCTCAACCATGCGGTGATCTATCCTGCCAGCCACTATGTTACCCCCAAAGAAAAAATGGATGCCGCTATCGTAGAGATCAAAAAAGAGCTGGAGCAGCGGACAAAATACTTCGAGGAAAATAACAAGCTGATCGAGGCACAGCGTATTCGTCAGCGCACGGAATATGACATGGAAATGATGACGGAGCTGGGCTACTGTTCCGGTATCGAGAACTATTCCCGTGTCATCGGACAGCGTCCGGTGGGCTCTCCGCCGATGACACTGCTGGACTTTTTCCCCGACGATTTTGTGCTGTTTGTGGATGAAAGTCATGTGACGCTGCCGCAGGTGCGTGCCATGTACAATGGCGATCATGCACGCAAGCAGAGTCTGGTGGAATACGGCTTCCGTCTGCCCTGCGCCTACGATAACCGTCCGCTGAAATTTGAGGAATTTGAAGAGCATTTCTCTCAGGCGATCTATGTGTCCGCCACGCCGGGCGATTATGAGCGAGCCCATGCCGATGAGGTAGTGGAACAGGTCATTCGCCCCACGGGTCTGTTAGACCCGAAAGTGGTGGTGCGCAGCGTGACGGGACAGATCGACGATCTGGTGGAGGAAATCAATGCCCGTGCCGCAAAGAACGAGCGTGTGCTGGTGACTACACTGACCAAGCGCATGGCAGAGGATCTGACCAATCATTTCCGCAGCATCGGCATTCGTGTGCGGTATATGCACTCGGATGTGGCAGCGCTGGAGCGTATGGAGATCATACGGGATCTGCGTCTGGGCGAATTCGATGTGCTGGTGGGTATCAACCTGCTGCGTGAAGGTCTGGATTTGCCGGAGGTGTCGCTGGTGGCTATCCTCGATGCGGACAAGGAGGGCTTTTTGCGCAGCGAGACAAGCCTCATTCAGACCATCGGCCGTGCCGCACGAAATGCAGATGGCTTGGTGATTTTGTACGCCGACACCATTACCCCGTCTATGCGTAGTGCCATGGAGGAAACCGAGCGGCGCAGATCGCTGCAGGATGCCTATAACAAGGCGCACGGTATTGTGCCGAAAACCATTCGCAAGAGCGTGCGTGAGATGGTGGAGATCAGCCACAGCGCTGAGGAGGCATCCAAACTCAGCAAGAAGAAACTATCCAATCAGGAGCGGCAGGAATTGATCGCACGATTGGAGAAAGAAATGAAACAGGCCAGCAAGATGCTGGAGTTCGAGTATGCGGCATTGCTGCGTGATCAGATCATGGAGCTGCGTAAAGAACAGGGATAAGCAAAAGAGAAACATGAAAAAATATATATCCTATATTTATGTGATTTTAGGAGCGGCGTGTTGGGGTACTATCGGACTATTTAACCGCTTGCTGGGACAGTTGGGCGTGTCGGTGATGAACCGGGTGACCATTCGTAACTTTGGCGCTATGGCGCTGCTGACGGTGGTGTTTTTGCTGTTTCGGCGGCAAGTGTTCCACATTAAGCTGCGGCATTTACCCATCTTTTTGTGCAGCGGACTTTTCAGCGTGCTGACATTGGGCTGGTGCTACTTTACCTGCCAGCAGATCTGCCCCTTAGCGGTGGCCAGTACGCTTTTATATCTGGCACCGTCCTTTGTGGTGCTGATGAGCGCCATTTTGTGGAAAGCGAGGCTGACCCGGCGGAAGATCGTTGCACTGGTGCTGGCCTTTTGCGGCTGCGCATTGGTCAGCGGTATTATGGGCGGCGACCTGAGTGTTTCCGTCAAGGGAATCCTCTTAGGTGTGGCATCCGGCTTTTGCTATGCCACCTATACCATTTTCGCTCACTATGGCCTGCAGCGATATGACAGCTATACCATGATCTACTGGACATTTTTGGTTTCCGGTCTTGGATCGTTGGTGTTTTTGGATTGGAACGCCCTGCGGCCGTGCTTGACGCAGCCTGCTGTTTGGGGCGGTATGGCTGGTTTGGTCATTATGGCCACGGTGCTGCCGTATTTGATGTATACCAAAGGATTAGAGCAAGTGGAAGCCGGCAAGGCGTCCATCATCTCCAATGTGGAGCCGGTGGTGGAAACGCTGGTCGGCGTGATCGTATTTCATGAGGTGCTCAGCATTTGGGTTGTGCTGGGCGTGGTATGCGTACTGGGCGGTGTAGTACTGCTGGCGAAGGAGGAGTGACACGATGGCAAAGAACAAAGAGGAAAAGACCAATGTGATGCGCACTTTGGAGCAGAAAAAGATCCCCTATACTGCCCATACCTATCCTGCGGACGGCGCCATTGACGGTATCAGTGTGGCGGCGTATCTGGGTCAGGATGAAAAAGCAGTATTCAAGACACTGGTGACCAAGGGCGCAAGCGGCAGTTACTATGTGTTTGACATTCCCGTGGCGGAAAATCTGGATTTGAAAAAGGCGGCAAAAGCGGTAGGCGAAAAATCCGTTGCCATGCTGCCGCAGAAAGAATTGCTGCCCTTGACCGGCTATGTCCACGGTGGGTGCAGTCCCGTGGGTATGAAAAAGCAGTTCACCACCGTGTTTCATCAAACGGCTGAGGAACTGGAAAGTATATGCGTATCGGCAGGTAAGATCGGATTTCAGGTACAGTGTAAGCCGCAGGATCTGATGCAGCTGGTGCGGGGTAAAACAGCAGATATTATTGTGGAGTAATAAACCATGCAAAAGGAAATTTTTATCAAAGGTGCAAGGGAGAACAACCTCAAAAACATTGATGTGGCTATCCCTCGTGATAAATTGGTGGTCATGACGGGCCTGTCTGGCAGTGGCAAGTCCTCACTGGCGTTTGACACCATCTATGCAGAGGGACAGCGACGCTATGTGGAGAGCCTGAGCTCTTACGCCCGTATGTTTTTGGGGCAGATGGACAAGCCCGATGTGGACTATATCGAGGGACTCTCCCCTGCCATTTCCATTGATCAGAAGACCACCAGCAAAAACCCTCGTTCTACTGTGGGTACGGTGACGGAGATCTATGACTATCTGCGCCTTTTATGGGCTCGTATCGGTGTGCCACACTGCCCCAAATGCGGTAAAGAAATTCGCCAGCAGACCATCGATCAGATTATCGATCAGATCATGGCGCTGCCGGAGGGAACCCGCCTGCAGGTCTTAGCACCGGTGGTGCGTGGACGCAAGGGCGAACACACGAAAATATTGGATGATGCACGGCGCAGCGGCTATGTCCGTGCCCGTGTGGATGGCAGCTTGTACGATTTAAGCGAAGAGATCAAGCTGGAGAAGAACAAAAAACACAACATTGAGATCGTGGTGGACCGCCTGATCGTGCGTAGCGACATTGCACAGCGCCTGACCGACAGCGTGGAAACGGCATCGAACCTGACCGGCGGCCTGGTGGTGATCAATCTGCTGCGTGAGGAACGGGATCTGAGCTTCTCGCAGAACTATGCCTGCGAGGATTGCGGTATTTCCATTGAAGAACTGACACCGAGAATGTTCTCATTCAACAATCCCTTTGGCGCCTGCCCTACCTGCATGGGTCTGGGCATACAGTTGAAGGCGGATCCGACATTGATCGTTCCCGATGTGAGCAAGTCAATTTTAGATGGTGCCATAGTGGCGCAGGGCTGGAATTCCATCCGCTCCGACGGTATTTCCCGGATGTATTTTGAAGCGCTGGCAAAACGCTTTCACTTCAGCCTACGCACACCATACAGTGAGCTTTCACAAGAGGTGAAGGACGTCATCCTCTATGGAACGGGTGAGGAAAAACTGGAATTGGAGTATGACCAACCCCGCGGGAAAGGCATTTTGCGTAAACCCTTTGAGGGCATTGCCAACAATTTAGAGCGGCGCTATCATGAAACGCAGAGTGACGCATCTAAAAAAGAAATTGAGGAATTCATGGCGGAGTGCGACTGCCCCACCTGCCGAGGTCGTCGTTTGCGGCAAGAGGCGCTGGCTGTGACAGTGAATGAGAAAAATATTTTGGAGGTCACGGAGCAGCCAATCAATGAGGAACTGGTATTTTTTGAAAATTTAGAGCTGAAAGGCAACCAGAAAATCATTGCCCAGCAAATACTGCGCGAGATCCGCTCGCGACTTGGATTTTTGCAGAGTGTGGGGTTAAGCTATCTGACGCTGGCGAGATCTTCCGGCACCTTATCCGGCGGTGAAAGTCAACGCATTCGTCTGGCAACGCAGATCGGTTCGAGCCTGATGGGCGTGCTGTATATTTTGGATGAGCCGTCCATCGGACTGCATCAGCGTGACAATGACAAACTGCTGGATACGCTGAAGCACCTGCGGGATTTGGGTAACACCCTGATTGTGGTAGAGCATGATAAGGACACCATGCGTGCCGCAGATTATTTGATTGATATCGGTCCCGGTGCCGGTAGTCACGGCGGGCAGATCATGGCCTGCGGCACACCGGAAGAGGTGATGGCCAACCCGAAAAGCCTGACCGGTCAGTACCTATCCGGGAAGAAAAAAATTGGCGTGCCGGCCGTGCGCCGCAAGGGCAACGGCAAGCAACTGACCGTGCGCGGTGCGAGAGAGAACAATCTGAAAAATATTGACGTAACCATTCCACTGGGAACATTTACCTGCGTCACCGGTGTGTCCGGCAGCGGTAAATCCTCGCTGGTGAATGAGATCCTGTATAAAAAGCTGGGCGTGACACTCAACCGCATGAAAGCACACCCAGGTAAGCATGACAGAATTGAAGGTATGGGACATTTGGACAAGGTGATTGCCATTGACCAAAGCCCCATCGGAAGAACACCCCGATCCAACCCGGCAACCTATACCAATCTGTTTAATGACATTCGTGACCTGTTTGCCTCAACGCAGGAGGCGAAGGCTCGAGGCTATGGACCGGGGCGGTTTTCCTTCAACACCCGTGGCGGCCGATGTGAGGCGTGTTCCGGCGATGGCCTGTTAAAAATTGAAATGCACTTTTTGGCAGATGTATATGTTCCTTGTGAAGTGTGCCACGGCAAGCGATACAACCGCGAAACACTGGAAGTCAAGTACAAAGGAAAGTCTATTGCCGACGTACTGGAGATGACGGTGGAAGAGGCATTGGAATTTTTTGCACCGCTGCCTAAAATCGCAGGTAGATTGCAGACATTGTGCGATGTGGGGCTGAGCTATGTGAAACTGGGGCAATCCAGCACGACCCTGTCCGGCGGTGAGGCGCAGCGTGTGAAGCTGGCAACGGAACTCTCCAAGCGATCTACGGGCCGCACGATTTATATTTTGGACGAGCCTACCACAGGCTTACACACCGACGATGTGAAAAAGCTTTTGGAAGTACTGCAGCGTTTGGTAGACGCAGGCAACACGGTACTGGTGATTGAGCACAACCTGGATGTGATCAAATGTGCCGACCATATTATTGACTTGGGACCGGAGGGCGGTATCGGCGGCGGAACAGTGGTCGCCACCGGTACTCCGGAACAGGTGGCGCAGGTGGCGGCGT
>JAZLJB010000034.1:0-55823 GCA_045617685.1 Vescimonas sp.
GAATCGCCCAAAATAAGAACACCCTGTCCATAGATATTCATCAAGACACCATGTCGGGTAATCTGCGGTGCTAACACACGATTAAGGTAGTCGATCAAGCGGCTGGTGGTTTCCACGGTTGTCATATTGGTGCGCAGCAACGTTCTGCCGTGCTTCTTTGCCATTTCCAAAATCGGGGGGCAAATCTCCATATCACGGGCAATGATCATTGCCGGAAACGGGAAACTCATCAAACGGTTAACCACTCGCCTGCGCTGGTCGTCATCCATGGTTTCCAAAAACGTCATCTCTGAACGACCTAAAATCTGCAAGCGCTTATCATTAAAGTAGTCAAAAAAACCAACCAACTGCAATGCCGGTCGATTCAAATCCGAAACAGTAATGACTTCCTTGCTATAATTATCGCCCTCATTGAGCACTTCAAATCCGAAATTTTCTACCAATTGCGCCAGTTTCGCTGGATTTCTGCGTACTTTTTCCATTCCGATTCTCCTCTGCTGGGATGTCGTGCCTGCAGGCATCTTTTCCACCAAATAAGTATTATTCTATATTATATATTATACTGTTTCATTTCGCAACACTTTCTGCTCTTTACAATTTTTTTCGTTTTTTTGTAAAATACCCCTTGCTTTTTTAATTTATATCTGTTATTATAACTAATGCTTGCGAAAGCAAGAGCCAGTAAGTAAGTAACAGCAAGGAGGTGCAACGGATGGCTAAGTGCGAATTTTGCGACAAGGGCGTAACTTTCGGCATCAAGGTTTCTCACTCTCACAGACGTTCCAATCGTATGTGGAAGCCCAATGTCAAGCGTGTAAAGGCGATCATTAACGGTACGCCCCGCCATGTGTATGTTTGTACCCGGTGTCTGCGTTCCGGTAAAGTTACCAGAGCGATCTAAACTTGGACAAGCAAGAGCCCTGTGCAATAGCGCAGGGCTTTTTACTGTCTGTTTCTCATTTCATAGCAAAACCGGCCGAAAGAGCATCTGCCCTCTCGGTCGGTTTTTATACTGCATAAATAACATTATGTAATCATTATTTTACAAGTGAAAATATCTGCAAGGCTAATACATCTAAAATTACCCCTGAAATTATCGCAATTAAAGTCACAATGTGACCTAGATATTGTTTTATAAGTGCCATGAATATGTTTACTAAACCAACTCCAATTGACACCGAACCTACTAACCCAAGAATCGCTCCCAATGCACCATACAAATTACCGACTTGCGTGGTGGGTTCAAATGCATTGTCGGGAGATAAACATAAGAGAATCACGAACGGGGTAAAAATAATAATTACGGAAAAAATCGTATGAAAGGTATACCATATACCGTATTTTTCTTTTAAGTTTCTTTCTTGTTTAGGCGAAAAGAATCTGCTGGAACGCTTAGGAAGCTTCCAATAATTATTAAATTTCATATTCTCCCCCCATCAACTCAAATTGCCCCACATAACAGACTTAAAAGTCAGTTGTCCTTACATCTTCTTCAAGTGAGCGCTGGCTGTTTTCAACATGAGTTTCTTCGTACCCACCTGATCAAACGCAACCTCCACCAATGCGTCACCGCCCATAGGCCGTACACTAAGCACCATTCCCTGCCCAAATGCATCGTGTATCACACCCTCGCCGGGATGCAGCTGCATCAGCGGAGTGCTATCAGCTTTTCTGGTGGGAATGCTTTTCTTCACCGCAGCAGTACGGTATCCGCCATAACCATCACTATAAGAGGACGGATCCGTCCACAGATCGCCCCAACGCTCCTCCGGCATCGGTTTGGGCTCAGGTTTGCCGATCCACTGGCTGTTTTCCTCCGGCACCTCTTTCAAAAAACGAGATGGCATCGCAGGTGTGGTGCGACCATATAGCATACGCTGTCTGGCGTTGGTCATGGTCAGCTGCTCCTTGGCACGGGTCATGGCCACATAGCACAGACGGCGCTCTTCTTCCATTTCATCACAGTCAGACATGGCACGATTTCCGGGAAACAGACCATCCTCCATCCCCACCACAAACACCTGTGGGAATTCCAAACCCTTTGCCGAGTGCATGGTCATCAGCGTCACCATATTGTCGCTGTCATTTTGGCTGTCTAAATCGGTGTAAAGTGCCACTTCATCTAAAAATCCCGACAGCGTAGGCAGTTCCGGCTCATTTTCCATATAGCCGAGAATGCTGGATTTTAATTCTTCCACATTCTCCAGGCGGCCACGACTCTCCATATCATCCTTTTCCTGTAACATCGCCACATAACCGGATCGTTCACAAACATAATCGTAAAACTCCGGCAACGCTTTTTGCGATACCTGCACACGCATTTGTTCTATCAGTTCTGTAAAGGAAATTAGCTTTGCAGCACTTGATTTCAACTGTGGATAGCTATTGGCGGTTCGCATGATCTGATAGAGAGACTTTCCTTCCTCTGTTGCAATCAACTGCGCCTTATCCATAGTTGCTGCGCCAATCTTTCTTGACGGCACATTGACAATACGGCGCAAACGCAGATCATCGGCAGTATTATTGATCACGCACAGATACGATAACATATCTTTCACTTCTGCACGGTCAAAGAACTTCATGCCACCTACAATTTTATAGGGTACGCCGTTGCACTTGAAGGCATATTCCAGAGCATTGGATTGCGCATTCATGCGATACAGAACCGCATGATCGTTCCAATTCATACCGCGCTGATAATTCATCATGATCTGTCCCACCACGAAATTGGCCTCATCGCCTTCATTAAAGGTGGTTTTGATCAGCACCTTGTCACCCTCGCCATTTTGCGTCCAAAGAGTCTTACCCTTGCGTCCGGCATTATGGCGAATCACCTCATTGGCGGCATCCAGAATATTCTGCGTAGATCGATAGTTCTGCTCCAGCCGGATCGTACGCACAGTACCGTATTCATGCTCAAAATTCAAAATATTCTCAATATCAGCACCACGGAAGCGATAGATACTCTGGTCATCATCACCTACAACGCAAATATTCTTGTACCCACCAGCCAGCAGCTTTGCCAGAAGATACTGCAAATGATTGGTGTCCTGATACTCGTCAATCAGTACATAGCGGAACTTCCTCTGGTAGTATTCACGGGTTTCACGATCGCTTTGCAGCAAATCGACCGTATGGAGAATGATATCATCAAAGTCCAAAGCATTGGCATCACGCAATCTTTTTGTGTAAAGGGAATACACCTTACCGATTCTGATTTTACGCCAATCGTTCTGCTGTTGCCAGTAATCGCAAAATGCTTCCGGAGACATCATTTCATCTTTCGCCCGTGAAATGATGGAAAGGATTTCACGGGGTGGAAATGACTTTTCTTCCATCTCCAAGGACTTCAGAATGTCCTTAATCACTCGCTTACTATCGTCTGTATCATAAATGGTAAAATTGCGGTCAAAACCAATCTTATCAATATCACGGCGCAAAATTCGCACGCAGGCAGAATGGAATGTAGATGCCCATACATCGTTCGCATCTGCACCCAGCATGTGTTCAAGCCGCATTTTCAGCTCATTAGCCGCTTTGTTGGTAAATGTAATCGCCAACACTTCCCACGGGCGCGCCGGCTCCACAGCACACAAATACCGCACAAGCATTGCCTGCTCCGGATCAGGGCTTTGTGCATATTGCTCCAAAAACTCTACTTCGTCAATCGTAACGGGCATAGGAATTTCATCGCTATCACTGCCCCGCCCGTATCTCAGCAGATTAGCCACACGGTTGATCAACACCGTTGTCTTACCGGATCCGGCACCCGCCAACAATAGCAGCGGCCCTTCTGTTGCCAATACACCCTGACGCTGCTTGTCATTTAAGTGGCGGTATTCATTGGCTATTACCTGACGGCGTGCCGCTATAAATCTTTGCTCCAAACTATCCATAATATCCTCGTTCCTTCTCTTTCTTGTCCCCTATTTTAATACACATTTCCCCATTGGTCAACCGCTGTGCAAAAAATTATAGAATTTTTGTTCGATTTTACTTGACAAGTACATTTGTTCGATTTATACTGTCAGTAGAACAAAAGTTTCACGGAGGTATTAAATATGACTACTTTTGGATTTATCATGATGGTTTTGGGAATCGGTACTGTTACCACGCAGTTGATGCGTCTGATTGAGCGAGTAGATTCTACGGAGCCTCGCAAGCATCGGCGCACCGCATAAGTAAAAATGAATCTGTTGGAAAAGTTGACCGTTTTGTCCGATGCGGCAAAATATGACGCAGCGTGCACATCCAGTGGTGTGAAACGGGGTTTCCAAGCTGGAAAAATCGGCAACACCTCTTCCTCTATTGCCGGCTGTTGTCACAGCTTTTCCGCTGACGGACGATGTATTACGCTGCTCAAGGTGCTGCTGTCAAACCATTGTGCGTTTGATTGCAAATATTGCATCAACCGATGTTCCAACGACGTGCGTCGAGCCACATTTACGCCCAAAGAGTTGGCTGATCTGACCATAGAATTCTATCGGCGAAATTATATCGAAGGGCTGTTTCTCTCTTCCGCTGTTCTTGGTACGCCGGACTATACCACGGAACAAATGATTCATTGTCTGCATATTTTGCGGCATGAATACGGTTTTAACGGTTACATTCACGCCAAAGCGATTCCCGGAACATCACCGGAATTGATTTCGCAATTAGGCTTGCTGGCTGATCGTCTGAGTGTTAACATCGAACTTCCCTCAGAGCAAGGCTTGCAAACCTTAGCTCCTCATAAAACGAAACAGAGCATTTTGCGACCTATGCGGCAAATTCAAACCCAAGCGCAGCAAAGCAAATCAGAGCTCGTAAAGTATAAGCACGCTCCCGTTTTTGCACCGGCCGGCCAAAGCACGCAGCTGATCGTCGGTGCAACCAAAGATAATGATCGACATATCTTACGGTTAACAGAGTCACTCTATCATCGCTACCGCTTGAAGCGTGTGTTTTATTCCGCTTACATTCCCGTTGTGGAAAACTCGTTATTGCCAAGCTTAGACACCAAGCCGCCATTGCTGCGGGAGCATCGGCTTTATCAAGCAGATTGGTTACTGCGCTTTTACGGGTTTCGTGCCGATGAATTATTGACCGAGGAACAGCCCGATTTTAACCCGTACATGGACCCAAAATGTCAATGGGCAGTAACTCACCTGCAATATTTTCCCGTGGATGTCATGCGTGCTGATTACGAAATGCTGCTGCGTGTTCCGGGGATTGGACCTACCAGCGCCGCTCGCATTATTGCCGCTCGTCGCACAGCACCTATCCATTTTGAAAATCTTAAAAAACTGGGGGTTGTTTTGAAGCGTGCCCAGTATTTTATTACTTGTAACGGAAAAATGCAGCACGGCTTGCATTTCACATTGGATTCTCTCCCACGGCAATTAGAGTGGATTGAACGCGGTCTATTGCCGTCAGTGGTGGGCCAGCAATTATCGCTATTTGATGTAGGGTGATCACCATGTCCTGGCAAGAAGTTCTTTTTCAATATGACGGTAGCTTTGACGGATTTTTATGCTGTGTCTACGAAAGCTATGTACACAAAGAATTCCCCATCGCTTTTTGCAGCGATGAGGAATCCTACTCTCTTTATGATATTCGCGTCGTCACCACGCAAAAGCAGCATGCCCAGCGTGTTTATCGCAGCATTTTCAAGCGCTCTTCCGCTGCTGCCCAAATTGTGCGCCGTGGCTTTTTAACATGTCTGACGGATAAGGAACTGCATCTGTATGCTTTCATACAAAAACTGTTTTCCGGCGATAGCTCCTTTTTCCATAACATATCCGATCCGGCATACTATCAGCTACACAAGGCGCTTCGCCACATGAGTGGTGAGCTGGAGAAATTGCGTGGTTTTGTGCGCTTTTCTGATTATAGCGGTGTGTTGGGCGCCGAAATTGAACCTAAAAATCGTGTATTGCCACTACTGCGTCAGCACTTTTGTAATCGTTATGCCAATGAAAAGTTTTTCATTTATGACCGAACAAATCAGGATCTACTATTATACGAAAACGGACGATCAAGAATTTTGCAGGTAAATGATTTTCAGATGGCACATCCCTCCGAAAATGAACAGCTCTATCGTACATTGTGGAAACAGTTTTATAACACAATTGCTATCAAAGAACGGTACAACCCACGGTGTCAAAACACATTCCTTCCCAAACGTTATCGCAGTACCATGACTGAATTTTTGCCAACTGCACCTGATGCTATTCCAGCAAACTCGCACGAAGTGTTGCAAGACTCCGTCGTTCTAAGCGAGATACCTGAACTTGGGACACGCCAATAATGCCAGCCACTTGCTGTTGGGTCATTCCTCTGAAAAACCGCAATAATATTGTCTTTTTCTCACGCTCCGGTAGGTGCTCAATCGCCTCCCGGAGCGCAATATTTTCCACAAGTTTTTCCTCTGGGCTCTCTGTGCCAATGATAGACTCTAAAGTCAATCCATCTGCCATTTCCTGCTGCAACGAATCCGGAGCAGTATTAGCCAACTCAATACTGGCAATTTCCTCCACTGGAATTCCCGTAGCTTCTGCTAATTCCGATAACTGTGGTTCTCGCCCTAATTTATGATGCAGCCGTTCTTTTGCATTCCATAACGCTTGCCCTTTTTCACGCACGGTTCTGCTGACCTTGATAGCTCCGTCATCACGGAGAAAACGGCGGATTTCACCACTAATTTTGGGAACTGCATAGGTTGAAAACTGCGTTCCATATGTAAGGTTAAATCCCTTGACAGCTTTTATAAATCCAATACATCCGAGTTGAAAAAGGTCATCCATTTCCACGCCGCTGCTACGATAGCGGCGAACAATAGCCCAAATGAGTCCCGCATTATCGGTCAGCATTTTCTGACAAGCTTCCTCGCTGCCCTCTTGTGCCCGTTTCAATAATTCAAACGTCTGATTCATCGTTTTCCGGACATCCGTTTCGCAATCCTCTTGCGCATGGTGACGGTCGTACCCTTTCCGCTCGCAGATTTCACAGTGAGTGAGTCCATAAAGCTCTCCATGATCGTAAATCCCATGCCGCTGCGCTCTTCACCGCCGGTGGTAAAAAGTGGCTCCCGAGCCTGCGCAACATCTTCTATACCATGTCCCCAATCTCGTACTGTGATTTCCAGAATATCCTGCGGTCGAATCTTTAGTTTCAGCACAATTTTTCCCAAAGCATCAGGATATGCGTGTACGATTGCATTGGTTACCGCCTCGCTGACCGCCGTTTTGATATCACCCACTTCATCCAGAGTGGGGTCTAATTGTGCAGCAAATGCCGCTGCCGCAACTCTTGCAAATCCCTCGTTACTACTCCGACTCAAAAATTCCAAAGTTACATAATTTTCTGCTTTTACCATAACATTCCCTCCTTTATACGATTTCCACCATGCGACTGATCCCGGCTGCATCGAAAACTTTTTTTGCTTGCGGCGCCAGTGATCTCAGCTTGACTTGCCCACCTAACTCCTGCATACGCTGTCTTGACTTCATCACAACCGCAATGCCTGAACTATCCATAAATGTTATGTTACTGAAATCCAGCACCAGCAAAATAGGTAAATGCACCTCTATTTCGCGCTGAATACGGCCTAAAGATCCCACTGCACCATGATGGTCCAACTCGCCCTTTAGATTTAGCACCAGCGTACGCTGCTCACTTTTGACGGAAATATCCATTTCTACGCTCCTTTGTAAAAAATAATCACCGTAGATCATTGATCTACGGTGATTATATCGAATATGCTTTTTATTTTCTCACGAATGCTGTCGAAACGCCCAAAATCAAACCTTCATTGCAGCAGCAGATTCATCCAGCTTGGCAATCAAAGCTTTCGCCTTTTCTGCCTTTTCACGCTCTGCATTGACGATAGCTTCCGGAGCCTTGGAAACAAACTTCTCATTGGACAGCTTCTTTTCAATGCGTTCCAAATTCTCCACAGCCTTAGCGCGTTCTTTGGCAATACGCTCCAGTTCTTTCTCGAAATCCACCAGCTCTGCCAAAGGCATATACACATTGGCATCGTGGGTAACCACTGTGACCATACCTGCCAAGTCAGCCGGAGCCGAATCGGTAACTGTCACATCACTGCCATAAGCCAAACGGGTAATGAAGTGCTTGCCCATTTCATAGTTCTCAGGTTGTGCCGTAACGATGATCATCTGCGCCTTCTTACCGGGATGAACATTCATCTCAGCACGGCGTGCACGAACTGCAGAAATGGCATCTTTGATGGCTTCCATGGCATTTTCGCTTTCGGGGAAGTTGAACTCCTCTTTATACTCAGGCCAAGCAGCCTTGATCAGGAAATCACCCTCGTGAGGCAATGCCTGCCAGATTTCTTCCGTGATAAACGGCATAAACGGATGCATCAGCTCCAAAATACGCAGCAACACATAGCACAGCACATTCTCTGCTGCCAGTTTTGCCGCAGCATCTTCACCATTCAGGCGAGTCTTGGTCAGCTCAATATACCAATCGCAATAGGTATCCCAGATGAAGTCATAGATCTTAGCAGATGCCACGCCCAGTTCATAAGCTTCCATGTTGTCGGTCACTTCACGAATCAGTGTGTTCAGCTTGCTCAGAACCCACTTATCCTCCAGTTCCAGCTTTTCAGGCAGTTCCACCTTATCGATGGTCAAATTCATCATCACAAAGCGGGATGCATTCCAGATCTTGTTGGCAAAGTTGCGCATCGCCTCGCACTTTTCCACAAAGAAACGCATATCATTGCCGGGACTGTTACCGGTAATCAGGTTGAAGCGCAGTGCATCGGCACCGAAGTTCTCCGCCATTTCCAACGGATCAATGCCATTGCCCAAGGATTTGGACATCTTGCGGCCCTTATCATCACGCACCAGACCATGGATGAACACGGTCTTGAAGGGTTCCTTTTTCATCTGCTCCATACCGGAGAAAATCATGCGGGCAACCCAGAAGAAAATAATATCATAACCGGTCACCATCACAGAGGTGGGATACCAATAGTTCAGGTCGGCAGCGTCCGTATCAGGCCAGCCCATTGTGGAGAACGGCCACAGCGCCGAAGAGAACCATGTGTCCAGCACATCCTCCTCACGCGTCAGATGCTCACAGCCACACTTTTCACACTTGGTGGGATCCTGACGGCTGACATTGATATGACCGCACTCATCACAGTACCAAGCAGGAATCTGATGGCCCCACCACAGCTGACGGGAAATGCACCAATCGTGAACATTTTCCATCCAGTTGATATATGTTTTGGTGAAACGCTCAGGCACAAACTTGATGGTACCATCTTCCACCACACGGATAGCCTCCTTAGCCAAGGGGGCCATCTTCACAAACCACTGGGCAGAAATCAACGGCTCCACATCATTATGGCATCGATAGCAAGTGCCGACATTATGGGAATAGTCCTCAGTCTTGATCAGGTAACCCTGCTCCTCCAAGTCCTTAACAATTGCCTTACGGCACTCATAGCGATCCAAACCCTCGTATTTTCCGCCGTTTTCGTTGATCTTACCATCATCAGCAATCACTCGGATCACATCAAGATTGTGACGCAAACCCACCTCGAAGTCGTTAGGATCGTGGGCAGGCGTCATTTTAACAGCACCGGTACCAAAGCCGATCTCGCAGTATTCATCACCGACAATCGGAATTTCACGGTTCATAATCGGCAGGATGCAGCTCTTGCCAATCAGATGCTTAAACTTCTCATCTTCCGGATTAACTGCCACACCGGTATCGCCCATCATGGTCTCAGGACGAGTGGTTGCCACCACGATATCGCCGCTGCCATCAGCCAATGGATAGCGGATATACCACAGATGTCCCGGCTTATCGGTATATTCTACCTCTGCATCAGACAATGCCGTCAGGCAGTTGGGGCACCAGTTGATGATGCGGCTGCCTTTATAAATCAAGCCCTTGTCATACAGCTCGCAGAAGGTTTCACGAACTGCCTTGGAGCAGCCCTCATCCATTGTAAAGCGGCTGCGATCCCAATCGCAGGATGCGCCCATCTTTTTCTGCTGTTCCACAATACGGTTGCCAAACTTTTCTTTCCAAGCCCAAACACGCTCCAGGAACTTTTCACGGCCCAAATCATGGCGAGTCAAACCTTCGTTTTTGCGCAGCTCTTCTTCCACCTTGATCTGCGTAGCAATTCCGGCATGATCACTGCCGGGCAGCCACAGTGCCTCATAGCCCTGCATACGCTTGAAGCGGGTCAAAATGTCCTGCAAGGTGCAGTCCAATGCATGGCCCATATGCAGCTGGCCGGTCACATTGGGTGGCGGCATCACAATGGAAAACGGCTTTTTGTCAGGATTGGGCTCAGCGTGGAAGCAATTATTATCCATCCACATCTGATAAATACGGGATTCTACATCCCGCGGATCATACACTTTGGGTAATTCTTTGCGCATATCAATTCTCCTTTGATGAGTATTTGGCAAAACAAATAAAAAAATCGCTCCGTTTTGCCATTAGCAAAACAGGGCGAACGCTTGTCCGTGGTACCACCTGTATTCGGGATATTCCCGCACTCTGTCGATACATTCATATCGTGTCCGGATAACGGCGGACGGCCGTTGCAGCCTACTAAACCTTCAGTGCAAAGCTCCAAGACGACTTGGGCGGCGCTTCACGAGAACTTACACCAACCGTTCTCTCTCTTCGCATCTGCTCACCGCTTACTGCTTCTCATCATCGCTTATATTTAAGATTATGGTCATTATAATATAGTGAAAAAAACTTGTCAAGTCTTTTCCTATACGCTAAAAACGCTCTCGCAACACATTGCGAGAGCGTTTTATTCTCTTAGCGTTTATTGGAACGAATCCAAATTCCTTGCTTTTCAGCAGCAGCCACCAAGTCATCACGGAACATGGGGTGCGCCACGGAAATCAAGCGCTCGGCACGCTCCCATGTGGAACAGCCAACCAAGTTGACTCCGCCATACTCGGTTACTATGTAATAGGCCAAACTACGTGGATCGGTCACCACATCGCCGGTAATCAGCGTGGGATTAATGCGGGATTTCACATTACCCTGCTTATCGGTAAACGAGGAAGTCAGGCATATAAAAGCCTTACCACCACGAGAAACAGCCGCACCCTCCAAGAAGTCCAGCTGTCCGCCGGTGCCGCTAATCTGGCGTGTGCCGGAACTCTCAGCACAAATCTGACCATACAGGTCTACCGAAATACAGTTATTGATGGACACAAAGTTGTCCAGCTTACCCACATTAGCAGGATCATTACAATATGCAATAGGATATGTCACTACACCGGGATTCTCACGAATCCAATCGTACAGATCCTGTGAGCCAAGTGCCAAACCAAACACGCTCTTATAGCGATCCAACGACTTCTTACTATTGGTAATCTTGCCTGCCTTATACATATCCAAATACGAATCGCACAGCATCTCTGTATGGATGCCCAGATCACGCAGGTCAGACTTTGCAATCATCTGGCCCACAGCATTGGGCAGCGAGCCAATACCAAGCTGCAATGTAGATCCATCTACCATGTTCTGCACAACGTATTCAGCAATCTTCATCTCCGCTTCGGTTGCGGCAGGAGATTTGACATTGGGCAAAGGACCGTGGTCGCCTTCTACGATCATGTCAACATCATCAATATGGATACACTCATCCAAACCGCCGTAAACCCAAGGCAGGTTTTCATTCACTTCCAAAATGACGATATCAGCTTTATCCAACACACTGCGTGCCGAAGCATTACTGACAGAGAAGTTAAAATAGCCATGCTCATTCATGGGCGTCACGCACATCATGGCCACATTGACCGTCAGAAAATGCGTATAATAGGCGCCCAAATTACGGAACACCATGGGGATAAAATTACACAAACCTTTGTCGCAAAGTTTGCGCTCATAGCCACTGAGATGCCAGCTATTATAGATAAAGTGCTCACGAGTAGGATCACACTCTACCATCTGAATCGGCTGAGAAATCAGATAACCTCTGACCTTGACGCCGCGTAATTCCTCCTTACGCTTAGCGATAGCGGCATCCATCAAAGAAGGAAATGCGCCGCCCATGGAAATATCCAGCCAGTCACCACTCTTTACCACTCTGGCTGCCTCATCGGGTGTACAAAGCTTACGCTTGTATTCTGATGTGTAGTCAAAAGGAATTGCCATAAATTGCTCCCTATCTCCGAAAGTTGGTACGGTTCTTTACTTTGTTAATTTTATCACTTTCACAATGGAATGTCAAGCTTTTAACGATATATTGTAGTGATTTTGCAGGCCCTTTCCCGACAATTTGTGTTAAAAATAAGGGCAGAGTTGGTACCCTGCCCTTATTTTATTGATCAGCAATGCAGTCTTAGTCTTCCGACTTACGCTTATAGTACTCGTACTTTGCCTTTGCTGCGTCCTCAGCCTCAGCAAACAGTTTCTTGGCATTTTCGGGGAAGCTTAGCTCCAGAGAAGCGTAACGCACTTCGCCCTTCATGAACTCATACAGAGGCATGGAAGGCTCCTTGGAATCCAAGGTGAACTTCTTGGTTTCGGGGCTGTAACGATACAGATTCCAGTAACCGGAATCCACAGCGTCCTTCATCTCCTGCTGAACATTGTTCATACCCTTCTTGATGCCGTGGTTGATACAAGGTGCATAGCAGATGACGATAGACGGGCCCTTATGTGCCTCAGCTTCCTTGATGGCCTTGATCAGCTGGTTGGGGTTAGCACCCATGCAGCACTGAGCAACATAGACATCATCATAGGACATCATCAGCAGGCCCAAATCCTTCTTCTTGGTCTTCTTACCTGCTGCCTGGAACTGTGCCACAGCACCAACGGGCGTAGCCTTAGAGGACTGTCCGCCGGTGTTGGAATAAACCTCAGTATCTACCAGCAGGACATTCACATCCTCGCCCATAGCAAAAACATGATCCAAGCCACCATAACCGATATCGTATGCCCAGCCGTCGCCGCCGTCCATCCACATGGTCTTCTTGGACAGATCCTTCTTACGCTTCAAGATCTCAGCAACGATCTTCTGCTCTTCAGCAGAGAAGTTACCGTTTTCCAACACTGCGACCAATGCATCGGTAGCAGGTGTGGAAGCATCCAGATCGTCATAGGTCTCCAGCCACTTAGCAATCGCAGCCTTCACTGCTTCATCTTTAGTCAGTGCATCCAGTTCCTTGACATAACCGGTAGCGCAATCACGCAGCTGCTTCACTGCCAAGCACATACCATAGGAGAACTCAGCGTTGTTTTCAAACAGAGAGTTAGACCATGCAACGCCCTTACCCTGCTGATTCTTGCAGTAAGGAACGCAAGGCATAGCTGCACCCCAAGCCTGGGTACAACCGGTAGCGTTAGCCAGATACATCTTGTCACCGAACAGCTGGGTCAGCAGCTTGATGTAAGGCGTTTCGCCGCAACCTGCGCAAGCACCGTTGAACTCAACCAAGGGCTGCTTAAACTGGCTGCCCTTTAAAGTGAACTTGTCAACCTTGTCAGCCTTCTCAGGCAGAGTCATCAGATATTCCCAATTGGTCTGATCCAAAGAAACCTCGTGAGCCGGAACCATCTTCAAAGCCTTGCCGGCCTTCGGGCAGGAACTGACACAACTACCACAGCTGGTGCAGTCCAAAGTAGACACGCCCATGGTATACTTCATACCGGCAAATGCAGGGCCCTTGGCATCGGTCAGCACCATATCGACAGGTGCATTGGCTGCCTCATTCTCATCCAGCAGGAAAGGACGAATGACAGCGTGGGGGCAAACGAAAGAGCACATGTTGCACTGCAGGCACTCATCCTTATCCCAAACAGGCAGATGTGTTGCAATACCACGCTTTTCGTAACGGGAGGTGCCCAAAGGCATCGTGCCGTCTTCCATACCCTTGAATGCAGAAACAGGCAGATTATCACCCTTCTGTGCGTTAATAGGCACCAAAATATTCTTAATGATGTCAGGAACATTCTCAGGAGCCGGTTTGATAGCCACACCGCTCAGATCCTTCCAGCTATCCTTGACCTCTACCTCGATCAGAGCATTGATACCGGCATCCACTGCCTGCAGGTTCATGTTGACGATCTTCTCGCCCTTCAGGCCGTAGGTCTTCTTAACAGCGGCCTTCATGTGCTCCACAGCGTCCTCAACGGGAATGACATTAGCCAGTTTGAAGAAGGCTGCCTGCAGCACCATGTTGGAGCGATTACCCAAACCGATTGCCTGGGACTGCTTGTTAGCGTCAATGATATAGAACTTGATATCATTCTCAGCAATATACTTCAGGATATCGCCGGGCATTTTCTCCTCCAGCTCATCCACGCCCCACTCACAATTCAACAGGAAGGATCCATGAGGCTTCAACTCAGAAATGATGTCATACTTGGTCAAATAGGTCTGGTTATGGCAAGCCACGAAATCAGCATTGCTGACATAATATGTAGAGCTGATGGGGCTCTTGCCGAAACGCAGATGGCTCTTGGTGATACCAAAAGACTTCTTGGTATCATACTCAAAGTAAGCCTGGCAATACATATCGGTGGTCTCGCCAATAATCTTGATAGAGTTCTTGTTGGCACCCACAGTACCGTCAGAGCCCAAACCCCAGAACTTGCAGGAGATGGTACCTTCCGGCTCAGTCAGCAAAGGTGCACCAACGGGCAAAGACAGATGGGTCACATCGTCCTCGATGCCGATGGTAAAGTGGTTCTTCGGCTCATCCAACAGCAGATTATCATATACGGCCTTAATCTGGGCAGGCGTGGTGTCCTTGGAGGACAGACCGTAACGGCCTGCATAAATCATGGGACGGTCAGCACTATTGATATAAGCGGCGCAGATATCTTCGTACAGCGGCTCGCCGATAGAGCCGATCTCTTTCACACGGTCCAAAACAGCGATTTTCTTCACGGTCTTAGGCAGTGCAGCCAGCAGATGCTTCGCAGAGAACGGGCGGAACAGATGTACCTGCAGGAAACCTACCTTCTCGCCCTTTGCGTTCAGGTAATTTACCACTTCCTGAACGCAGCCGGAAACGGAGCCCATGGCCACGATCACGCGATCAGCATCGGCAGCACCGTAATAATTGAACAGATGATATTCACGGCCCGTCAGCTTACTGATCTCAGCCATGTAGTTCTCAACGATATCAGGCAGTTCATTATAAGCAGAGTTATTGGACTCACGCAGCTGGAAATAGATATCGGGGTTATCCACCAGAGAACGCATACGGGGATCTTCAGGATTCAAAGCGTTGGCGCGGAAAGCTGCCAGTGCGTCATAGTCCACCAGCTTGGCATAGTCACCATACTCCAATGCTTCCACTTTCTGGATTTCGTGAGAAGTACGGAAACCGTCAAAGAAATGCAGGAAGGGAATGCGAGACTTAATGGCAGACAGATGTGCAATACCTGCCAAATCCATCGTTTCCTGCACGCTGCCGGAGCTGAGCATTGCAAAGCCGGTCTGACGGCAGTTCATCACATCGGAGTGATCGCCGAAGATGGAAAATGCGTGAGTACCTACGGTACGGGATGCCACATGCAAAACGCCGGGCAAACGCTCACCGGAGATACGGTGCATCGTAGGAATCATCAGCATCAATCCTTGGGATGCGGTGAAAGAGGTAGCCAAAGCACCAGCCTCCAAAGCGCCGTGGCATGCGCCGCAAGCACCCGCCTCAGATTGCATCTCTACCAGGCGAACAGTCTGGCCAAAGATGTTCTTCTGACCCTTAGCGGACCACTCATCAGCCTTTTCTGCCATCGGCGAAGAAGGCGTAATGGGATAAATGGCTGCGACTTCCGAAAACGCATACGCCACATAGGCGGCCGCTTCATTACCGTCGCAGATCTTCATGATCTTGCTCATTTTTTCTTTTCCTCCTCTAATTTGTTTGCATAAAATCACCCGTTCTGTAACAGGTGTTAGCGCACTCATTCAGTGTTATATTTATTTTACACCGTACATATTTTGAATGTCAATCCGGCATATTGCCAATTTTGCACATAGAATCTATTGCAGCATCTCCAAGAATTCATCTTCACTTAACACAGGAATTCCCAGTTCCTGCGCTTTACGCAATTTACTGCCGGCATTTTCGCCGGCCACCACATAGGTTGTCTTTTTGGACACGCTGCCACTGCTCTTGCCGCCACGCTTTTCGATCATCTCCCCCGCCTCATCACGGGTAAACTTTTCCAAAGCACCAGTCAGCACAAAAGTCATTCCGGCAAAGCGGTTGTCAACCTTTTCCTCTTTACAGTTCATGTTGACTCCTGCCGCTTTCAAATGTGCCATCAAATCCTGTGCCTGCGGATCTTCCATCCAGGCTCGGATATATTCTGCTGTCACAGCGCCAATATCGTCAATGGTAGTCAATTCCTCCACGGAGGCCAAAGCCAACGCATCAAAAGAGCCAAAATGCTTTGCCAGCACTTTTGCTGCTTTGGCACCTACCTGACGAATGCCCAGCGCATAAATCAACCGCCACAAATCGTTTTCTTTCGATTTGGCAATCGCATCCACTGCATTGCGTGCCGATTTTGCACCCATGCGGTCTAACTGCGCAATATCCTCAGCCTGCAAATCATACAAATCTGCCGCAGTGGACACCAGTTTATTCTCCACCAGTTGCTGCAAAACCGCCGGGCCGAGACCATCAATATCCATCGCATCTCGGGATGCAAAATGTGTCAGATTGCGCAGCCGCTGGGCCGGACACTCTGCACCTGTGCAGCGAATAGCCGCACCGTCTGCGTCCCGTGATACCGGTGAGCCACACACGGGACACACTTCCGGCAGGAAATACGGAGTGGTACTCTCCGGACGTTTGTCTTTTACCACTTCCACAATTTCCGGAATGATCTCTCCCGCTTTCTGCACAACAACCGTATCACCAATTCTGATATCCTTTTGGGTGATATAATCCTGATTATGCAGTGTGGCATATGTCACCGTAGTTCCCGCTAAGCGCACCGGCTCCAACACCGCTTTTGGTGTCAAAACGCCAGTACGACCTACCTGCACCACAATGTCCTTCAGCTTTGTTTCTTTCTGTTCCGGCGGGTATTTATAAGCCACCGCCCATTTAGGACATTTTGCTGTACTGCCCAATATATCACGATCTGACAAGTTATTTAACTTTACAACTGCCCCATCAATGTCAAATGGAAAATTCATGCGTGTATCGCCCAAGCGGTCAATTTCAAGCAAAATATCATCCGCAGTGGAATACGGTTCATTCGGAATCGTAGGAAATCCCTGATCGTGCAAATAGCTGATCGTCTGCGTGTGAGTCGTGAACTCTCTTCCCTCTGCCAATTGCAGGTTAAATATGGCGATATCCAGCCGACGCTGCGCACAGATCTTCGGATCTTTTTGCCGCAGTGATCCCGCTGCTGCATTACGAGGATTGGCCATCAGTGCCTTACCCTCTAATTCCAGCTGCTCATTGATCTCTACAAACACCTGACGAGCCATATATACCTCGCCACGCACAATCAGGCGAGGCAGTTTTTCCGGCAGCACCTTTGGGATCGATTGAATTGTGCGCAAATTTTCCGTCACATCTTCTCCCACCCGACCATTACCACGGGTTGCGCCCTGATAGAAAATGCCGTTACGGTATTCTAAGGCAACGGAAAGGCCATCCACCTTGGGTTCGACACTATATTCCGCTTGCGGCAGTGTCTCTTCGACTTTATGCAAAAAACCTCTGACCTCATCAGCGTCAAACACATCTTCCAGGCTTTCCAGCGGCACCGGATGTTCTACTTCGGCAAAATCGTTCAAATTCTGATCGCCCACGCGCTGTGTAGGAGAATCTGGTGTGATTTCCTCCGGATGCTCACGCTCCAGATCCTGCAAACGGCGGTAAAGATGATCGTATTCATAATCAGACATAGTAGAAGCATCCAGCGTATAATATAGCCGTGCATTTTCATTCAGCGTATCTCGCAGCTGCTTCATTTCCTGACGGTAATCCATCTTTTCACCCTCTTTATCCGTTGTTCATAATATAGTCTTCTGCATATTCTTCGATATCATCCGGAGCGGTATCAAAATAAGTATAGGTTTCCGGCACAGAGCCCACGATAATCGTTTCAGCCACAGCAATCTCATTGGTAATCTTTGTAGAAGTGGTAAAACCCGGCAGCAAAATGCTCATATTGACATCGACCTGCAACAAAATCTGATGGCGTGTCTGGTTAATGCCCGCCGCTGCAAAGTCATTGCGAAAAACGGCAGCTGCAGAACCGACCGATTGCATTTTCACATGTAGCGCCGGTCCTCGACCGGCCAACAGTGCCGCTCCTGTCAGAGTCCCTATCGGGACACTCAGCTCCGATGTCGACACTTCGCCTAAGCGCTCCAGTATCATATCGGTAATCTCCGACTGCAGGCGGTTGGTTTCCGCCATATTGCTACGGAGCGCCGTGACATGGCCGTTTTCGTCTTTATCAAAACTTACCAGTTTACGATAGTCGATTTCTTCTTCCGCTACAGCCTGATCCACCGCAGATACCACAATGCGATTTACCGTGTTGGACACACGAGCTACGGCTAAATTGGTCAGGATCGGTTTCAAATGCAACAGTGCTAAAGCGATTAGCCCCACCAAAAATAGCAAGGCAATGATCAGCCAAATCAGCACTCTGTGCCGTAAGCTTAATCGAATATATCGCAGTCTTCTCATGGCACACACCTCTTACGAATAAGGTATGCTGCCATGGCTTTTCCCTATGTCAATCTTCCCAGCTGTTAACGATTGCCTTGAAGGTCTTGCCTCGCACCATAAAATTCTTGAACTGGTCAAATGCAGCACATGCCGGACTTAGTGTCACCACATCACCCTCTACCGCATGGTCACGGGCTGCTTCCACTGCCTTTTCAAAGGGAGTCACATGCAAAATCTCCGGATGGCCGGGCTTATAATCCGGTGCCGCCTTTACAGCTGCTTCAATTTTTTCCGCCGTAGCGCCGCACAGTACCAAGAGCTTGACATGCTCCACGATCTCCGGCCCCAACACATCAAACGGAATGTGTTTATCATAACCGCCGGCAATCAAAATCACTTTCTCCTTAAAAGAGCGCAAACCGGCAATGGTACGGCTGGGGCTTGATGCAATAGAGTCATTGTAGAACCTCACGCCATGATAGGTACGCACCAGCTCAATACGATGCTCCACACCGCCAAACTCCCGTGCGAACTTCACGATGACCTCGTCGCTGACCAAGCCATCCACTGCTGCAATAGCGGCCATATAGTTCTCCACATTGTGTACACCCGGCAGACGAATATCCTCTGTCGTCAGCACCTGGCGCTCCTGATCGTCCTTGCACACCATAATGGACTCACCACGCAGAAATACGCCATTGTCACAGTCCGCCTTGCGGCTGAAGAAGCGAACTTCGCCCACAGCACGCGAAGCCTGCTCACGAGTGATGTCGTTGTCCAGATTAAACACAGCAATATCGCCGTCTTTCTGATGGCGGAAAATATTTTCCTTTGCAGCCACATACTCCTCCATGCCTTTGTGCATATCCAAATGGTTGGGTGCCAGATTGGTCACCACAGCAATATGCGGGCTGTGGGGCATGGTCAGAAGCTGGAAAGAACTCAGCTCTAACACAGCGTAATCAGTTACCTTCATCTCACCCGCATCGCACAGCAGCGGATGACCGATATTACCGCCAACATGCACTGTATTGCCGGCAGCTTTCAGAAGTTCTGCAATAATAGTAGTGGTGGTTGTCTTTCCGTCGCTGCCGGTTACGGCAATGATAGGACAAGGACACACCTCGAAGAACACTTCCATCTCCGAAGTCAGTACGCTGCCCTGCTCCTGCGCTGCCAACAATTGCGGCACATCAGGACGCAAACCCGGTGTACGGAAAATAATATCCTGCGTCAGACCGTCCAAATAGTTTTCGCCCAGCTGTAGCTTCACACCCAGACTTTCCAAATGCTCGGCCGTTTCCCCCAATGCCTCATGATTCCGCTTATCGCAAGCAGTCACATCAATATGTTCCTTTGCCAGCAGTTCAATCAGCGGTGTGTTGCTGACACCGATACCGATCACCGCCACAGACTTATCGTGAATGGAGTTAATATATTCCCGTAATGTCATAGTCAAATGCCTCCAATATGCGCTTATAATATAAGTGTATTATACCGCATTTGTTTTTAATGTTCAATGAAATTCGTCGACTTTTTGAACAGAGTTATTTGCTATACCGCCGGCATATAGCAAAAGCAGTATCCATAAAGGGATACTGCTTTTGGTGTACTTTATAATAGGTTTAGTTTGGGAATTTTTCTTACAAAATGCGCTACGCCATAGGATATGATAAAAACAATCACAGCAAGCAGCAAAAATGCCATTGGCCCATATTCGTATGGATTGATCTGCCACCATTTCATGATTGCTCTTAAACCAATCATGTGGATCAGATAAATACCAAAGGTGCATTTATCGACATCCAGAACAAGTCGGCTCGGCACTTTTTGGATGCAAAGCATCAGGTTGAACAGCGCCGCCGATTGTGCCACGACGAAAACAGATGAGTAATTCGCAATGTCATCGTTTGTCAGCGCAAAGCTTGTACCATCTCCCGTTCGGCATGCCACAATCGTTAATGCAACAATTGCAGCTGACGAAAGCGCCAGAACAGCAACCGACGCAACTTTACTGAATCTGTGATGGAACACATAGTATCCAATCAGCAGATACGCCGGATAAATGGTCTGGATCGGAACCGAGAACGCCGTAATATCAATACCAAACAACTTCAGCATCGGCGCTATGGAGGTAAACAACACCAAAACACCTATGATATACAGCAGCCACTTATCATCCAAATGCTTTGTAACCGCCTGATAAAGAGGCAGCATCAAGTAAATGGAGATCAACAGATACAGATACCAGACATGCGCCCAGCTTCGTCCGGTAACAATGTCCGACAGCCAGCCGGCAAAAAGATTGGTTTCCCCCTCCATCAAGCACTCTAATGCCTGAAAGATGAATGTAAAAACGATCAGTGCCAAGACCACGCGCTTAAGATATCGTACCAGCTTTTGAACTGTCAGTTCCTTCTTAGGATCCAAAAGCAATGCGCCGGTAGTCATAAGGAACAGCGGAACACCCCACATCAGCATATGTTCTACTATTTTTTCAAACAAGATATCTCCCGATGTCATGACCGGTTCAAAATATACGCTGGATGAAAACAATGCATGAAGCACAATGATGGAAAAGCACGCCACAATTCTGATATAGGAAATAGATTTAATAAAAGTATTTTGCGTCATTTCCTACACAACCTTCCGAGTTACTTCCGTTGGAAGACTTTTCTTCCTCCGCAGCCTTCTTTGCAGCGGCTTCCTCAGCTGCTTTCTTTGCAGCAGCTTCTTCAGCAGCCTTCTTTGCGGCTTCCTCAGCTGCTTTCTTTGCAGCGGCTTCTTCAGCCGCCTTCTTTGCGGCAGCCTCTTCAGCAGCCTTCTTTGCGGCGGCTTCCTCAGCTGCTTTCTTTGCAGCGATTTCTTCTTCCTCGGTCAATTGCGCATCTGTCTTAATGGCAGATATTTCTTCCTTTGCCTGATCGATCATAGCAGCAATTTCCTGTTGATCCTTATTGTCGCTGATTTTTTCCGCATATGTATTGAGAATGTTTTCAACTTCTTTTTTCTCGCTATCTCGATAATCCGCCAGATCGGTTCCGCTTTTCAATTCAGATATCGCTTCGTTACGCATATCTTCAACCTGCTTGTCGCGGTATAGCTTCGTTCCAAAACAAGCACCGGCAAGTATAATCACAAGTACAACTACTGCAATGATAGTTTTCTTCTTCATTGGTGTTCTCCTCTAATGATTGTTTATTTCTGGAATACATGATAATCCGTATAAACCCAGGTTCCCTTTGCGCCGTAGGTGATTTTCCAGCCGTTGCGGCCGGTCTCATTGGTGAAGTTGGGATCATATACCCACCATTCTCCGTCCTGCTTGATCTGTGTCCACGAATGCGGATTGGTATGATATACCTTGCCTTCTATCTGACGCACATTATAGCCCAACAGTTTCGCCTGAACATAGAATGTCGCCGCCATGCAATAGCAATTGCCCTGACCATTCTTGAACGCATAGCAAGCTAACTCCTCAGAGGAGTTTCCTCGCATCTCTCTATGCGCATACTTCAAACCGGCAGATGTGTTATAGGCATTCTTCAATGTCCAGCCACTCTTATCAAGCGCCTTGATACCCCTTACATAAGCCTCGCCCAAGTAGCCGGATTTGGGAATTTTCAAATAACCAATGGTTGTATTTTTAGCCTGAGCGTATTTATTGCTGCCGGACTTATAAAAGTAGTATGCTTTGTTGTTGATTGCTTTCCACCCTGTCTGCACAACACCGCTCTTTGTATAGTATCTGTGCTGATTGTATGTGAAGAAACCCGTTGCCGTTCTCTTCACGCCCGTCTTGGTATTGAAGAAATAGGTTTTTCCGTTAATTGTCTTAAAACCGGATGCAATTTTGCCATTGCCCAATCCGTAACGATAATTACCGTCACCGTCTTTGAACCAGCCGGTTGCCGTGGTTCTCTTACCGTTGGTTTTGAAATAGTACAGTACGCCATTGATCTTTTGAACACCAGTCTTTGCGTACGGTGCAAAATAATAGTAATAGTCATCAACCTTGACCATACCCTTACTGTTCTGACCGTTATTCTTGAAATGATACTTATGATCATTCACAGTTTTCCAAGCGGCAGTCAGCTTTTTGGGCTGCAGATAATAGTAGTAGTCTCCGATTTTTTTCAGACCCTTTACCCGGTTGCCCGTGCTGTCGAAATAATACTGCTTATTGGCATCCCACGTACTGCACTGCATTGACGGCGTAAAATAATTGGTCTCGCCGCTTTCTGCAGTCTTGATACCTGTGACGGCATAGGTTTTGCCATCGCTGGCTTTTTCGAAGTAATAATAATTCTTACCGATCTTCTGTTTACCCGTCTTATCAAACATGCGACCGTCTGCAGTGAAATAATATAGCTTATCATCAACCGTTTTCCAGTCTTTTGTCAACTTCTTAGGCTGCAGATAATAATAGTAACCTCCATCCTCTTTCAGGCCTTTGAATCGATTACCAGTGTTATCAAAATAATACTGCTTTTTGGCATCCCATGTACTGTACTTCATTTCCGGTGCAAAATAATTGGTTTCGCCGCTTTCTGCGGTTTTGATGCCCGTGACAGCGTAGGTTTTGCCATCCTCACCGGTTTCAAAGTAATAATAATCCTCGCCAACCAGCTGCTTGCCGGTTTGGCTGAACAGATAACCATCCTCAGTGAAGTAATACAGTTTCCCGTCAATTTCTCTCCACCCGTTTTTCAGCGGCGCATTATCAACATAGTATGACACTCTTCCGCTTTCGTCTGTTTGCCAATCGCCAGTAGGATCTGTCATATCCTCTGCCAATGCAATGATTGGAAGAAGGGTAAATACCATGACAAAAGCGAGCAGCAAGCTAATCACCGTTTTAAAAAGTGATCTCTGTTTCTTACTTTCCATCAAATTTCCCCCGTTCTAAAATATTGCACATATGAATGCATGATAGGCACAGCCAATGTATAGACGCATACATCATCTATACATAAATAATATGTTTAATTATATCTTATTTTTCAACAAAAAACAAGAAAAATGTGTTTTATGATGCGTTGACTTTTTAATAGAATTCCGTTAGAATAAAATAAGAATGTGAGTTGATCAGACAGTCGCGGGGACAAGGCGAAAGCCTGTTCATGAGGAAAGTCCGGGCTCCACAGGGCAAGGATAACGGGTAACGCCCGCCGAAGGCGACTTCAGGAAAAGTGCAACAGAGATATACCGCCTCTTTTTGAGGTAAGGGTGGAAAGGCGAGGTAAGAGCTCACCCATCGGCTGGGAACAGACCGATGCTGTAAACTCTATCCGGAGCAACACCGCTATGGAAGCAATAGGCTTGCCCGGCCGCTTCCGAGGTGGCTTGATCGTATTGGCAACAGTACGGCTAGATAGATGACTGTCAAGACAGAACCCGGCTTACAGATCAACTCGCAAGTATATATGAAAGTGCCAGCGCAAACGCGCTGACACTTTCTTTTTATCCATTTTTGTGCAACAAGCACAACATCACATGCAAAACATTGTTTCGGTTTGTTGTTTTTGTCTATTTACATTATCACACTAAAGTGTTAGTATAATAGCGTAGTAAAAAACTAAAGCACACATGATTTATCGTGCAAGAAATTGGAGGTAAAAAATGAAAAAGTTTGTATGTATGATTTTGGCTCTGATCATGGCATTGAGCCTCGTGGCCTGCGGCGGCAACAGCAAAAAAGGCGATGACGCCGAAAAGACCTTTGTGATGGGTATCGATCCTGAGTATCCCCCCTTCAGCTATATGGGCGAGGATGGCGAGTACACCGGTTTTGATGTTGAAGTTTGCAAGGCAGCTTGTGATCTGCTGGGTTGGAACTTCGAAGTGTTCGGCGTGAACTGGGATCAGAAGCTGGTTCAGTTGGACAACGGCGAGTGTGACTGCGTTTGGTCCGGCATGACTATTCGCGACAGCATGAAGAAAGAGGGGTACGTCATCTCCGAGCCCTACTTCGATAACACGCAGGTCATCATGGTCAAGAACGGCAGCGACATCAAGTCCTCCGCTGATCTGGCCGGCAAGACCGTAGCCGTTCAGTTGGGTACCTCCGGTGAGGCCCTGCTGGCTGAAGATGGTGAGCAGGCCGAGCTGGCTAAGAGCTTTGCCGAGTTGGTTACCTGCCAGAGCTTCCTGAACTGCTTCTCTGAGCTGGGCGGCAATGGCGTGGATGCCGTCATCGTTGATAAGCCCGTTGCAGAGTCCTATGCAGCTGAAAACGATGGCTTTACCATCATCGACGAGAATCTGGGTGCTGAGCAGTATGGTATTGCTTTCCGCTCCGGCGATAGCGAGCTGTGCGCACAGATGGAAGACGCTGTTGCTCAGTTGGTTGACAACGGTACTTATGCCAAGATCGCTGAGAATTATCCCGACATCGTCAACAACCTGCTGTTCTTGGGCTAATACTAAGTTTACAATTATTAAATGAACAATACCGCACTTCCCGGAAGCACGCCCGTGCTTCCGGGATTGTGAGCGTAAGAGTTGAGGAATATCTATGACATTACAGACTATGATTACACTAATGGCCGATGGTTTTGGTAAAACCTGTGCCATTTTCTTCCTGACACTGCTATTCTCCCTCCCCTTGGGCATGATCGTTGCCCTGCTGAGAATGAGCAAAAGTAACATTGTGTCCAATGTGACACGCTTTATCATCTCCGTTTTGCGTGGCACACCCCTGATGCTGCAGTTGTTGGCGGTTACATACGGCCCTTACTACCTGTTTGGCATTTCCGTTTTTAGAAACAAACTGATCCCCGTGGTCATTGCCTTTGCCATCAACTACGCCGCCTACTTCGCTGAAATCTATCGTGGCGGTATCGAATCTATGCCCGTAGGGCAGTATGAGGCAGCTGAAGTGCTGGGCTATACCAAAACGCAGACATTCATTCATATTATTCTGCCTCAAGTGATTAAACGCATCATGCCCAGCATTACCAACGAAGTGGTAACACTGGTTAAGGATACCTCTTTGGCGTTCACCGTTTCCTATGCAGAGATGTTTACTGTCGGCAAACAAATCGCCAACTCCGAAACCAGTTTCACTCCGTTCATTGTTGCCGGTGTGTTCTATTTCGTCTTCAATGCTATCGTGGACTTTGTCATGGGCAACGTCGAAAAGAGCATGGACTACTACAACTAAGGAGGTACCCAAATGAAACTATTTGAAATGAATCATGTGCAGAAGAGCTTTAATAACGATACATTACATGTTTTGAAAGATATCAGTCTTTCCGTAGAAAAAGGCGAAGTCGTCGCCATCATCGGCCCCTCCGGCAGCGGTAAATCCACCCTGCTGCGCTGCGCCACATTGCTTGAAACCATGGACGGCGGCGATCTGATTTATTTGGGTGACTATGCCGCTAAAAACGATGCAGCTAATCACTCTGTCTATGCTGACAAGGCGCAGCTGAGAAAGATTCGCGGCTATTTCGGCCTGGTTTTCCAGAACTTCAACCTCTTCCCCCACTACTCTGTCCTGAAGAATTTGACCGATGCGCAGGTACAAGTACTGGGACGCAGTAAGGAAGATGCCGCCAAGCGTGGCATGGAATTATTGGGCAAGATGGGACTTGCTGACAAAGCTGATGCTTATCCCTGCCAGCTTTCCGGCGGTCAGCAGCAGCGTGTGGCTATTGCCCGTGCTTTGGCGATGGATCCCCAAATTTTGTTCTTTGACGAACCCACCTCCGCTCTCGATCCCGAATTGACCGGCGAGATTTTGAAGGTCATTCGCTCCCTAGCTGAGGAACACATGACCATGGTCATCGTTACTCACGAAATGGCTTTTGCCCGTGATGTGGCGGATCGTGTTATCTTTATGGACGGCGGCGTGATTGTGGAAGAAGGTGACCCCAAAGAGGTTATCAACAATCCTAAAGAGGAACGCACCAAGCAGTTCCTCTCACGCTTTGCTAACAATTAACTTGATCCTATATAAAAATAAGCAGTATCCGAAATCTTCGGATACTGCTTATTTTTTAGAATAGTGTAATCTGGCTTGTTTCTGCCATACCGGCAAATGCGCCCAATGCCTTGAGTTGTTCAATGTGCGTCTTACTGAGTTTATTACAGCAGGTAGAAAATTCCTCCACGGAGATAAAGGTTTTGCCCTTACGCTTTTCTACCGTGTCCAATGCAGCGCTCTCGCCCAAACCGTGAACACTCACAAACGGCGGCAGGAGTCCATTTTCAGTAATCAAAAATTTGGTGGCATCACTGCGTAAAATATCGATGGTATCAAAGTGGAAACCACGCAGATAGAACTCGTAGCAAACTTCCAATGTCACCATCAAATTCTGCTCTACATCGGTAGCATCCTTATTGTTCTCAATCTCCCTGATTTTCCGCTTCACAGCCTCCAGACCGGCACAGCAATACTCTGCATCAAATGCCTTTGCACGGATCGAGAAAAATGTCGCATAAAACGCCAGCGGTCTGTGCACCTTAAACCACGCAATACGGAATGCCATCATAACATAGGCAACAGCGTGTGCTTTGGGGAACAGATATCCAATCTTGGCCAAAGAATCAATATACCATTGCGGCACATTGTGCGCATGCATCGCATCTTCCCAACCGTCTTGGAATCCGCCTTTCTTTACCTTGCCTTTACGCACAGCCTCCATGATCTTGAACGACATCTTCGGGTCAAGTCCCATTTGGATGAGGTACAGCATAATATCGTCACGGCACCCCACCGTCTCCAAAACGGTTGCCGTACCGTTCACGATCAGATCACGGGCATTGCCCAGCCACACATCCGTGCCGTGTGAGAAGCCGGACAAACGCACCAATGTGTTAAAATTGGTGGGTTTGGTGTCCATCAACATACCACGAGTAAAGCGTGTATTGAATTCCGGGATGGCAACAGCACCGGTGGGGCCGATCACGTCATCATTTTCAAATCCCAGCACCTTTGAGGAGATGAAAATGCTCATGGTATCCGGATCATCCAACGGGATTTCCCGTGCGTTGACACCGGTCAGATCCTCCAGCATTTTAATCATGGTGGGATCATCGTGACCCAGCATATCCAACTTCAGGAGATTATCCTCCATGCAGTGATACTCAAAATGGGTCGTGGTGGTTTCGCTATCCGCTGCATCTGCCGGATGCTGCACAGCAGTAAAGTCCTCCACGTCCAGATCATCGGGCACAACCACCAGACCGCCGGGATGCTGACCTGTGGTACGGCGAACACCTACACATCCGTGGGTCAGGCGATTCATCTCTGCTTTACCCGCTGTTTCGCCCCGTTCTTCCAAATACTTCAGCACAAAGCCAAACGCTGTTTTTTCCGCCAAAGTACCGATGGTACCGGCACGGAACACCTGCGTTTCGCCAAACATTTCGATGGCGTGGCGATGCGCCCTTGCCTGATATTCTCCAGAGAAATTCAAGTCGATATCAGGTACCTTACCGCCACCGTAACCCAAGAAGGTTTCAAACGGAATATCGAAACCATCCTTCACATACTTTGTGCCACACTTGGGACAAACCTTATCCGGCATATCGGCACCACAGCCATAGCTGCCGTCAGTGATAAATTCCGAATTCTTACATTTGGGGCAGCGATAGTGGGGCGGCAAAGAATTAACTTCGGTGATACCGGACATATAGGCCACCAGTGACGAGCCGACCGAGCCTCGTGAGCCTACCAAGTAGCCATTTTCCAAACTACGCTGCACCAGCTTTTGCGCCGACATATAAACCACATCGTACTTGCCCAGAATGCTGCCCAGCTCCACATTCAGGCGGTCAACGATCAACTGATCCGGGTTCTCTCCGTACAGCTCGTGACACTTATCCCAAACTCGCTGGTTCAGTTCCTGCTCAGAGTTTTCCAAACGCGGCGGGAACAATTGTCCCGGCGGCAAAAGTTCAATCTCTTCTACCAGATCCGCAATATGGCGTGGGTTGTCCACTACTACCTCGTGAGCCTTTTCCTCCCCTAAGTAGGCGAACTCTTCCAGCATTTCATCGGTTGTTTTTAAATAAATCGGCAGTGACGAATCTGCGTCAGCAAATTTCTTGCTGGCCAGCAGAATGTGCCGATAGACTTCGTCTTCCGGCTCTTGGAAATGCACATCGCCTGTGGCACAAACAGGTTTGCCCAATTCTTCGCCCAGCTTAACGATGGTGCGGTTGAAGTCTCGCAAGTCCTCTTCCGACTGCACCTCTCCGTTGCGCAGCATAAACATATTGTTGCAGATCGGCTGAATCTCCAAATAATCGTAGAATGATGCAATACGCTTTAATTCTGCCCAATCCTTGTGATCAACCACGGCTTTGAATAGTTCGCCCGCTTCGCAGGCTGAGCCGATAATCAGGCCTTCACGATGTGCTGCCAATTCTGTCTTGGGTATAATCGGCACACGCTTAAAGTACTTCAAATTGGATGCTGAAACCAGCTGATATAGATGCTTTAGCCCCAGCTTATTCTTTGCCAGAATGATAATGTGCTTGGGGAAACGATTGCTCTTGCTCCCCTTTGGGCGCAGTTTCAGCATCTCATCGTTGATCTGCTGCAAATGATCAATCCCCAACTCGTTTTGCATTTTTTCAAAGAACGGGATCAACATATAGCCCACCATAGCGGCATCATCCGATGCCCGATGGTGATTAAATGCCGGCAGATCCAAATACTCCGCCACGATATCCAATTTGTATTTATTTAGTTCCGGCAGCAGGTTCTGTGCCAAAATCAAAGAATCGATATAGGTCGGCTCAAAATCTAAGCCCACTTTACGGCATCCTGCACGGATAAATCCAATATCAAACTCGGCATTATGCGCCGCCAAGGGTCGTCCATCCACAAATTCCAAGAATTTCGTCAATGCTTCCTTTAATTGCGGAGCATCCTTCAACATGGCATCTGTGATGCCCGTCAAGCCGATTATTTCGGGTCTTAACCGGCGGTTGGGATTGACAAATGTTTGAAATCTCTCTGTGATCTCACCATTTTTCAAAACTACCGCACCGATTTCTGTAATTGCCTCCGTTGTCACTTTCAAGCCGGTTGTTTCAATGTCGAAACACACCACTTCATCTGCAAATGCCTGATTTTGTTCCCCGTGTACGGCAATGCGGTCATCCAGATTATTGACATAATAGCCTTCAACGCCGTAAAGTATTTTTATTTTACCCCCCGCAGTATGCCAAGCATCAGGGAATGATTGCACTACACCATGATCGGTAATTGCGATTGCCGGATGGCCCCAGGAAATCGCCTGCTTAATCACGCTCTTAGTATTGGTCAGCGCATCCATATTAGACATTTGGGTGTGCAGATGCAACTCCACTCGCTTTTCCGGAGCGGTATCTTTACGGCTTTCATGTTTGGTCTTCATAATATTCAACGGCCGAATCTGAATGTCCTTGCCATCACGGGTCAGCTCCACAACGCCTTGCACACGCAGCCATATACCCGAAACGATCGTACCTTGCAAGGGTTTAATTTCCGCATCGCTCATGTACTTGCGCACTGTCACTGAGCCGTGATTATCTGTCATATCAAAGGCCATACACCACATACCAGCTCGGCGGGTTTCGTAGACTTCAACGTCAAACACCTGGCCTTCCAAAATCACGCCGCCCATTTTGGGATTCAATCCCTCCATAGGAACCGTGCGACCCTTAATCTCTTTACCGTAAAGCACTTCGCCGGTATCTTCCTTTTGACCTTTCTTGCCACTTGTTGCGTTTTCTACGTGGAAATGAAGCCGCAACTGCCGCAGTTGATATTGATCCATCAGCAGTTGACGCAATGCCGCTTGTGCTGCCTCCGGAATTTCCTCGCCGCAGCTCAACTCCAATTCCATGGCTCGTCCTTCTCGATCCAACGAGCCACCTATCACGCATGTGTCATGCAACAGCAAGCGCAATTCACGGGGCGGTATGAAATTTTCAAAAAATGTAAAAAATGATACTCTTTCCGCCATAGCAACTCTCTCTTATAACTTCTCAATTTCTTCCATCAGTGCATCTACAAGCTTATCCTGCGGCACCTTGTAAAGAACTTCTCCCTTCCGGAATACCAGTCCCTCACCTAAGCCTCCGGCAATGCCCACATCGGCTGCACTGGCTTCGCCGGGTCCATTCACCACGCAGCCCATGACTGCTACGGTAATGGGCTTGTTGCAGTCTGCCAGGCGACGCTCCACCTCATTGGCGATGGGAATCATATCATATTTTGTGCGGCCGCAAGTGGGGCAGGAAATCAAATTGGGTCCCATCTGCCGAACACCCGATGCAGCCAGAATACGCTTAGCCGCATAGACCTCCTCAATGGGATCAGCCGTTAAGCTGACTCGAATGGTATCGCCAATCCCCTGACACAGCAATCCGCCGATGCCGATGGCAGATTTGATAACACCCATATTAGGTGTGCCTGCCTCGGTTACACCTAAGTGCAGCGGATAATCCGTCTGCTCATGCAGCATTTGATATGCCTTCATATTCACCGGAACACGAGAGCATTTCACCGAAATGCAAATATCGTCAAATTGGCAGTCATTCAACAGATGCACATGCCCCATAGCGCTTTCCACTAATGCCTCAGCCGTTACACCGCCGTATTTTCGCAGCAGATCTCTTTCCAGTGAACCACCGTTGACACCAATACGAATCGGTACATGATGCTCTTTACAGGCATCAGCCACTGCACGCACCTTGTCCTGCGAGCCGATATTGCCCGGATTGATACGCACCTTATCGATCCCCTGCTCCACACACTCCAGTGCCAGCTTATAATCAAAGTGAATATCCGCCACCAACGGAATATGAATTTCCTTGCGGATCGCACCAATCGCTTTGGCAGATTCCATATCAGGCACCGCCACACGGATGATCTCACATCCGGCATGCTCCAGCGCCAAAATCTGTTCCACCGTTGCTTTCACATCGGAAGTCCTTGTGTTGCACATGGATTGTATCGCCACATCAGCACCATGTCCGATGGGGCGCTGTCCCACCCAAATTCTTTTGCTCATAATCTCACCTTCAGGTAAAAAGTTTCCAGATATCATGGAATGTGATAACCGCCATGAGTCCTAACAGTAAAATAAGACCTGCATAGTGGACATAATTCTCATATTTCGCCGGAATCTGCTTGCGGAACAATGCCATTGTGATGGCATTGACCACCAAAAAGAATATCTTACCGCCATCCAATGCTGGTAACGGCAGCAGGTTCATTACCGCCAGATTCACAGCAATCAGCGCAGCCAAATAGGCAATATTATCAATGGCATCACGCACCGTGGCAGACTGCTCGCCCACCTGAGTCATGGTGCTGACAATACCAACCGGGCCGCTCATATCGCCCAGTCCCGCTTCGCCGGAGCCCAACATCTGTAAGCTCAAGCGTACAATGCGCACAAAGTCTATCGCATTGTTCCAGCTATACGCCACTCGGTCGGCAAAATTGGCTTCTTTAACACTATAAAACAGCAGGCCATAGCCATGATACGCCCGACCCTCGCCGTCTTTATATTCGCCGTATTGCATCGGCACATTGTTTAGCGTAATTCTCTCGCCGTCACGCTTTACCACAAAGTCTGCATGATCCTCATGCAAGCGACCTAACAGCAGGCTGATATCGCTGAATACATAAATTCTCTCGTTATTGATCTTCAACAGCTCGTCTCCCATCTGCAAGCCTTGCTGGCATTGCGTAGGACAGCCCTCGGCAAAGTTGGTTACCACCGGTTCATAAAACGCCTTTGTGCCGGAATACAGGAGTAAAATAATCACCAATCCTGCCACAAAATTCATAATTGCTCCGGCAGCGAAAATCAGCAATTTCTTCCAAAAACCTTGGTTATTCAGTGCTGTGGGGTCCTCGGAGTCCTCTTCTTCGCCCTCCATGGCGCAGTATCCGCCTATGGGGAACAGACGCCAGGCATACAAGGTTTCTCCTTTTTGCTTTTTCCAAATCGCCGGTCCCATACCGATGGAAAATTCATTCACCCGTACGCCGCACGCCTTTGCCGCCAAAAAATGCCCCAGCTCGTGTACGCCGATCAATATACCAAACATTAAAATGGCTGCTAAAATATATACCATTCGCAAACGCTCCTAAATTTTATCGATTCCGCACGACTTCACGAGCCAAGCGGTCTGCTTCCAGTATATCCGCAAGGCTTGGCTGATATTTCACTGTGATACGAGAAAGTGCATTTTCCACATTGCGTGCAATATCATTAAAGCCGATTTCTTCACGCAAAAATGCCAGCACCGCCTCTTCGTTGGCTGCATTCATAATAGCGCAGCTTGTGCCGCCTATCTTAGCGCACTCCCGCGCAATACGCAAACAGCGAAAAGCCTCCATATCAGGCGCATCAAAAGTCAGCGCACCGCAAGTCAGCAAATCCAGTTTCCGATCCGGCGATACCGCGCGGTTGGGATATGTAAAAGCATAACGAATCGGCAATTTCATATCAGGCGTACCCAACTGTGCAATCATGGCGCCATCCTGATACTCCACCAAAGAATGCACGATACTCTGCCGATGAATAACCGCATCCACCTGCTCCACCGGCAATTGGTATAACCGCATCGCCTCAATAATTTCCAGGCCTTTATTCATCAAGGTAGCCGAGTCGATGGTAATCTTCGCACCCATAGACCAATTGGGATGCTTCAACGCATGAGACGGTGTCATCTGTTCCAGTTCTTCATAGGTTTTGCCGAAGAAAGGTCCACCGGAACAGGTCAAAATCAGACGTTTTACCTCCTTGCGGTCTCTGCAGCCTTGCAGGCTTTGGAAAATAGCAGAATGTTCACTATCCACCGGCACGATTTCTGCACCGTACTGCTCCGCCGCCGCCATCACCAATTCGCCGGCGCAGACCAAGGTCTCCTTATTGGCAAGCGCAATGCGCTTTTTCTTCTCAATAGCTGCCAATGTCGGTGCCAGACCTACACTGCCTACCACAGCCGTGACCACGGTATCAGCTTCCTCCATGGTCGCTGCCGCCAGTAAGCCTTCCGCACCGGACTGCACCTCAACTTCCATATCACACAACCGCTGGCGCAGTTCCTGTGCCGCCGACTCATCATACATCACAACAAGGTGCGGCTGAAACTCCCGCGCCTGCTGTTCGATCAGGTCTACCTGCATATTGGCGGTCAATGCCGCAACATGAAGGCCCAATTCCCGCACCACCTGCAAGGTCTGTTTGCCAATGGAGCCGGTGGAACCTAACAGTGAAATTGTCTTTGTCATTGCATTTTACCTCAATACAGCGTCACGCTTTTGATAATCAGCCAAATGACAGGTGCGGCAAAAATCACGCTGTCAAAGCGATCCAATACGCCACCATGTCCGGGCAGCAAATGGCCATAGTCCTTGATGCCGTACTCACGCTTGATGATGGAGAAGCTCAGATCGCCCAGCTGACCCAGCGCTGCGCCGATCAAACCCAGCACTAAGCACCAGACAATGCTCAACTTCTGCCCCGTGCAGCAGGCGAAGATGATGCGGAACAGCAGCATACCAACCATACCACCTACCAGACCACCAATGGAACCCTCCACGGTTTTCTTGGGACTGGCGTGGGGCGCCAGCTTATGCTTGCCGAAAGCCATGCCCGCAAACAGTGCCAAGCTGTCGGAACAAAATGCTGCCACCAACGGGATCAGCACCATGCCGCCACCATAGGGCATAAGGCGCAGACGTAGCAGGCAGGTAAGCGCCGCAGGAATGGCAATGCCGCCCATCAGCACAGCACAAATATCCTGAAAATGCAGCTCTTTCTCCGTTCCGTAGTGTCGCACAGCCATCAAAAACAGTATGACAACGTACGCACACAGAAACCACGGTATTATCTCGAGAATAATCCTCGATGTGGAAAACTCTGGAAAGTCCACCTGACTAAAGCCGTTAAAGACGATAAAAACGCTCATCGTACGGGTCAGGCCGCACAGCCTCGTTCCCTTTTCCTTGCCACATACCGCCGTCAACAATTCGGATGCGCCGATAATTGACAGCAGCATCACCAAAACCATGGTTGCCCACTCCGGTGCCCAAATCAATATGAATAACAGCAATGGTACACCGACCACCGCCACTAAAATTCTCTGTTTCATTCAGGAATACCCTCTTCAAATTATTTTACGCCGCCAAATCGACGGTCACGCTTTTGATAATCAATGATCGCTTCATCCAGCGTATTTTCGTTAAAATCAGGCCACAGCGTGTCGCAAAAATAGAACTCGCTGTAAGCACACTGCCACAAAAGGAAGTTGCTCAAGCGCACCTCGCCGCTGGGACGAATGATCAATTCCGGATCCGGTATACCGGCGGAATACAGGTGCTTGGCAAAATTTTCTTCCGTCAAATCCTCACCGACTGCCACACATTCACGGGCTGCGTGAATGATCTCGTCACGACCGCCATAGTTCAAGCAAATATTCGCCTGAAAACCATCAATCTTTTCGGAAATCGCATTTGTGCGTTCCATCAATTCCTGAATTTCCGGGGATAGCGCACTCATATCGCCCAAAAACTTCAGTTTAATCTGATCTCGCTCCATGGACTCAATGGCTTCCAACATATACTGTTTCAAAAGCCCCATGATGGTATCCACTTCTTCTTTAGGGCGTTTCCAGTTCTCTGTGGAAAACGCATAAACCGTCAGGTAGTCCATGCCTAAATTCTTGCAGTAGGTAGCAATTTTACGAAATACCTCAGCGCCAACCTTATGACCGGCAGTGCGAGGAAGACCACGCTTCTTCGCCCAACGACCGTTGCCGTCCATAATAATAGCGATATGGCGGGGAAGGCGGCTCATGTCCACCTGCCCCGCCTTATGAGACTTTTTAGTAAACAGTCCCATTAAACCGACATCAGTTCCTTTTCTTTGTTTTCCAGCAGCTTATCCAGTTCCTTGCAGCTGTCGTCGGTCAGCTTCTGCAAATCTTTTTCTGCGATCTTCAGCTCATCCTCGGTAATCTCAGAAGCCTTTTGCATCTTCTTGAAATTATCCATAGCATCACGGCGAATATTGCGCACAGCAACCTTACCGTTTTCGGTGTACTTGCGAATCTGCTTCACCAGTTCCTTACGGCGTTCCTCCGTCAACTGGGGGAAAGCCAGACGAATGGATTTACCATCATTCTGAGGATTGATGCCCAGGTCGGACTCCAAAATAGCCTTTTCAATGCCCTTCAAAACAGATGCATCCCAAGGAGTAATCAGCAGAGAGCGAGGATCCGGGGAAGCGATAGAGCCCAGCTGATTGATGGGGGTCGGTGTACCGTAGTAATCCACGGAAATGCGATTCAGCACAGCAGCGTTGGCACGACCAGCACGCACAGCGGCGAAGTCATTGGCAACAGATTCAATGCTCTTCTTCATTTTTGCTTCGTAAACTTTGTATTCCTCTTTCATGGGTTAAGCCTCCTTCACAATGGTACCAATTTTTTCACCGCGCAGTACGCGGACAATATTATTAGGATCTTTCAGTGCAAATACCAATACGGGGATATGATTATCCATAGACAAGCTGGTTGCCGTGGAATCCATCACAGCCAAGTGGCGTGCCAGAACATCGTCGTAGGTAATAGAATCGTATTTCACAGCATCGGCGTTCTTTGCAGGATCGCTGTCATACACGCCATCGATATTCTTCGCCAAGAGAATGACATCTGCATTGATCTCTGCAGCACGCAGCACAGCAGCCGTATCCGTAGAGAAGAACGGATTACCGATACCGCAGCCGAAAATCACAACACGGCCCTTTTCCAGATGGCGGATGGCACGCGCACGGATGTAAGGCTCTGCTACTTCTCTGATTTCCAGTGCCGTTTGCACACGGACATCCACGCCCTTCTGCTCCAGAACATCCGCCATGGCCATGCAGTTCATGGCTGTAGCCAGCATGCCCATGTGGTCGGCACGGGTACGCTCAATGTAGCCCTCGCCGTTTTTTACGCCACGCCAAAAGTTACCGCCGCCGATGACAACGCCCACCTGAACGCCCATAGCGACGCACTCTTTAATCACATCAGCCACTTCGCCCATGACCTTAAAATCCAAGCCAAAATGCTTATCGCCGGCCAAAGCCTCACCGCTGATTTTCAGCAATACTCTTTTATATTTCGGTTCCTGCATTGCAGTTCCTCCCCTTTGTATACTCCTACACATTTTACATTATTTTTCCGGTTTTGCATAGGGGGTAAAGCAAATTTTTTGTAAATCCTACACATCTTTCTGCGTTGACAGATAGTGTATAATAAAAGCAGAATGTATCGGGAGGTATTCTCATGGAATTACAGCGTGTTTCAGGCAACACCTATGTCGCCGTGGCCAGCACAGCACTTCTTCCCATCTATCGTCTGAATGAAACGGATATTGTTTTGATCGACACCGGTTATGCTCGTTTGGATCGCAATGCTTTGGTAAATCTGATAGACGAGCATCATTTTAACCTGAAAGGAATTATCTGCTCCCACGCTCACTTTGACCACACAGGCAACACCCGCTATTTGCAGGGGCGCTACCACTGCCCTGCTGCGGCGCAGATCATCGAGGCCGGCATTTCTGTAAATCCCGATGCCTACCGTGCCAACTATGTGGCTTTGACCTACGGTAAAAGCCGTGAAATTTTCTTGGAAGAGTGCTTTTTAGCGGATGTGATTATCCCCTCGGATGCCGATACTTTGGAATTCTGCGGTGCGCATTTCGGTATTTTGCAGCTACCCGGTCACAGCGCCGGACATATCGGCATCATCACCCCGGATCATGTGGCTTATTTGGGTGACTGCCTAATCAGTCAATCGCAAATCGACGCAGCCAAGCTCCCCACATCTATGTTTATCGCTCGTGACTTGGAGAGTAAGCGTTCTTTGCGGGATCTTCATTGTGCCGCATACATCATAGCGCACAAGGAGATCACCAGCGATATTTCTGATTTGATTACTCGCAACATTGCTTTTCTGGAGGATAAAACCCAGGAAATGCTGGATTGCTTGCAGGATGGCATGACCTTCTCCGATTGGATTTATGCTTTTTGTAAACGGGAGAATGTTCGCACCAAAAACGAGTTGAAATTCAGCATCGTGGAACGCAATTTCCACAATTTTGTAGATTATCTCACAGACATAGGCAAAATTGAAATACGCCGGGAATTCTGCGCTAAAAAGTACTATCATGTAGGCTGAAAAAGAAAGCCTGCTTCTCCACGGGTAACACATGAGTATTCTAATAATGGCGAGGGTAAATTTGAACTGATAGGTGTGACTATATGAGAACAAAACCTGAATTATCATTTGATACAATAAAGCGCATGGAAGATATGTCCTGGCTGACTCACGCACAGATTTTTGATGATTTGTTAATTGTCGCCCAAAGAGAAACGGCATGTTATATCTGGAAAACCGCAGAAGGACTTGTCGTCATCGATGGCATTTGGCCCGATGAACGAGTATATCATGAACTGTTGGCTGCTATTACGGATGCCGGTTGGAAGGACGAGCGAATTACAAAATTTATTATGACTCATGGCCATATAGACCATGTCGGATGTGGAAAATGGATCAAGGATCATCAAAAGGCTAAGACATTTCTGTCCAAAGCTGATGATGAATTAAGAATATCAACGCCAAGTGAAGAAGGTCGTTCTGATTGCTGGAAAGAATTTGATATTGACTGTCACATAGCCGATGGTGATACCATAGACTGCGGAGATAAGCGCATGAAAGTTATTGCAACGCCCGGTCATACAGCGGGATGCATGAGCTTTATTTTTCCGGTACATGAAAATGAAAAAGAGTATATTGCATGTCTCTTTGGCGGAGCAACTGCACCATGGGGAGACGAAGCAGGCAAAGAACTTCAGAAAAAATCTGTTTTGAAATTTATGAAAGCTTCAGCGGAGCATCACTGTGATGTTGCATTAACAAACCATACCGCTTTCGATGTAGGTCTCGAAAGAATTTCCTACAGCCGTTCAAGACTATCATACCTGCCTAATATTTACATTTTAGGAGAAGAAGGTGTACAGAAATTCTGCGAAGTATATCTCAATGTTATACAGTAAGGTAGCTTCCAGCTTATCAATCAAAAATAAGCCAGCCGAAGAGAGAAATCAATTCTCTTTTCGGCTGGTTGCATTATGCGGAAAAACTTTCTTATGCACAGACTGCTGCGCAGTCCTTCTTTTTATTCCTTACTAAAACTGATATCGTGGATTCCCTCGATCTCATTTTGCATCTGGGCGATTTGTTGATGCGTAATATCAGCTTTCAACCGCAGTGTAAATTGGTAGCATACGGTCCGAGGAGTTTTTCGTGTCAAATGGCTTTCCACAATGGTAGCTTTCCACTGCTCCAAACGATCAAAAACAAACTGTATCGCCTGCGGCTCATTATCCATGGTGATGCTCAACTCCGCCGCAGTTATGTGGTCATTACCGTTATTGTGGCGGTGCAGCAAAATTTGAAGCAGCAATACAAATGCTGTGGCAAAAAGGCCAATATAATATAGACCTGCGCCGATTGCCATACCAATGCCGGCCACCGCCCAAATGCCGGCCGCCGTAGTTAAGCCTTTGGTATTCGCATGTCGGTCACGATAGATGATGCCGGCGCCCAAAAAGCTGATACCGCTGACGATCTGCGCCGCAATGCGGGCTCCGTCTGCCTCTTTTACACCGGCAACACTTGCCAGATCGCCAAAGCCGTATTTAGAAATAATCATCAAAACCGCTGCCGTAAAAGCCACCATGCAGTGGGTGCGCAAACCGGCATCTTTCAAACGGCGGCTGCGCTCCATACCCACCAACGCACCACAAATAGCTGCCACCACAATACGCAGCAGTAACTCTAACTGCTGTGCAGCGGAAAGTTGTTGTTCTAACAGGGTGAAAAATGTCATCTTTGCACCTCCTTGTCTTGCTTATTCTATTCTATCATAGTCTTTTTGAAAACACAAACTTTCCTTTTTGGTTATCATTTGCTATAATAAATGCAGAATATGCTGCAGGAGTATTTCCATGGAAATCATTTACCAAGACAATCGAATTGTGGTTGCGCTGAAGCCCAGCGGCGTGCTGAGCACCGACGAACCCGGCGGCATGCCGGATCTGCTGCGCCAAGCTTTATCCGCAGAATGCATCCGCACCGTCCACCGATTGGATGCGCAAGTATCCGGATTGATGGTCTTTGCCCGCTCCCGTGCCGCTGCGTCTATTCTCTCTGCACAGATTCGTCAGCATAACTTTACCAAAGAGTATCTCGCCGTCGTTCACGGTACGCCGCCCCCCTCCGGCACATTACATGATTTGCTGGGGCGTGATAAGAAGCGACGCATGACCTATGTTGCCAATGCCCCCGGACCGGACATTCAAGAGGCCATCTTGGATTACAAAACCCTCGATACCCGTGAAGGCCTTTCCCTTGTCAGTGTGCGATTGCAGACAGGTCGCACACATCAGATACGAGTGCAATTCGCCTCACGAGGTTATCCTCTCGTTGGAGATCGCAAATACGGAACAGATGAGGATTGCCCCATTGCATTGTGGTCATATCATCTGCAATTTCCTCATCCACAAGACGATAAAATCATGGACTTCACACATTTACCCCCTGATATATTCCCTTGGACTCTGTTTGATCTGACATAAAAAACCCTCCGTTTACACGGAGGGTTTTTGTATACTGTTAACCCGGAGGCCAGGTCATATCGCGTCCGCTCAGCACATGGAAGTGCAGGTGGAACACACTCTGTCCGGCCTGCTCACCAATATTGGATACCACTCGGTAACTCTCCAGTCCCAGTTCCTTGGTGACTTTGGCAATCACCTCAAAAATATGTGCCACCACAGCGCTATTCTCGGCGCTCACAGCCGCCACAGAAGAGATATGCTCTTTGGGGATCACCAGAAAGTGGGTAGGTGCCTGGGGATCAATGTCATAAAAACCGTAGCACAGGTCATCTTCATACACCTTATTGGAGGGAATTTCACCCGCCGCAATGGCGCAAAACAGGCAATCGTTCTTCATGATCGGTCTCCTTTCAGATAAATTGATTTTGTTCAGGGTCATATTGATAGCCTATCGCCGCAATACTCCGGCAAATACCGTCGTAGTCGACATCCATGACTGCACACAGCTCCGACAAGCTATCAAATTCATCCCGCAATTTTGTATTCACAACGCTCAGCAGCATCACAGGATCCTTTGGTAACATATCTCAGCCCAGTTTCTCCGTCACAAAGGATTCCACAGCACCCAGTGCCTCATCCGCCTTGCTGATATCACTGCCGCCGCCCATGGCGCTGTCGGGCTTACCGCCGCCACGGCCGCCAACAATAGGGGCAATGGCCTTGATGATGTCACCGGCCTTGATGCCCTTAGCAACAGCTTCCTTGCCGCAAACAGCCTGCAAGGTCAGCTTTTCGCCATTGATCAGTGCCATCACTGCCACCACAGAAGCGTCCTTGTCACGCAGTACATCGCCCAGCTTACGCAGGCTACCGGCATCGCCCTCGGTCAGCTTGGTGGTCACGACCTTCAAGCCACCGATTTCCTTGCCAGCTTTCAGCATAGCATCTGCGCCGCCAGCAGACTCCTTCGCCTTATACTGCTCGATAATGCGCTTCGCTTCTTTCAGTTCGGCAGCCTGCTGCTCCAAACGGCTCATCAGATCCGCGGGAGTTGCCTTAAAGAACTGTGCGGCCTTTACCAACAGCTTTTGGTTGTCTGCCATGACTTCCATGGTCATCTTACCGGTTGTGGCCTCAATACGGCGCACGCCGGAAGCCACGCTGCTCTCGGACTTGATACGGAACGGGCCTGCCTTGGCGGTATTATCCAGGTGTGTACCGCCGCAGAACTCCATAGAAACATCGCCCATTTCCACAACACGCACGGTTTCGCCGTACTTCTCGCCAAACATAGCGATAGCGCCCTTCTTCTTTGCTTCCTCAATGGGCAGCACCTCGGTCACAACAGCAATTCCCTTCATGATGGCATCGTTGACCATTTCTTCCACCTGTGCCACCTGCTCAGCCGTCACAGACTCAAAATGCGTAAAGTCGAAACGCAGGCGATCCGGCTCCACCAAAGAACCGGCCTGATGGACATGGTCGCCCAGCACCTTCTTCAATGCGCTGTCCAGCAAATGCGTCACACTGTGGGCACGGCAAATAGCATTACGACGCTGCGTATCAATAGATGCACAAACACTGTCACCCACTTTCAGCTCGCCGCTGACCAGCTTACCGGTATGCAGGAACTTGCCGCCCTTGTTCTTCTGAACATCGCTGACCACAAATTCCACACCGTCAGCCTTGATGACACCGTGGTCAGCTACCTGACCACCCATCTCAGCATAGAACGGAGACTGATCCAACACCACGATGGCATCCGTACCGGACACAATAGCATCACGGATCTCCTCCTCTGCTACGATTGCCAGAACCTTGCTCTCGCAGCAGCAATTTTCGTAACCAACAAACACAGTTGCCGGAATTTCCTTGCCCAGATCAACACCGGCCCAGCCCAGATCGCCCAGAGCCTTGCGTGCTTCACGGGCACGCTCTTTCTGCTCCTGCATCAAGGCGTGGAATGCATCCTCATCCACCTTCAAGCCTTGCTCAGCCGCCATCTCAATGGTAAGATCGATGGGGAAACCAAAGGTATCGTACAGCTTAAACGCATCGCTGCCGGAGAAGGTATGACCGTCCTTGTTGGCAGCCAGCATCTCACCAAAGATCTTCATGCCGCCATCAATGGTGCGGGCAAAGTTTTCTTCCTCGGTGCGGATAACCTTAGTAATATAGGCCTGCTTTTCACGCAGATCAGCGTACTGGCACTCGTTTTCATGAACAACGGTGTCTACCACCTCAAACAAAAACGGCTCATTCACGCCCAGCAGCTTGCCGTGACGGGCAGCACGACGCAGTAATCTGCGCAGAACATAACCACGACCCTCGTTGGAAGGCAGAATGCCATCGCAAATCATAAAGGTCGCACTGCGGATATGGTCGGTAATCACACGCAGGGAAACATCACGCTTGTCGCTCTCGCCATAGTGTGCGCCGGTCAGTTCACTGACCTTATTGGTAATGTTCATCACCGTATCCACATCGAACAGGCTATTCACATTCTGGCAAACGCAGGCCAAACGCTCCAGACCCATACCGGTGTCGATATTCTTCTGCTTCAGTTCCGTGTAGTTGTTGTGGCCATCGTTATCGAACTGGGAGAACACATTGTTCCACACCTCGATGTAGCGATCGCACTCACAGCCGACAGTGCAGTCAGGCTTACCACAGCCATACTCTTCGCCACGATCGTAATAGATCTCAGAGCAGGGGCCGCAGGGACCGGAACCGTGCTCCCAGAAGTTATCCTCCTTGCCGAAACGGAAAATATTTTCCTCGGGAATACCTATCTCATTGTGCCAGATATCGAATGCCTCGTCATCATCCAAATACACGCTGGGATACAGGCGATCTGCCTCCAGTCCGACCCATTCGGGGCTGGTCAGGAATTCCCAGGACCAGGCAATGGCTTCGTGCTTGAAATAATCACCAAAAGAAAAGTTACCCAGCATCTCAAAATAAGTGCCGTGACGAGCCGTGTGACCGACATTATCAATATCACCGGTACGGATACACTTCTGACAGGTGCAAACACGCTTGCGAGGAGGCTCTTCCTCGCCCTTGAACCAGGGCTTCATCGGTGTCATACCTGCGTTGATCAGCAGGATGGACTTATCATTCTGAGGCACCAGCGAAAAGCTGGGCAGGCGCAGATGATCTTTGGTTTCAAAGAACTTCAGGAACATCTCACGCAGTTCATTCAAACCATGATAGGGATGTGACATAGTTTTGACTCCTTTATCTTAAATATTTTTTACATAAATAAAAAAGACCCCACCCCGGCATAGGGGCGAAGTCTGACTTCACGGTACCACCCTAATTATCCTTTCAAAAAGGCATCTTAGTTCATTCTGTAACGGGAATGACCCGAGCGATTCCTCACCGCCGGCTCCGAAGTGGCTATCTGCCGGGCATTGTCAACGGGCTTGCACCACCCCCGTCTCGCTTAGACCGCCAAAAGCAGATTGGCTTCATCATTGCTTTTCATTATCTGTTATTTTACCACAAATTATATGGTTGTCAACCGCAGATTTACACTGTTTTTCATCATTTCTTCTATTGCGAAATATCAGATTGCTGTTATACTGGTATTTAGTTTCATATAGAACGGAAGTAATCTACCATGCCCCTACATAAAAATCCGAATATCGAGTTTTACCGCCACATGGCATTTTCGGTCATAGGCGGTTTTTTGGGAGCGTATGCCATTTTGTGTCGTTGCGGCGTCTTAGCCAACGCCCAGACCATGAACCTGCTGGAAATGGTAATCGATGCGCTGTACGGCCGAGGTGTCAATGCATTATTACACTTCGTTTGCTTTTTGATTTACATCTTCGGCACTATGCTCACCGTCCTGCTCCCCCACCTTTTCCATGCGGATATGCACCGTCTTTCGCCGATTATTACCGCCGGTTGTGTGATCCTCTTGGGATTCCTCCCGGAGGATATGCCGGTCATCGTAGGGCTCTACCCCATCTTCTTCGCCATGAGCATTCAGTGGAGCAGTTTCACCGGCGGTTGGGGCTTCAATAGTTCCAGCATCTTCTCCACCAACAACACCAAGCAGATGTCCTTGGCATTTGCACAGTATTTGTGTGACAAGGATACATCGCATTTCCGAAAAGTCAAGTTCTACGCCGGTACGCTTGCCAGCTTTCACATTGGCGCTGTGATAAGCTTCTTCGCCGTAAAATGGTTCTCCATCCAAGGTGCATGGCTGGTTCTCCCCTGGGTTGCATGGGCCTACTATATGGCTGTGTGTGAACGAAAATATGAAGCCGCTCAGGCAGTTCCCCAATGAACATGTAAAATCCCATTGTCAAAAGCTCTGACAATGGGATTTTTTATTTAGTCTTTACCACCCAGATCCACCGCATGACGCACAAAGCTCATCGGCGGCACAGGATGGGGCAGTTTCATTCTGAATACCATCTGCGGATTTTTTACTTCCGTCAGCACCTGACCTTCGCTGTCCACCATTGTCGGCGCAATCATGGTAAACGGCTTACTGTCCGGTCCTACTACTTCAATCTCATCTCCGCAGGAAAACTTGTTGCGCAGGCTCAAAGTAGCGTTACCCTCAGCATCACAATCCGTCACCACAGCGCAGATTTGCCAATCACGGATATAACGGGAATTCGCATAATACTGACCCGGATGTCCATAGAAAAATCCGGTGGCATAGTGCCGGTGACTCACATGCTCCACCTCATCACGCCATACGGGATCCACCGCACGGCCTGCGGCAACATCATCGATGACATGGCGGTAGGCGCCAGTGACAATGGCGGCATAATATGCAGACTTTGCCCGTCCCTCGATCTTCAGGCAATCAATTCCGGCATCCATCAAATCATCAATATGGTCGATCATGCACATATCACGGGAGTTCATGATATAGGTGCCTTTTTCATCCTCAAACACTGGGAAATATTCACCGGGACGCTTTTCTTCCACCAAAGCGTATTGATAGCGACAAGGCTGTGCGCAAGCGCCACGGTTAGAGTCACGGCCGGTCATATAGTTGCTCAGCAAGCATCGCCCGGAATAGGACACGCACATAGCTCCGTGGGCAAAGGTTTCAATTTCCAGTTCTTTCGGAACCCGTTCACGAATCTCACGGATTTCCGGTAAACTCAGCTCACGAGCCAATACCACTCGTTTAGCGCCCAGCTCATACCACGCTGTGGCGCAAGCATAGTTGGCAATGGATTGCTGGGTAGAAATATGACGCTCACAGTGGGGGGCATATTTGCCCGCCAAGGTAAATGCACCCATATCTGCCACGATCAGCGCATCTACGCCGGCAGCATCCAACCGTTCCAAATGAGCCGGCAGCAAATCGATCTCACCGTTGCGAGGCATGGTATTTACCGTCACATGGACTTTTACACCGTGGTCATGGGCAAACTTCACTGCCTGCGGCAGTTCCTCTGGTGAAAAGTTACCGGCAAACGAGCGCATACCGAAAGATGTTCCTGCCAAATACACAGCATCGGCACCATACAGTACCGCCATTTTTAATTTTTCCATATCTCCCGCCGGAGCAAGGAGTTCAGGTTTCTTTCTCTGTATCATGTCTTAGCCTATCTTTGCAATGTTCTGATTATGTTCTGCCAAAGTCTTAGCGAATACGTGGTGTCCCTCGGCGGGATCCAGCACATAGTAATAATAATCGGTGTCTTCGGGGAATAGTGCTGCCTTGATGGACTCCAAACCAGGATTTGCAATGGGCGTGGGAGGTAATCCTTCATGCTGATACAAATTATAATCGCTGTCTAAGGTCTCATAATCCTTCTCGGTTACTTCACGGCCTAACGCATACTGCAGCGAAGCATCCACCTGCAGCAGATGATTGGTTTCACCACCATTGTTCAGGCGGTTATAAATCACCGATGCAATCTTTGCCTGATCTGTGCCGTCAGTCTCCTTTTCAATCAAAGACGCAATGGTGATCAGTTCATACATGCTATACGGAGATTCCGCTATGGCAGCGTTCATTTCATCGTCGAACTGGATGGTAAATGCCGTCAGCATGGTATCAATGGCGTATACGGCAGTTTTGTTAGGATCAAAGTAATAGGTATCCGGGAACAGGAAACCTTCCATGCGCTCCACTTTACCCTTCATGTCATCTTCCAGGAAAGTATAGTCCTCAAATTCAAAATTAGCGCAGGCATCTTCCAAATCCTCACGGCTTGCCACTTCTTTTTCCACCAGCAAATCGATGATTTGTTGGACATTGTAGCCCTCGGGAATGGTCACACGGGTCAGCCCCTCATTACTCATGAGATCAGCCTCGTAGTCATGCATTCTTCTCAGCAGGCAGCGATAATCCATGTTCGAGTTCAACTCATAGCTGCCGCTGTCCACCATTTTTTTATCACCACTGATGGTGGCATACAGCTTGAAGAACCATTTATAGTTGATCAGTCCCTCGTGCTTAAGTTCAGATACGACATCACCGAATGATTCATCTTCTTCCACCGTAACCTTAACTTCCACATAGTCCTTGTTCAGCGAGCAAAGGTCATTTGCCAGCAACCAACCAATACCGGCCAACAGCGCAGAAACTATGACGACACAGCCAATATACAAACCAAAATTGAACTTACGCTTTTTCTTTCTGCTTTTTTCCACACCACGACTTTGGTCACGAACTTCTTTTGCATTCCAGTGTGTGGTAGTTCCGTTCTTTTCATCAAACATGGCAAAAATCCTTTCGCATATATATTACATCTCAAAATTACTCAGGCAAGGTACCAAGTGGTATCTGTACGCATATAATGTTACAGCACATTGAAAGAGAGGTGACTGCACATGCACATTAGCAACAACGCTTCCTGCTTATGGCTCATTGTCATTATTCTTGTTCTGCTCTGCTGTTGTGGCAATAATCCAGCCGCCAGCCAAAGCGATCATCCCTGCGGCGATTCCTGCTGCACCTGCTGACCACTACATAGAAAAGGGGCCTATGCTCCTTTTACGATGATTATCGGACAAGCAAATCATCCACGATTTCCATCACTTCCGCATGGATATCCTCAACGGATCGCACCTTATCATCTTTTTCACAGTTGACTTTCGTCCAGCCGCAATAGTCCACCACAAAGGATGCATTATCCCGACAATGCCGCAAATATTCGCTGTCCTTTTCGTGAATGTCGGCGGTTGTGTCGGTGGCAGCCTCACGCTTACGCATCATCCTCTCGCTCAATTCCGTCGGAAGGTCGAGATAGATCACCTTTGTTGGCTCGGGCAAACCCAACATACGATACTCAAAATCAAATAACCAATCCAAAAAAGCCTGTCTTTCTTCCTTCGGCAGTTTTGCCGTTTGATGCACCGCATTGGATGTGGTGTATCGATCGGCGATCAGTAAGCCGCCGGACTCATAAAATGCGCCCCAATCCTGCTTATAGGAAGCATAACGATCCACTGCATAAAAAGTGGCAGCCGCAAAGGCATTCACATCGTCCGGCTTGTTGCCAAACGCTCCGTTCAAGTATAATTGGATAAGCGCAGAGGACGTCTCATCATAGCGGGGAAATGCCAGCTTTTTATAGGGAATGTTTCTCTTTTCCAACTCTTGGCATAGCAGCGCAGTTTGCGTAGCTTTACCCGATCCGTCCGTTCCCTCGAATACGATTAGCTTTCCATTCATGTGCCATCCCACCCTATCCTCAAAATATACATACTGTGTTATTTTACCACACTTTTCCTCCTTTGTCTATGAAAACTCCCTATCATCCCCTTTTTGTTGATACTCTCATAAAATTTGATTTACACGCCCGACGATTTTCGTTATAATACATCCATGAGGTGATGAACATGGCAAAATTAGACCGTAATTTCTATATAGGTGACACGGTCGACATTGCCCGCAAGCTGATTGGCTGTTATCTGGTGCGGCGCTATGAGGGGCTGCCTCTGGTTTGCCGCATCTGTGAAACGGAAGCTTATGTGGGGGCCATTGACAAAGCCTGCCATGCCTACGGTTATCACAAAACCTCCCGCAACGCTACTATGTTCGGTGAGCCCGGCCACGCTTACATCTACCTCATCTACGGCATGTACCACTGCTTAAATTTTGTCACCAATCCTGTCGGCGAGCCGGATGCTATTTTGCTGCGTGGCTTACAGCCCGTCTATCATACTCAGCAGATTTGTCGGCTGCGTTTTGGAAAAGAATTATCGGAATTGACGGCCTATCAGCGCAGGAATTTCTTGAACGGCCCCGGAAAATGCTGCAAAGGTCTTGCACTTGACAAGTCCTTTGATGCAACGGATCTGACCGGTGACGATTTGTTTATCTGCACCCGTCTGTCCGATATAGGGCTGCCTGATGCTGCCACCCCTGATTTCCGCATTGCCAGTGGGCCACGCATTGGAATTGACTACGCTGAGGAAGCAGTTTCGTTTCCGTGGCGCTTTTGGATGGAGGAAAAACAATGTTGATTTTTGATATGGACGGCACGCTGATCGACTCCAACAGCGTGTGGAAAGATGTGGATGTGGCATTCCTGACCAAACGAGGCATGCCCTATACGAGAGAGTATTATGAGGGCGTGGCTCACACCGTGTTTCCGTTAGCTGCGGTATTTACAAAAGAGTATTGCCACTTATCCGAGTCGACAGACGAAATTATGGCAGAATGGATGGAGATGGCAGGCGATGTTTACGCCACAACGGTACCTGTCAAACCGGGTGTGGTGGCCTATTTGGATGCCTGCAAGGCGCGTGGTGAGCGGATGATCGTTTTGACCAGTGCTGTACCGGAGCATTGTCAGGCGGCGTTATCGCATTTGCAGTTACTACCCTACTTTGAGCAGGTTTTCTTTGCGCAGGAATTGGGCATCGATAAAAGAAATCCCGCCATCTATCATAAGGTTGCCCAATTGTGCGGTGTTAAAGAAAGCGAATGTACCGTTTTCGATGACTCTGTGGCAGCTTGTCGGAGTGCCAAGGATGCCGGCATGACGGTTGTGGGCGTTTATGATCCGTATTTTGATTGCACTGAGAAAGAATTGCGTGAAACCTGCGATCGGTTTATTTTAAGCTTTGAAGAACTACTGTAACATAACAAAAATGTCAGTCCAACGGACTGACATTTTTGTTTTAGAAGCTCCCTATGGGGATACTTCCATCATCGCTTCCCTTTTCCACTGAAAGAATCTGCACATAGTAGCTGCGCCCATTCCCCATATCAACCTGAACACGGTCGCCTTGCTTATGTCCCATGACCGCTTTGCCCACAGGTGACTCTTTACTAATCCACCCTTTCAGCGCATCCTGACGCAATGTGGTGACCAATTGAATTTTTCGGCTTTTTCCGGTGTTCTCCATCAAAATTTCCACGGTATCATAAAGTCCCACGGTATCATCGGCAGACCGATCCTCAATGACATGTGCCGTCTTAATCATCCGCTGCAAATAGCGAATGCGGCTGTCGTTGCGGTTTTTCTCCTGCTTGGCGCATTTATATTCAAAGTTTTCACTCAAATCTCCAAAAGCCCTTGCTGTCTGCACATCTTCAATCAATTTCGGACGCAACTGCTGTACACGATAGTCAATTTCCTCCTGCATCTTTTGGATATCACTCTTTGTCAGTTCATCGTACATGACGGTTCCTCCTTCATAACATCTGCCAAACGGTTCAAGCCCTCTTCTAAATGGTCTAAATCAATGCCGGAATAATTTACCACCAAAATGTGTTGCTGCGCCTTTTGCGGCTCATTATAATAATCTGACAATAGCGCCAATCGCAAACCCTGCTCTGCTGCTCGCTGCCGCAATATGCCATCCGGCAATGCGGTATTCAAGCGCACCAGAAAATGAAGTCCGGCATCCTGCTCCATGATTTCCGCCATTGGCAAGCCCTGCCGAATGACTTTGATCACAACATCTCTCTTTTGATGGTATCTTTTCTTCATGCGGCTCAAATGCTGTTCATAGCGCCCCTGCGCCATAAATGCAGCCAAAGTGTGCTGTTCAAAGCTGGACACCGTGCAAGCATAAAATCCCAGGCGTTCCCGATAAGCCGCCAGCAAATGTTGTGGCAAAATCATATAGCTGATGCGGATAGATGGTGCAATCGTCTTGGAAAATGTATTTAAATATATCACGCACTCATGTTTATCTGTGGAGAACATGGTGGGAATGGGGCGCCCTACAAATCGGAATTCGCTGTCGTAGTCATCCTCCAAGATATAGCGTCCCTCCTGCTCACTGGCCCAGCGCAGCAGTTCCTGCCGCCGGCCAATGGGCATCACAATGCCCGTAGGATAGTGATGACTTGGCGAAATGTGTACCACATCCGCTGCGCTTTTGCGCAGCTCCTGCGCCGAAAGTCCCGCATCGTCCAATCCGATCTGGCGCAGTGTCACACGGTTGCTCTCGTATATTTTGGCAATTTTGCTGTATCCGGGATTTTCCACGGCATAGCACTTCTCACGCCCTAAAAGCTCAATCAGTAAGTGGTAGAGAAACTCTGTCCCCGCACCCACGACAATCTGCTCCGGATCCACCGTCATGCCACGGAATTGATGCAGATAATCAGCAATCGCCTGCCGCAACACTTGCGCACCGTTATACGGTGTGGGTTCTAACAAACCTTTATCCTGATCAAGAATGGTCTGACGCATCAATTTGGCCCAAACAGTAAAGGGAAAGTACTCTGCCGAAATAGAATTGGTCACAAAATCTAAAAAGTATTTCTTTTCTTCTTCCGGTTTTAGCGTTGATTTTTGATTGATTGCCGGCAGCGGGCGTTCAACGGTACTGACATAGTATCCTTTTTTCTCGATACCATAGATATACCCCTCCGCCACCAACTGCTCGTACGCAGTCTTTACGGTGATAACACTTACCTCCAAATGTTCTGCCAGAGTTCGTTTAGATGGCAGCTTCTCACCTGCCGCCAGTGTTCCCTGCAGAATGTCCTGCTTGATGGCACGATAAAGCTGCTCATACATACTCTCTCCGGTATGTTTTTCAATAGAATATGTCAGCATATAATCCCTTCATCTGGTACTATTGAAAAATAGCATAATGGTTATTTTAATAAGTCCAGTTATCACTATAATACAATCATATTGAAAATGCAAGGAGAAACTATCGTGCAAGACAGAAAAATCCGAAAAACCGTTTTTTCCGCTTTAATGGCAGCGTTAGTCTGTGTTGCTACCATGGTAATTCAAATTCCATCCCCTGCCTCTAATGGTTATGTTAATTTTGGTGACTGCTTTGTTCTGATAAGCGGTTGGCTGTTAGGGCCTTTATACGGAGCTGCTGCCGGCGGTATTGGCTCCATGTTGACCGATTTGTTTTTAGGATATGCTCACTACGCACCCGGCACACTGATTATCAAAGGTCTCATGTCCTTTTTGGCTGCGGTAATTCACAAGTCTATCCCTTCTCGCAGCGGTCTTTGGATCGGTGGTGCTGTCGCAGAAATTGAAATGGTGGTTGGTTATTTTGGCTTTACCACATTGCTGTTAGGAAATGGATCCGGCGCATTATTGAGCATTCCGGGTAATCTGATACAAGGCTCGGTTTCTTTGCTGGCAGGCGTTCTATTGATGCGTTTACTGCAAAAGTCTAAGCTGGATAAAAAGTTTTTCGAAAGCTGATTGAGATATAGGAGGAATAAAACATGGCAGGTATTGTTCATGAAGTAGAATCTAAGGATTTGCTGACACAGGTTTATAATGACTCCGTTGCGGCCGCCAAGCAGTTGGTAGAAGCCGCAAGACTGCACAAGGGTCAAATTGTAGTCGTTGGCTGTAGCACCAGTGAGGTTGTCGGTCGGCAGGTTGGCAGTTGGTCTACTCCCGAAGTAGGTCAGGCAATTTTTGATGGCTTGAACAGCGTTTTTGGGCCGGCAGGTATTTACATTGCTGCCCAATGCTGCGAGCATCTGAATCGTGCCATCATTATAGATTACGATGCCGTTCCCGGTGCTGAAATTGTCAATGTTGTGCCTCAGCCGAAAGCCGGCAGTTCCTTTGCTACTGCGGCTTACAACACTTTCCCCCATGCTGTGGCACTGGAGGAAGTCAAGGCAGATGCCGGTCTGGATATTGGTGGCACTTTAATCGGTATGCACCTGAAAAAGGTAGCTGTTCCCGTCCGTCTGGAGCAAAATCACATTGGCGAGGCTATGGTCTTGGCGGCTCGTGTACGCCCCAAATTTATCGGCGGTGAGCGTTCCATTTACAACGAGGATCTTAAAAACGGCTATCCCGATTTTTAATCGTTCCATTGAAATTGCACGGAACATACCGTTTGCAATGCTTGATAGGACAAAAAATAAGGCTGTCCCAATCGGGACAGCCTTATTTTTATCTTTGTCAAAACTGAGTTGTCTTACTTAGCTTCCTTAGCAGCCTTGATGGACTCGATCAGCTCGGGAACGACCTTGAACAGATCGCCGACGATACCGTAGTCAGCCACCTCGAAGATGGGAGCGGACTCGTTCTTGTTGACAGCGATGATGCACTCGGAATCCTGCATACCAGCCTTATGCTGGATAGCGCCGGAGATACCCAGAGCAACATAGATCTTGGGGTGAACGGTCTTACCGGTCTGGCCAACCTGATGGTCAGCGGAGATCCAACCGGAGTCAACGCATGCACGGGAAGAACCGACGACGCCGCCCAGGACCTCAGCCAGCTCCTCAGCCAGAGCAATACCCTTCTCAACGTCCTTGGAGATACCACGGCCGACGGAAACGATGAAGTCAGCACCGATCAGGTCAACCAGCTTCTTAGCTGCCTTGACGGTATCAATAACCTCGGTCTTAATGTCGGAAGCAGCCAGCTCAAATGCGGGATGCAGAATCTCAACATCCTTCTTGCACTCGCGCTTCTTCATAACGCCGGGACGGACGGTAGCCATTGCGGGACGGAAACGGGGGCAGATGATGGAAGCCATCAGGTGACCGCCGAATGCAGGACGGGTCATCTTCAGGTCACGATCAACAGGATGATCCTCACCGTTGACCTTAACCTTGCCCAGACGCTCAATGCGCTCCTCGGGCATGGTGGAAGCTTCCTTCAGGAACTGCTTGTAGTTGGGCATATCGATGTCCAAGTGAGTGCAGTCTGCGCACAGACCGGTGTGCAGGCGAGCTGCGCAACGGGGTGCCAAGTCACGACCGATGTTGGATGCACCAAACAGCAGGACCTCGGGCTTGATCTCTTCAACAGCCTCGACGATAACCTTGGTGTAAGCGTCAGTGGTGAAATCCTTCAGCAGGGGGCTATTGTATACGTACACCTTATCGGCGCCGTAGTTGCCCAACTCAGCAGCGATGCCGTCGACATTATCGCCCAGCAGAATACCGCAGAGTTCCACGCCCAGCTCGTCAGCCAGCTTGCGGCCCTCGGAGATCAGTTCAAAAGTAGTGGGCATCATGACGCCCTGGCGCTGCTCACAGAAAACCCAAACATTTTTGAAAGCAGCGGTATCAGCACTATTAAAAGCCATTTTCGTATCTCCTTCCTTAGATGATATGCTTGGCAGCCAAAATGCCAGCCAGCTTGTCGGTGGTCTCCTTGCCAGCGCCTTCCAGCATCATGCCGGCGCCCTTCTGGGGGGGAGTGAAGGAGGTCAGAATATTCGTGGGAGAACCCTTCAGACCGATGGTAGTTGCATCGATCAGCTCATGATCCTTCAAAGTCTCATAGGTCATGGTGACCAGGGGCTTGGAATAAGCTTCAAATGCGCCGCCAACAGACAGGTAACGAGGAGTATTCAGCTCCTTGATGCAGGTGATCATGCAGGGAGTCTTTACCTTGATGGTCATGTAGCCATCCTCCAGGATGCGCTTGACGGTCAGGGTGTTGCCATCCTTGGTGATCTCACCGGCATAGGTGATCTGGGGCAGGTGCAGCTTCTCAGCGATCTGAGGACCGACCTGTGCGGTATCACCATCGATGGCCTGACGGCCTGCCAGAATGATATCATCGTCATCAATGCCATAGGTATCGATAGCTGCAGCGATGATCTGAGAAGTAGCATAAGTATCGGAACCGCCGAACTCACGAGCGGTAACCAAAACGCCCTCGTCAACGCCCATAGCCATCAGCTCACGCAGCATGCCTTCTGCGGGAGGAGGACCCATGGTGAAAGCAACGACCTTGCAACCCAGCTCGTCTTTCAGAGCCAGAGCAGCCTCAACGGCGTTCAGGTCATCGGGGTTGATGATGGTCTGCATGGATGCACGATCCAGAGTACCATCGGGGTTCACGGCCACCTTACCGGAGGTATCGGGAACCTGCTTAACAGTAACAATAATTTTCATTTTGCCTTTACCTCCTTGATTACTTAACGCCCAGATTGCTGGAGATGACCATACGCTGGACTTCGGAAGTGCCCTCGTAGATCTCAGTGATCTTAGCATCACGCATCATGCGCTCCACGGGATACTCACGGGTGTAGCCGTAACCACCGAACAGCTGAACAGCGCGGCGGGTTACATCGGAAGCAGCCTCAGCAGCAAACAACTTTGCCATAGCAGCGTCCATGCTGTACTTCTCGTGATTCTGCTTCTTCATTGCTGCGGAGTAAACCAGATACTTAGCAGCCTCCATGCGGGTATGCATGTCAGCCAGCTGGAACTGGGTGTTCTGGAACTGGGAAATACGCTTACCGAACTGTACGCGCTCCTTGGTGTAGTTAACAGCCTCGATAACAGCACCTTCGCCCAGACCCAAAGCCTGAGAAGCGATACCAATACGGCCGCCGTCCAGGGTCTTCATAGCGATCTTGAAGCCTTCGCCCTTCTTGCCCAACATACGATCCTTGGGGATCACGCAATCCTCGAAGATCAGGTCGCAAGTGGAGCTGCCGCGAATACCCATCTTCTTCTCGTGCTTACCCTGAGAGAAGCCAGGATCGCTCTTTTCAACGATGAAAGCGGAAATCTCCTTCATCTGGCGACCGCGCTTGTCGGTAACCTTACCGGTAACAGCGATGATGACGAAAGTGTCAGCAACATTACCATTGGTGATGAAGCACTTGGAACCGTTCAGGATGTAGTTCTCGCCGGACTCGTCCAAAACAGCGGTGGTCTGCTGACCCTGAGCATCGGTACCAGCACCGGGCTCGGTCAGACCGAATGCACCGATCTTCTTGCCGGAGCACAGGTCGGGCAGATACTTCATTTTCTGCTCCTCGGTACCATTCTCAAAAATGGGAGCGGCACACAGAGAGGTGTGAGCGGAAACGATAACTGCGGTGGTACCGCAGACCTTTGCCAGCTCCTCAACGCACATTGCATAAGACAGCACATCGCCGCCTGCACCGCCGTACTCCTTGGGGAAGTAAATACCCATCATACCCAGCTTTGCCATCTTCTCGACGGTTTCCATGGGGAAGCGCTCTTCCTCATCGATTTCTGCAGCCAGGGGCTTCACTTCGTTCTCTGCGAACTCGCGGTACATTTTCTGAACGAGCAGCTGTTCCTTAGTCAGATGGAAATCCATACTCTTTTCTCCTTTTCTGATTTTTACTT
>JAZLJB010000035.1:0-14592 GCA_045617685.1 Vescimonas sp.
CTCGTCGTCGTTTCGCTGGTCAGAATGACTGCGAAGTGGCTACCGCTCAGATCGATAAGTGCATTGAATACGTTGCAAACCATCCTGAGGTTCGTGACGTTCTGCTGTCCGGCGGTGACTCCCTGATGGTCTCCGACGAAATGCTCGAGTACATCATCTCCAAGGTTCGCGCTATTCCTCACGTGGAAATCGTTCGCCTGGGTTCCCGTACTCCCGTTGTGTGCCCCCAGCGTATCACTCCCGAGCTGTGCAACATGCTGAAGAAGTATCATCCCGTGTGGCTGAACACTCACTTCAACACTCCCAAGGAGTTCACTCCCGAAGCTGCCAAGGCTTGCGCAATGCTGGCTGACGCTGGTATCCCTCTGGGCAACCAGTCCGTGTTGCTGGCCGGTGTCAATGACTGCTCTCACATTATGATGGAGCTGGTTCACGGTCTGGTCAAGATGCGTGTACGTCCTTACTACATCTATGCTTGCGATCCTTCCCTGGGTCTGAGCCACTTCCGTACCCCTGTTTCCAAGGGTATCGAGATCATGGAAGCTCTGCGTGGCCACACTTCCGGCTACTGCGTACCCACCTTCGTGGTCGACGCACCGGGCGGTGGCGGCAAGACTCCCGTTATGCCCAACTACCTGATTTCCCAGACTCCTCGCAAGGTTATCCTGCGTAACTTCGAGGGTGTTATCACTTCTTACACCGAGCCTGAGCATTATGTTCAGAATTGCCACTGCGATGTCTGCACTGGCAAGAAGGTTGCAGAGAAGACCGGTGTTGCTTGGGTTGCACAGGGTACTCCTCAGCGTTATCTGGAGCCCACCAAGCTGCTGCGTAACGAGCGTCACGTGAAGAAATAAGAGGTATTAAAATGGAAAGCAAACTCGGCTTGAATTTTGAATTGGTCAATCAGGCTCGGGAATCCGCTGCAAAAGTTGCAGCGGATACCCAGACCTTCATCGACCAGCACACCACCGTTACGGTGGAGCGTGCCGTCTGCCGTCTGCTGGGTATCGATGGCGTCAATGAGATGGACGTCCCCATGCCCAACGTCGTGGTAGACTATTTGATGGAGAATTCTCTGCTGCCTACCGGTGCTGCTTGGAACATTGGTAATGCAATGATCGAGACCGGTTTGGATCCTCAGGGTGTTGCAGAGAAGCTGGACAAGGGTGAGATCGATATGGCTAAGCTGCCCGCTCACTCTGACAGCGAGATTCGTGCTGTGATCGCTCCTGTGGTTGCCAAGACCATTGAGCGCATCAATAAGAACGTCGCCGGTCGTAATAAGTACCTGAGCGAGTTCGGTGATAAGGAAGGTCCTTATCTGTATGTCATCGTAGCTACCGGTAATATCTATGAGGATATCACCCAGGCTAAGGCTGCTGCAAAGCAGGGCGCTGACATTATTGCTGTTATCCGTACCACTGGTCAGTCTCTGTTGGACTATGTACCTTACGGTGCTACCACTGAGGGCTTTGGCGGTACCTATGCTACTCAGGAAAACTTCCGCCTGATGCGTGCTGCACTGGACGAGGTTGGTGAGGAGCAGCATCGCTACATCCGTTTGTGCAACTATTGCTCCGGTTTGTGCATGCCCGAAATCGCTGCTATGGGTGCTTTGGAGCGCCTGGATGTTATGCTGAACGATGCTCTGTACGGCATTCTGTTCCGTGATATCAACATGCAGCGTACTATCGTTGACCAGTATTTCTCCCGTGTTATCAATGGTTATGCCGGCGTTATCATCAACACCGGTGAGGATAACTATCTGACCACTGATGACGCTATCACTTCTGCTCATACCGTTCTGGCTTCTCAGTTCCTGAACGAGGCATTCGCTAAGACTGCTGGTATGCGTGAGGAGCAGATGGGTCTGGGTCACGCATTTGAGATGGATCCCGAGGTGGAGAATACCTTCCTGTATGAGCTGGCTCAGGCTCAGATGGCTCGCGAGATCTTCCCCAATGCACCTTTGAAGTATATGCCTCCCACGAAGTTCATGACCGGTAACATCTTCCGTGGTCATATTCAGGATGCTCTGTTCAACATGGTGACCATCCTGACTAACCAGAAGCTGCACCTGCTGGGTATGCTGACTGAGGCTATCCACACTCCGTTCATGTCCGATCGTGCTCTGTCCATTGAGAATGCACAGTACATCTTCCGTACTATGAAGGATCTGGGCAGCGAGCTGACCTACAAAGAGGGCGGCATTATTCAGAACCGTGCTAATGAGGTCCTGACCAAGGCTACCGACCTGTTGAAGGAGATTGAAAAGCTGGGTCTGTTCACCACCATCGAGAAGGGTATCTTTGCCGATGTTAAGCGTCCTAAGGACGGCGGTAAGGGCCTGGCCGGTGTTGTCGTGAAGGACGAGAAGTACTTCAATCCGTTCATTGAAGAGATGAAAGGTAAGGTGGCACAATGAGCAGCGGACTGTATAATACCCACAAAATTGATTTCGATACCACTTTGGATCTGACTCGCCTGAAGCCTTATGGCGATACCATGAACGATGGTAAGGTGCAGACCAGCTTCACTCTGCCTGTCAAGGATGACGAGCGCGGTGAAGAGGCTGCCCGCCAGATCGCTAAGAAGATGGGTCTGGAAGAGCCCAATGTGGCTTATCACAAGGCACTGGATAAGGAATTCACTTTCTATGTTGTTTACGGCAGCTGCGTGCATTCCGTCAACTATGAGGATATTCATGTCATTACTGTTGAGTCTGATGTCATGGGCATGGAAGAGACCAATGATTATATCCGTGAGAACATCGGCCGTAAGGTCGTTATGATCGGTGCTTCCACCGGTACGGATGCACATACCGTTGGTATCGATGCTATCATGAACCGTAAGGGCTTCGCAGGTCACTATGGCTTGGAGCGTTACGAGATGATCGAGGCTCTGAACCTGGGCTCTCAGGTTCCCAACGAAGAGTTCATCAAGAAGGCTGTTGAGATGAAGGCTGATGTTCTGTTGGTTTCCCAGACAGTTACTCAGAAGGATGTTCATATTCAGAACCTGACTAACTTGATTGAGCTGTTGGAGGCTGAAGGTCTGCGTGACAAGTTTGTTGTTTGCTGCGGCGGCCCTCGTATTACCCACGAGCTGGCTAAGGAACTGGGCTTTGATGCTGGTTTCGGCGCTGGTAAGTATGCTGACGATGTCGCCAGCTTTGCTGTGGCCGAGATGGTCAAGCGCGGCATGAAATAAGATATTTCTACAGCGTTATTAAGACGGCCATGGGAGGGGACTTTCATGGCCGTCAGCAATATGAAATCCATTTTTTAGCTCCGGTTTTCCTGAAGTCTACTATATTTTTGGCGCTTTAAGCAATGCATAATAATAGGACATAAAATTGTGTCTTGTTGCGTATTTGCTTGCTTTTTACCACAAATAGTGATATGATATTTATGTTAAATTTTGTTTGGGAGACCGACAATTAACAAGGAGGAACAGAAATGGCAAAGAAACCTGTGCTTACTGCCGCTGAGGCAGCAAAGATGATTCCCGATGGCGCCACTATTATGTGCGGTGGCTTCCTGGCTTGCGGTCAGGCTCGTGCAATCGTGAAGGAACTGGTTAAGCTGGGTACAAAAGATCTGACCCTGATCGCTAACGATATGGGTCGTGCAACCGGCCCCAAGGGTGAGGAGTTTTTCGGCATTGCTGAGCTGATCCACAATCATCAAGTCAAGCGTGTTATCGCTACTCACGTTGGCATGACTCCCGAGGTTGGTGCTCAGAACACCGAAGGCACTCTGGAAGTTAACCTGCTGCCCCAGGGCACTCTGGCTGAGTGCATCCGCGCTGATGGCGCTGGTCTGGGTGGCGTGCTGACTCCTGTAGGTGTTGACACCCTGATTGAGGATAGCCCCTTCTGCATGGGCAAGCAGATCATCGACGGTAAGGAATACCTGCTGATGAAGCCCGTTCACGCTGATTTCGCCCTGCTGGGTGCTTATAAGTGTGATGAGATGGGTAACTGCTGGTACAAGGGTACCATGCGTAACTTTAACCCCGTGATGGCTACCGCTGCTGACGTTGTCATCGCTGAGTGCGAGTACATCGTCCCCGTTGGCGAGATTGAGCCCGAGAATGTTCATACCTACGGTATGTGCGTTGACTACATCGTGGAAGGAGACAGAAAGTAATGGAAAAGTCCGAAATCAAAGGCTTTATTGCTAAGCGCTGCGCCAAGGAACTGAAGAATGGCGACGTCGTTAACCTGGGTATTGGCCTGCCCACTTTGATCCCCGGCTACCTGCCCGAGGGCGTTGAGCTGATCATCCATGCTGAGTTGGGTATTGTCAGCGCCGGCACCTCCCCAAAAGAGGGCGATGCTAACTACGATCCCTACCACGTTGTTGACGCTGGTGGCTCTCCCTCTTCCGTGGCATTCGGCGGCGGTTTCATCGATTCCGCTTCCAACTTCGGCCTGATCCGTGGCGGTCACGTCGATGCTTGCTTCCTGGGCGCTCTGGAAGTTGATGCTGAGGGTAACTTGGCTAACTGGATTATCCCTGGTAAGAAGATGCCCGGTATGGGTGGTGCTATGGATCTGTGCGTTGGCGCTCGTAACTGCATCGTTTGCATGGAGCACACCGCTAAGGGTAACCCCAAGATCCTCGAGAAGTGCCGTCTGCCCTTGACAGCTTCCCACTGCGTGAGCAAGATCATCACTGAGATGTGCGTGTTCGACGTTACTGAGAACGGCTTGGTTATGGTTGAGATTAACCCCGAGTTCACTGTTGATGATGTTAAGGCTGCTACCGCTGCACCTTTCACCGTTGCCGAGAACTGCAAGAGCATGCTCGACTAATTCGTCTAATATTACAAATCCCGACTCATTGAGTCGGGATTTGTTCTTATAGATAAAGGAGGTGCAAGGTGAATATACCAGTTCCATATTTAGATCAGACAAATATAGCGCCAACTGGCTGTGAAAGCGTTTCTGCTGTGATGTTGCTTCAATACTTGGGTTATCCATTGGACATCAAAACATTTATAGCAGGATACTTGGATTGTGGCGTATTTGAACAGCGTGGCACCGAATGGTGGGGATCAGATCCTCGTGAACAATTTGTAGGTGACCCGCATGATCCCGAAGCACTGGGCTGTTATGCACCGGTCATTGTGAATGCCCTGGAGAAAATAGTAGGTGAGCGGTATCGGGTTATTGATGAAACCGGATGTGAAATCGACGCTCTGTGCAGAGCGTATATTGATGATGGAATGCCGGTGATTTTATGGTGTAGCATTGACATGAAACCGACAATAAATGGCCCATGGTATCGGCTGATCCCAAGTAGTAAACCGTTTATGTGGATATCTAACGAACATTGTCTGTTGCTGACAGGATATGACGATACATCTTATATCTGTAATGATCCGTGGCAGAACCACGGGGTGGTGCATTATCCCAAGAAAATTCTGTGGGAGCGGCATCGAGAAATGGGTATGCAAGCTGTTGCACTGCGAAAAAAGTAAGAACCCGACTATTGGTCGGGTTCTTTGCCATTTATGAAGATTATCGTTTTATTCTATGTAAGAAAATGAGAGAAAGGACTAAGCAGATACATTCAGATAGGGCGGGAGCATACCAAATAACATTTCCACCCCAAATCATAGAGAGAAGCAACAGACAACCGGCTTGTATCACCAAACCACGGCCCATAGAGAGAGTAATGGCCGGTTTAGGACATTCAACAGCTACCATAAAGCCAACGCTGAGAATATTAAAGCCCAATAGCGGATAGCATAGCAGATAGCGGCGCAGTGCGCCTATAGATGCGGCATTTAGAATTGGATGCGCCGTGCCTAAAAATGTCTGCACCAGCTGGGGAGAGAAAGCAAACAACCCGATACAGCAGAAGACTGCTATAACAGCAACAGCTATTCGGCCATAGCGCAGCAAAGTTCGATAGCCTTGGGGATTTTTTCGGCCGTACTGATAGCTGATCAGAGGTTGAGTGCCTTGTGAAATACCCAACATTACATTGACCACTAAAGTGTTGGTGTAGGCAATGATGGTATAAGAAACCAATCCATCTTGTCCAAGACAGTGGAGAATGGTTTGATTGAAAAGGAAAATCATAATGCCATTACAAAGTTCCGTGACACCATCGGATAGACCTAAGGGGAGGAGTCTATGATAGATATTCCAGTCCATTTTGAACGGCACAAGATGGAAGGTAGTGTGCTTGCCAAAAAAGTGAGAAAAATAGATGATACACGTTAACAACTGGGAAATACCGGTTGCTACGGCAGCGCCGGTGATACCCAAATTCAATACAAAAATAGCAAGATAATCTAAAATACAATTTGTCACACAGCCGGTAATTACGGTGATAATGGCTAAATTGGGATGCCCATCCGTTTTTACTAAGATTTCCATATTATAGGAAATAATAAAACAAACAGAAAACGGAGCTAAACCATACAGATAATGCTTAGCGTAGGGGAGAGTGACTCCTTGTGCTCCCAGTAGACGGGCAAACGGTTCACAAAAAACAAGTACCAGCACAGTGATCAAAGCACCGATACATAGAAGGACAGCCAAATTTTGAGAAAATAGTCTATTTGCATCGTCACACCTATCTTCGCCCAAAAAGATAGCAATAATAGTGGAAGTACCTACAGCAAATAAAACAGCTATGGAAAACAGAATATTGGTAAAAGGTACGACCAGATTGACGGCGCTCATTGCGTATTCGCCCACACCACGAGCAACAAATAGACCGTCTACAATACAATAAAGCGAGAATACCAGCAATGATGCAACAGTGGCAGAGGTAAAACGCATAAATTGTGACAATAGGCTTCGTTTTTCTTGCATAATAACTGACTTCCTCCTATCAATCTATCATAACGAAAATACTCGTTTCTGTCAAATATGTCTTGCCCAATGGAGATGACTATATTATAATGATAGCAATAAGGAGGTAGAATATATGGAAGCTTATGTTATGGACGCTTTTTCTTCCCAAATATTCGGTGGCAACCAAGCCGGCGTCATTTTACCTGATCGAGCCTTAGATGATGATACGATGCAGAAAATTGCCGGAGAATTCAAACATTCTGAAACGGCTTTTGTTTCGATTTGTGATGATAATTCTATAAAACTAAGATACTTTACACCTGCTGGAGAGGTCGATCTTTGTGGACATGCAACGATTGCAAGCTTTGCATTGCTGCGTTCTATAGGAAAAATTGAAGACGGACTTATCGCAGCGCATACGAAAGCGGGAGATTTGGAGATTGAAGTGTCCGGTGACACGGTCTGGATGGATATGGCACCTCCCAAGCTGATCCGTACATTAGAAAGCGATGAGTGGGAAGCACTTTATAATGCTTATGGGTTGACCTTAAAAGACCGACCGAAGGATATGGTACCCAAAATCATTTCTACCGGTTTGGCGGATATTATGATGCCGGTCAATGATCACGAAACACTGATGCGAGCTGTGCAAAATGAGCAGGCAGTTACAGATTTAAGTCGTCATTACGATGTAACGGGTGTGCATATGTTTTGCTTGGGCGAGCAGGGGACAACCTATTGCAGCAATTATGCGCCTCTTTATGATATTCCCGAGGAATGCGCTACCGGCACATCTAACGGAGCTCTGACCTATTATCTCTATTTGCAAGAATTGATACAGGCGGAGGCAGAGAATGTTTTTATACAAGGCGAACATATGAAACGTCCTTCCGAGATACGGAGCCGTTTGATCATGCAGGATGAGCAAGTATTGATTCGTATTGGCGGACGAGCCGTAATGAGTTTGCAATGTGACTTAAAGATCTAATAAAAATAACACCGACGAAAGTTCGTCGGTGTTATTTTATTAGATAGCGTAATGCAAATTAAAGAATCTTGATACCCGCTTTTTCGCAAGTGGCCAATGTGTCATTATCCCACAAGCTTGCCTGTACTTCACCGATATGGCAAGTGCCGATCATCAGCATGCACAGTCGGGATTGACCGATACCGCCGCCGATCGTCAAAGGCAGATCACCATTAAGCAGCATTTTGTGGAAAGGCAGCTCGCGGCGATTATTGCAGTTGCGAACATCTAACTGGTGCGCCATAGACTCCTCATCAACGCGGATACCCATGGAGGAAATTTCAAAGGAACTCTGCAGTACTTCGTTCCAGATCAGGATATCGCCATTCAATGCCCAATCGTCGTAGTCGGGGGCGCGACCATCATGGGGCTTACCGGAACCCTTCAAATTGCAACCGATCTGCATCAGGAATACGGTGTGATGCTCTTTGCAGATAGCATGCTCGCGTTCTTTGGGGGTCTTATCAGGCCAGCGATCTTCCAACTCCTGAGTCGTTACAAAGTAAACATCACGATCAATCTTTGTGTGCAGGCTGGGAAAAGCAATTTGCAGAGCCTCGTTCGTTTCGCAGACAGCGCCCATAATAGACCGAACGGTATACTTCAGATAGTCAACGGTGCGATCCTCCGGAGCGATAACCTTTTCCCAGTCCCACTGATCCACATAAACAGAGTGGATATTATCTACCTCTTCGTCACGGCGGATAGCGTTCATATCAGTAAACAAGCCTTTGCCGACATTGAAATCGTAACGCTTCAAAGCTAAGCGCTTCCATTTTGCCAGAGAATGTACCACTTGGCCGTTTGCACCAACATCAGGGATATCAAAAGCGACAGGGCGCTCAACACCATTAAGGTTGTCATTCAAACCTGAATTTTCATCAACGAACAGGGGAGCGGAAACACGGCGTAAATTCAAGGCCTGCCCCAGATTAACCTGAAAATTACTCTTGATGAATTCAATAGCACGCTGCATCTCGTATGTAGAGAGCGGCGTTTTGTAGCCATCAGGAATGTAGACTTTGCTCATTTTGCAAGCACCTCTTTCTTATAAAAACAATATAGAAATTATAGTAGCTTTTCATGCGAAATGCAAGAATAAGTTGCTTGATTTTTGCATCAGAATTCCCAATTTTTTTGTGAAAAGTGCAAATTCGCAGGTGAAAACGGAATCTACCCATCAAAAAAGTTTCAGTGAAAACAGTTGACGATATTTGTGGAATAGCATAAAATAAGGAGTATTGAGGATAGGAGAGATTAGATATATGAAGGAAATGAAGACTCTGCCGCTTGCTTTTACTTATGTGGGCTGCTTTTTAGGAGCCGGATTTGTATCGGGGCAGGAACTCTGGCAGTTTTTTGGCTCGTTTGGTGTATGGGGCTATGTAGGATTAGCGGTGACAACGCTCTTGTTTGTCTTTTTTGGCATCCTATTGATCCGCTTGGCACAGTTAACCGGAAGTAATGAGATGGATTATTTGATTGTGCCGTGGAATTTGCCTTGGCTTCGTAAGATGACCAGTATCATAGGCTGGCTCTTTTTGTTGGGCGTTGTTATCATTATGGTAGCAGGAGTTGCAGCGTTATTGCAGCAGATGTTTGCTATTCCGTATTGGCTGGGTGCGGCACTGTTTTCTGTGCTGGTAGGCGCAATTGCTTTGGCTGGTGTATCCGGTATGGTGAAAATTTTTTCTGCCTTGGTACCGATTCTGGTATTAGCCACATTGGCTTTTGCTGTGATATCCCTTAATAAATACGGTACAGACCAAATCTTTGCACACGGCAATGTGAATAGCAATCCATTGACACCAAACTGGTTGATTGCATCACTTACATATGTGGCATACAATATGCTTGGGGCCATCAGCATTATTACACCGGTGGGCAGGAGCGTGAAACGCAAAAACGCAGTTTACTGTGGTATTAGCTTAGGCGGCTTGATGTTAGCCGGTGTTGCAGGAAGTATTCTCGTTAGTTTAGCGGTATATCCGGCGGCAACGGAGCAGGAATTGCCTATGGTTGCCTTAGCCGAAGGATTGAATCTATCGCTCGGCATGGTATACGGGATACTGTTGCTGCTGGGGATGTTCTGCAATGCACTGGCCTCGTTTGTAACAATGACGGACTATTTGACAATTAAGGGCATTGCAACAAAGGTAGAGCGTCGTATTCAAACGCTGTTTTTTGTTATTGTAGCGTGGCTATGCAGTTTGTTTGGATTCGGAGATTTGGTGGGTACTGTATTTCCCGTTTTTGGGTATATCAGTATTGTTTTCCTTATTTGTATGGTGGTACACTTTGTGCAGCGCTGCAAAGGGAAAAAAGAATTTCTCAAAGTATAATACCATCTCATGTAAAAAACTCCGGGGAATTGTCCCCGGAGTTTTTGCCTATTTCGCATTAAACGCTGAAAAGAATATCAGCATAGGTAGGATAAGGCCAGTATTTTGCACTGGTAATACTTTCCAACGAATTAATTGTTTCACTGGCTTTGCAAATTTGAGAGTAAATCTCATCCCGATAATAACGAGCGGACTCAATGCCGGTATCCTTATCGGGTGCTTTGCTCAGAGCTTCATCCAATAAGTTGCAAATCGTAAACAGTTGATCAGACAGTTCGCTCAACTGGCGGACAGTGGCTGTTTCAGCTGTTGCAGAACCAACCACATCGCGTTTACGCATCACTGTTTCTGCCAGCGCAGAGCTATATTCATAGACGGCCGGAAGAATATTGCGGCGCACCATGTTCAAAAGAGTGTTGGCCTCAATAGTGATGATCTGACAATAGTTTTCTAAGTGAATCTCATAACGCGCGTGCATTTCATCCTCGGAAAGAATGCCGTGTTTTGAAAACAGGGTAATATTCTTAGGATCCATATATGCAGGCATGGTATCAACAGTATCTTTCAGATTACTCAGACCACGGCGCTCTGCTTCGGCGATCCAGGCTTCGTCATATCCGTTACCGTTAAAAATTATGCGCTGATGTGCCTTGAAAGTGTCGTGCAGCAGAGCTTGCAGGGCGGACTGGAAGTCATCAGCTTTTTCTAATATATCGGCAAACTGGCTTAACTCTTCAGCGACAATGGTATTGAGCACCACATTGGGACTTGCAATAGACTGGGAAGAACCCAGCATACGGAACTCAAACTTATTACCGGTAAAGGCAATGGGGGAAGTACGATTGCGGTCCGTGGTGTCCTGAGGAATTTCGGGCATGGTATCCACGCCGATCTCCAAACGCTTTTTCTTGATATCTACATAATCCGAACCCTGAATAATAGAGTCTAAAATAGCGGTCAGTTCATCTCCCAGGAAGATGGATACAATGGCGGGAGGGGCTTCATTTCCGCCCAAACGATGGTCGTTGCCGGGATAGCTGACGCAACAACGCAGCATTTCCTGATATTCGTCTACGCCTTTGATAAAAGCGGCCAGAAACAGCAAAAATTGCGCATTCTGACTGGGTGTCTTACCAGGCTGCAACAAATTCTCACCGGTATCAGTGGCCAAAGACCAGTTATCGTGTTTGCCGCTGCCGTTGATGCCAGCAAAAGGCTTTTCATGCAGCAGGCATACCAAATTGTGGCGCTGTGCAACCTTCTTCAGCAGTTCCATTGTCAGCTGGTTATGGTCGCAGGCAGAGTTGGCATCGGAGTAGATCGGCGCAATTTCGTGCTGAGCCGGGGCCACCTCATTATGCTCTGTCTTAGCCAGAACACCTAATTTCCACAATTCTTCATCCAACTCGTGCATAAAGGCGGCAACCCGAGGCTTGATGGCACCGTAGTAGTGGTCATCCAACTCCTGACCTTTTGGGGGTTTGGCACCAAACAGAGTACGGCCGCAAAGTCTTAAATCTTCACGACGGCGATACATCTCTTTGTCAATCAGGAAATATTCCTGCTCAGGACCCACTTGAGCGGTAACATGCTGCACATCGTTATTGCCGAATAAACGCAAAATACGAACACACTCCACATCCAACTGATGCATAGAGCGCAGCAAAGGGGTCTTCTTATCCAAAGTCTGACCGCTGTACGAGCAGAAAATAGTGGGGATATACAGCGTATTATCTTTAATGAAAGCGCAGGAAGTGGGATCCCAGGCGGTATAACCGCGTGCTTCAAATGTGGCACGCAGACCGCCGGAAGGGAAACTGGACGCATCGGTTTCGCCGCGGGAAAGCTCCTTGCCAGACAACTCCATGATGACCTTACCGGGGCCGTCAGGGGAGATAAAGCTATCATGCTTTTCAGCTGTAAAACCAGTCATGGGCTGGAACCAATGGGTATAATGCGTGACTCCGTTTTCAATTGCCCAATCTTTCATTGCACCGGCGACCTCGTTGGCAATAGAACGATCTAAAGAAGTACCCTGTGTTAAGCTTTGTTGCCATGCTTGGAAAATTTGAGGAGTCAGACGCTGTCGCATTTTTTCCTCGGTAAATACCATGTTGGCAAAGATTTCAGGGATACTGCAGTTCTTATTGTTCATTGTCGGTCTCCTTTCGCCGCACAATACGGCTATTTTCATAAAATATGTTTACGCATTGAGCATGGCAAGACCGACCTTTAAGCGGCGAATGGTCTCATCCTTGCCCAGAATATGACAGATTTCCACAGCGCCGCCCGGTGTAACCATTTTGCCGGCTGCAGCAATGCGTACAGGCCACATCAAAGTGGCGTTTTTTACTTCCAGCTTAGCTGCCAGGTCAATCAAAGTATCATGGATAGCATCGTTTGTCCACTGAGGCAGAGACTCCAGAACGGGAATCACTGCGTTCAGCATCCGCTGGCAGACTTCGGGATTTGTTTTGGACTTTTTATTGGTATAGAATTCAATGCCATAGTCCGGCAATTCATCAAAGAAATCCAGCTTTTCGGGGATATCGGTCAGCTTTTCGCAGCGTGCTTGCAGCAGTGCTGCAATTTCGTACGTATCAAACTGCGCACCCTTGACGGCTTGCTGAATATAGGGCAGTGCTACATCATGGAATGCATCGGCGGTCAGATTACGCAGGTAAACAGCGTTAAAATGATCCAGCTTAGCACGGTCAAAAATGGCAGGGGATTTTGAAATGCCTGTCATGTCAAATGCCTTTACAAGCTCACTGAGAGAGAAGATTTCCTGCTCAGCCTGCTCGCCCTTGGGACTCCAGCCCAACAGTGCTACATAGTTGAGCACAGCCTCGGTTAAATATCCCTCAGCCTTCAAATCTTCATAGCTGGGATCGCCGTGACGCTTGGACATTTTGTTCTGTGCATCACGCATAACGGGGGAGCAGTGAACGTATGTGGGGATATCCCAACCGAATGCCTCGTACAGCAAGTTATATTTGGGAGCAGAGCTCAAATATTCACTGCCGCGAACAACATGGGTAATGCCCATCAGGTGATCGTCGATCACATTGGCGAAGTTATAGGTGGGCAGGCCATCACGCTTTAGCAGCACCTGATCATCCAATGTTTTGTTCTCCACGGTAATGTCACCAAAAATCGCATCATGGAAGGTCGTGGTACCGTCAGCGGGAATTTTTTGACGGATCACATAGGGAAGACCTGCGTCTAATTTTGCCTGCACCTCTTCGGCAGTTAAGCTGCGGCACGGATCAGCAGCACGATTAAAGTCGCCGCTATCCTCTTCGGACTCTGTTTTTTCGCAGAAGCAGTAGTAAGCTCCGCCTTTTTCCACCAACAACTGTGCATACTTACCATAAGTGTCACGACGCTGGGATTGGATATAAGGAGCCACGGGACCACCTACATCGGGACCTTCATCGTGAGTCAAGCCACACTCTGCCATAGTACGATAAATGACATCCACTGCACCTTCTACCAAGCGACCCTGATCAGTGTCTTCAATACGCAGAATAAAGGTGCCGTTATTTGCACGAGCAATCAGCCAAGTATACAATGCAGTACGCAGATTGCCTACATGCATATAGCCGGTAGGGGACGGGGCAAAACGAGTGCGCACCTTACCGTGGGGAATCTTAGCTTCCATCTGCTCAAAATAATTCATATCAAGTGTCATGAATTGACCTCCTGTAAATCTATTAAATATGGTATTGAAAGCAATAAAATCACAAATATATTATATTTCATCTGTAAGAAAAGTCAATCATTTCAGGACAAAAAACAACCGCATTTCTACCGAAAATAGTAGAAATGCGGCTGCTCATTTTATTCAATGTTCAAATTGCGATTGTGATTACTTCAGGCTTTCAGCCACAGCAACAGCCACGGCGACGGTAGCGCCGACCATGGGGTTGTTGCCCATGCCCAGGAAGCCCATCATCTCCACATGTGCGGGGACGGAAGAGGAACCTGCAAACTGTGCATCGCTGTGCATACGACCCATAGTATCGGTCATACCGTAGGAAGCGGGACCTGCAGCCATGTTATCGGGATGCAGGGTACGGCCGGTACCACCACCGGATGCAACGGAGAAGTACTTCTTGCCCTGCTCGATGCATTCCTTCTTGTAGGTACCTGCAACAGGATGCTGGAAACGGGTGGGGTTGGTGGAGTTACCGGTGATGGAAACGTCAACACCTTCCTTGTGCATGATAGCAACACCCTCGCGAACATCGTCTGCACCGTAGCAGCGAACGTTTGCACGCTCTGTCTCGGAGTAGCGGATCTCCTTAACGACCTTGAGCTCGCCGGAGAAGTAATCAAACTGCGTCTGAACATAGGTGAAGCCATTGATACGGGAAATGATCTGAGCTGCATCCTTGCCG
>JAZLJB010000036.1:0-4592 GCA_045617685.1 Vescimonas sp.
TCCTGGGACATCACATTACATACATAAACTTTCAAGGCATCTGATTTGCGGATGGCATCCGCTATGCCGTCTACCAGCAGGTTAGGTATAATGCTGGTATAGAGGCTGCCCGGTCCTATGACAATCATGTCCGCATCGGCAATTGCCTCCAACGCCGTCGGCAACGCACGAGGATGCTCCGGAAGCAACCGCACCTGCTTAATACGACAGCCTTGCTCTTTCTTACAGCGGAAGATGTGCGATTCTCCAATAACAGACGCACCGTTTTCAAATTCCGCCTCCAGCTGCACATCCGCCGTGGTAACCGGCAGCACTCTGCCGGTAATCGCCAAAACCTGACTCAGGCTCTCCACTGCCGAGTCAAAACTGGGCATAATACCATTCAGCGCCGCCAACAGCAAGTTACCAAAGCTCTGACCTGCCAATGCACCCTCAGCAAAGCGATAGTGCATCAACTGCGACATCATCGGCTCACAATTGGCCAATGCCTCCATACAGTTGCGGATGTCGCCCGGCGGCAGCATACCTAAATCATGGCGCAATACACCCGATCCTCCACCATCATCAGCAACAGTAACAATTGCAGTAATATTTTTCGTATAGAGTTTCAATCCTCGCAGTAATGTAGACAGGCCGTTGCCACCGCCAATGCCCACCACACGAGGGCCACGCTCCGGTGAGACTTGATAACGATACGATTCCATAGATCCCCCACTTTATCGGGAAATATCCCGATGGTTCTCTGTTACCTGATATCCTTCTCTTCCGATATAATCTGCTAACTCGTGGGCTACCGCCACGCTGCGGTGATGTCCGCCGGTGCAACCGATGGCAATGACCAGCACCGTTTTGCCCTCCTCGTTATATAACGGCAGCAAAAACGAGAGCATCTTCTTCAACTGCTCCGTAAATTCTTCCGTTTGATGGAAGCTAAATACAAAATCACGCACCGGCTTTTCAAGGCCGGTTTTCTTTTTCAGTTCCGCAACATAGTAAGGGTTTGGCATAAAACGCACATCAAACACCAAATCTGCCTCAATGGGAATACCATGCTTGAAGCCAAAGGACAGCACATTTACATTCATACCGTGCCGGTCACTCTGCGTACCAAACAGGTTCAGCAATTCCTGACGCAGTTTTGCCGTGGAAAACGAAGTGGAGTTCAAAATGAAATCCGCATGGTCACGCACGGGGCGCAGCAGCTCGCGTTCCATCTGCACAGCCTGCTCAATGCTTCTGCCCTCTCCGCCCAGAGGATGCGCACGGCGTGTTTCTTTATAGCGGTTGATGATCGTCTGAACAGATGCCTCCAAAAACAGCATGCGGCACACTACGCCGGTAGCACGGATCTCCTCCAACGCATTCACCAGCTTATCAAACGGCTCTCCGGCACGCACATCGTATACCAGCGCCACACGGTCATAATGGCCACCGGATGCCACACAGAAGTTGGCAAACTTCACCATCATCCCCGCCGGAAGATTATCCACCGTATAATAACCGATATCCTCCAAAAAGGAGGCCGCTTTACTCTTACCACCGCCTGAAAGGCCCGATATGACTAAAATTTCCATACAGCACCTCCTCTTTCAGCGAATCATTTTAACCTCAGGCTCCAGCAAAATACCGGATGCCTCTTTCACCCGCAGCTGCACCTGACGGATCAATTCCTCCACATCAGCACATGTCGCTCCGCCTACATTGATGACAAACCCCGCATGCTTCTGCGACACTTGTGCGCCGCCCACGGTTAAACCCTTCAAGCCGGTTTTTTCAATCAATGTACCGGCAAAGTTTCCCTCCGGCCGCTTGAAGGTACTGCCGGCACTGGGATACTCCAGCGGCTGGCTGGCCTTACGCCGTGCCATCAAGTCACTCATTGTGGCGTGGATGGTTTCCCGATCTCCGGGTTTTAATGTCATTTTTGCGCCCAGCACCACTGCCTCGCTATCACTGAACACGCTATGGCGATAAGAAAACTCCAACTCATCAGCTTTCAGATAGCGAATACCGTCTTCGTAAAGCGCTACCACCTCCGTGACCACCTGCTTCATCTCACCGCCGTATGCACCGGCGTTCATATAGACTCCGCCGCCTAAGCTGCCGGGGATGCCATGGGCAAATTCCAGTCCTGTCAGTCCCTCCTGCTGGGCAAACATCGCCAAGCGAGCCAATGAAATACCGGCATCGCATTCAATCGTTGTATCGTCTATCCGGCTAATATGAACCATTTGATCCGTCTTGATCACCAAACGATCCAAACCTTCATCTGCAACCAACAGATTGGTACCTTTGCCCAACACAAACGGTTTTACACCGCACTCCTCTGCCAATCCCATCAAAATCACCAATTGCTCACGGTTCGTGGGAAATGCCATGCGGCGAGCCGGTCCACCGATGCGAAACGATGTATGCTGCGACATAGGCACATCGCACTCCATACGCAGATCCGGCAAATATTCTTCTACCTTTTTATCTAAACTCTCATACCAGAGCATAGTTGCCTCCTCAATACATTTTATATGCGCTTCTTCTTACCCAAAAAGGCGGCTCCGATCATGCCCGCCTGATTACCCAGTTCTGCCTTAACGATGCGTGTCATTTTATCCGGTGCGCACGGCATACTCTCCGCAGCCACCTGACGGCGAATGGGAAAAAGCAGCTGCTCATCCGCCTCATTACTGACGCCACCGCCAATTGCTAATGTATCCGGCTGGAAAATGTTGATCAAATTCACAATGCCCGTTGCCAGATAGTCTACATAGGTATCACAAACCATTTGGCCGATCGGGTCGCCCTCACGGGCGGCAATAAATGCTGACTGTCCGGAAACATGGCCGTTATTTTCATCTACTACACGGCGCAAAATACTGTCAGGATGTTCATCCATAATGCGGCCGGTCAAACGCTTCAGCGCACTGGCAGATGCATAACGCTCCCAACAGCCGCGACGACCGCAAGGACACGGCTCACCGCCATGCACGATACTCATGTGGCCCACTTCACCGGCCATACCGTTAGAACCATGATAGATTTTACCATTGTGGATAATTCCGCCGCCGATACCCGTGCCCAGCGTGATGGTCACAAAACGCTTGCTGCCACGACCTGCACCGGCATAATACTCCGCCAATGCAGCACAGTTGGCATCATTTTCCACATACAGCGGAATATTCAAATACTTGTGAAACAGCTTGCGCAGCGGTACATTACGAAGCGGCAGATTGCAGGTATACAAAATGGTGCCGGAACGAATTTCCACCGTACCGGGTACTCCCACGCCGGCAGATGCTACTTGATCCAGTCCAATTCCGGCTTGGCTGCATACGTCTTTTATCATGTCAAACAGCGTCCATGCCAACATCTCCTGATCGGCAATTTCCGCAATTTTCATCTTGGTTGTAGCAAGAATTCTGCCCTCACTATCCACCAAGCCTACCTTTAAGTTTGTGCCGCCGATATCTATTCCGATATAATTCATAGGCTTTTTGCTCCGTTGTTCTTCTGATTTAGGGCATCCACCTTCATATCGAATTGCGTAACAAAATCACGACCGGAATTATAGCCATATTTAATCTGGCGATTTTTCATCGTTGCAATTTCCACAATACCGGCCAGGTTACGGCCCGGACGGACAGGAATCGTCACAATAGGCAATTCGACATCCAGTAGTGTATAGGTTTCCTCGCCCAAGCCAAGACGATCGTAAAACTTACCGTCAACCCACTGTTCCAACTGGATGACCAGATCGATCTCCGTATCAAACTGCACAGCGCCCATACCGAAAAGTTGCTGGACATCGATAACACCAACGCCACGAATTTCAATATAATGCTGAATCAACTCCGGAGCCGTACCATAGATCAGGTCAGAAACACGGCGAATCTCTACCGCATCGTCTGCCACCAAGCGGTGACCGCGTTTCAAAAGTTCGATAGCGGTTTCGCTCTTGCCGATACCGGAATCACCCAAAATCAAAACACCCTGACCATAGATATTCATCAGCACACCGTGGCGCGTAATTTGCGGTGCCAGAACTCGATTAAGGTAATCGATCAACCGGCTGATGGTTTCCACTGTCGGCATACTTGTACGCAATAGTGTTCTTCCGTGCTTTTTGGCCATTTCCAAAATAGCAGGGCAAATCTCCATATCACGGGCTATAATCATTGCCGGAAACGGAAAGCTCATTAAGCGGTTGATCACGCGTCTGCGCTGCTCGTTTTCCATCGTTTTCAGATAGGTCATCTCCGATTGGCCCAAAATCTGCAAACGCTTATCATCAAAATAATCGAAAAAACCAACCAGTTGCAGTGCCGGACGGTTCAAATCCGAAACCGTGATGACCTCTTTGTTGTAATTCGCGCCCTCATGTAACACTTCAAACTGGAAATCCCTGACCAATTGTACCAATTTTGCCGGATTTCTGCGTACTTTCTCCATTCCGTTTCTCCTCCGCTGTGATATGGTATCAAAAAATATCTTCTCCACCACTTAGTATTGTCTTATATTATATATTATGCTGCTTGATTTCGCAACACTTTCTGCCCTTTACAAATTTTTTCGTTTTTTTGTAAAATACCCCTTGCTTT
>JAZLJB010000037.1:0-58770 GCA_045617685.1 Vescimonas sp.
TCCGTATGTGAGGGTTCGAATCCTTCTCCCGCTGCCATAAGAAAACTTTGAAACCATAACAGTTTCGAGCGTTTTCTTTTTTTCTGCCCAAGGGGTTTTTGGTCAAAAGGTTAAAAATCCTTCTTGAGGTTTATACTAACAGCAAAACACGGCAGGAGGAATGCTATGAAATCGATTTGGATGACAGAATCTTTACCCGATTTCCCGTCGCTTCATGAGGATATCCACACAGATGTGCTGGTGATCGGCGGCGGAATGGCGGGTATTTTGCTGGCTTACTTTTTGCAGCAAAGCGGTGTGAACTATGTTTTGGTGGATAAGGGACGCATCTGCTCCGGCATTACCGGATATACCACGGCGAAGATCACCAGTCAGCATGGCTTGATTTATCACCAACTGTTCAAGAGCGGTGGCGTGGAGTTGGCGCAAAAATATTGGCAAGCCAACGAGTTGGCGTCAAAAACCTATCGCCGTCTGTGCCATCGTATTGCCTGCGACTATGAGGTCAGGGATAACTATGTGTATTCTCTGTCAAACCGCAAGAAATTAGAGGATGAGTGCAGCGCATTGCAGCGGATTGGCTGTCATACCGACTTGTGTGAGGACTTGCCGCTGCCGATACGGACAGCAGGAGCGGTAAAGATGCCCCAGCAGGCACAGTTTCATCCGCTGAAATTTGTGGCCAGCATCGCAAAAAATCTGCATATTTACGAGAATACCTTTGTGCGGGAGATGGTGGGCACCACGGCCATCACAGATCATGGCAAAATTATGGCGGATCAGGTGGTGGCAATGACGCATTTCCCGTTTATTAATAAGCACGGTGGCTATTTTTTGAAGCTCTATCAGCACCGTTCTTATGTGCTTGCCCTGGAAAATGGGCAGCAGGTTGATGGTATGTATGTGGATGAAAATCATAGAGGTCTTTCTTTTAGAAACAGTGGTGATCTGTTACTGTTGGGCGGCGGCGGACATCGTACGGGGAAAAAGGGCGGCAATTGGCAGGAGCTTCGTGATTTTGCGGCGCAACACTATCCACAATCCGAAGAGCGCTGCCACTGGGCGGCGCAGGATTGTATGAGTTTGGATGGTGTGCCGTATATCGGTCGATATGGTAAGCATACGCCGAATTTCTATGTGGCAAGTGGTTTCAATAAATGGGGCATGACATCATCCATGGTGTCGGCTATGATTTTGCGGGATCTGATTTTGGGCCGATCCAACGATGCGGCGGACATCTTCGATCCGTCAAGAAGCATCCTCAAGCCGCAGCTGCTGGTGAACGGCGCTGAGGCCATCGCCAATCTACTGACGCCAACAACAAAACGCTGTCCCCATCTCGGCTGTGCGTTGCACTGGAACAGTGCAGAGCACACCTGGGATTGTTCCTGCCACGGCTCACGATTTTCAAAAAGCGGCCGGCTGTTGGATAATCCGGCAAACGGAAATTTGTGGGAATGAGCCTTGATTTTTGACCATATAATCGTTATAATGCAGAGGGAATAAATACAAGGAGTTGTGAACAGTGGCTTGTTGGATTTTCGGTGCCGGCGATTTTTACGGTTTACCGCAGCGTCCTCAGACGGGCGATTTTGTGATTGCTGCCGATGGGGGATGGCGCATTTGTCAACAAGAGAAAATCGAGCCGGATTTGCTGATCGGGGATTTTGACTCTCTGCAGCAGGAGCCGGACTTTGATCGCATCCACCGTGTTCCGGTAGAAAAAGATGACACGGACATGATGTTGGCTGTGAAGGAAGGTTTACTCCGTGGTCAGCGTGAGTTTCATCTGTGTGGTGGCATGGGGGGAAAGCGTACCGATCATACCATTGCCAATCTCCAGACTCTGCTGTATTTAGCGCACCACGGCGCACAAGGCTGGCTTTACGGAAATCACGAGTTGTATACGGCCGTCAGGAATACGGAAATCGTTTTTCCGGCTCGTGAGTGCGGCATTTTGTCGGTGTTTTGCATGGGCGAACCGGCAGAGGGCGTAAGCATCAGCGGTGGTCAGTATACGGTGCAGGATGTAGAGCTTTCACCCGATTTCCCGTTGGGCGTCAGTAATCATTTTGTGGGCGCACCGATTTGCGTCAGTGTGAAGCGGGGCAGCCTGCTGATTGGAATTATCGAGGAGGTATAACATGAAAAAAATGGTAGCAATGCTGTTGGCTTTGGTCATGGCTCTGAGCCTGATTGCCTGCGGCGCAAAGAAAAATGAGAACGTAGTGGTAGCAGATGGTGACACCGTCGGTAAGGGTGCCGTAGCCTTCACTGTGGAAGTGGTGGATAAGGATCAGCAAAAGACCACCTTTACTGTCAACACAGATGAAAAGACGGTAGGTGCTGCATTGCAGAATCTGGGCGTGATCGCCGGTGAAGAGGGCGAATATGGCCTTTATATTAAGCAGGTTAATGGCATTACCGCCGATTATGATGTAGACGGTAGCTATTGGGCGTTCTATATTGACGGCCAGTACGCTGAAACCGGTGCCGATATGACCGATATCGTGGCCGGCACGGTGTATACCTTTGCCGTGGAAACCATGAGCTGAGAAGTATGACATAAAAACACCGCAAACAGATTTTTCTGTTTGCGGTGTTTTTTATATAGCGCATCCATCAGGGCGATACCATCTTTTCAGGTTTCACCAATTCGTCATAGTCTGCTGCGTTGATCAGGCCGCTTTCTATGGCAGCTTGGCGTAATGTGATGTTGCGCCGATGGGCGTCCAAAGCGATGGCTGCTGCGTTTTCATAGCCGATCTTGGGTGACAGACAGGTGACCAGCATTAAGGAGTTGCTCAGATGCTCTGCCATTTTTTCCTTGTTGGCTTGTATCCCACGCACGCAATTTTTTTCAAAGGATGTCATCACATCGCCCAATAAGCGGCAGGATTGCATGAAATTGTAGCAAATCACCGGCATAAAGACATTCAACTCGTAGTTGCCCTGTGAGGCGGCGATACCGATGGCGGCGTCATTGCCCATCACCTGTACCGCAACCATTGTGACGGCTTCGCACTGGGTGGGATTGATTTTGCCCGGCATAATGGAGCTGCCCGGCTCATTGGAGGGAATCGTAATTTCGCCGATACCGCATCGAGGACCGGATGCCAGTAGGCGAATGTCGTTGGCCATTTTCATCAAATTGGCAGCCAAAGCCTTCAGCGCACCGTGGGCAAATACGAAACTGTCCTTGGAGGTCAGGGCATGGAACTTGTTGTCATCGGGAATAAAGGGTAAGCCGATGGCTTTTGTCAGTTCATCGCATACGGCCTTATCGAAATTTTGGGGCGCATTAAGCCCCGAACCCACTGCTGTTCCGCCGATTGCCAGTCGACTGAGCCGCTGTGTGCCATAGCGCAGCATGGTGATGGCTTCTTCGATACCGGAGCGCCAGCCGCTGATCTCGTCGGAGAAATAGAGGGGCGTTGCATCCTGCAGGTGGGTGCGTCCAATTTTGATGATGCCGGCGTTGTCCTCTTCCAAACGGCGCAGCGTGGCGACCAGACGCTCTGCTGCGGGGATGACCTCACGCTCAATGGCCATCACTGCGGCAATGTTCATGGCAGTGGGGAAGGTGTCGTTAGAGCTTTGGGACATATTTACATCGTCATTTTCGTGCAAAGGTGCAATAGAAGCACCCACACGGGCGATGACCTCGTTGATATTCATGTTGGTCTGGGTGCCGCTGCCGGTCTGCCATACGGATAGCGGGAATTCCGCCGATAGCTCGCCTCGCAGGATTTGCTCAGCGGCAGACGAGATAGCGTTTTGTTTCTCTTGGCTGAGCTTACCGAAGTCAGAATTTGTCTTAGCGCAGGCCTGTTTCAGGTGAGCAAAAGCGTCAATCAACAGCTTGGGCATTTTTTCTGTACCGATATTAAAATTATTGCGGCTGCGTTCCGTCTGTGCGCCCCAAAAATGAGCCGCATCCACGGCAATTTCGCCCAGTGCATCATGCTCTATGCGTGTATTCATGTAAATCACCTCATTTGATTAGAGAAATTCTACCATATTTTCTATCATACGGCAATAAATAACTTTTCAATGTAAATAAGATGTGATAAAATGAAAAAAATATTTTTCTGAGGTCATTTGATATGGATTATAAAAAAGTATCGTTAGAAAAGCATCACGAATGGAAGGGCAAAATCGAGGTGGTCAGCCGCATCAAGGTGGAAACGGCAGAGGATCTGTCTGTGGCATATACCCCCGGCGTAGCGCAGCCCTGCCTTGCCATTCGGGATGATGTGAATAAGAGCTATGAACTGACCCGTCGCGGAAATCTTTGCCTGGTGGTAACAGACGGTACGGCGGTGCTGGGCTTAGGTGATATCGGCCCTGAGGCTGGTATGCCGGTCATGGAGGGAAAGAGCCTGCTGTTCAAAGAATTTGGCGATGTGGATGCCTTTCCCATGTGCGTAAAGAGCACGGATGTAGACGAGTTTGTCAACACGGTGGCGCTGATCAGCGGCAGCTTTGGCGGCATCAATCTGGAGGACATCTCCGCACCGCGCTGCTTTGAAATTGAGCGTCGGCTGAAGGAACGCTGCGACATTCCCGTGTTCCATGATGACCAACACGGCACGGCGGTTGTGGTGCTGGCGGGACTGCTGAATGCGCTGCGTGTGGTGAATAAGAAAAAAGAAGAGGTCAAAGTGGTGATCAACGGAGTGGGGGCAGCCGGTACGGCTGTTTGCAAGCTGTTGCTGTCCTGCGGATTTGACAATATCACACTGGTGGATCGCTGCGGCATTATCAACGAGGAGCATACTGAGCAGTTGCATCCTTATATGGTGGAGCTGTCCCACCGAACAAATCGGCAGCATGTGACAGGCGGCTTGCAGGAGGCACTGGTGGGCGCTGATGTATTTTTGGGTTTCTCTGCGCCCAACTTAGTCACAGCGGATATGGTAAAAACGATGCACCGTGACGCCATCATCTTTGCTTGCGCCAACCCCGATCCTGAGATCATGCCGGACGAGGCGAAAAGAGGCGGCGCCAAGGTCATATCCACCGGTCGCAGCGATTTCCCCAATCAGATCAATAATGTGCTGGTGTTTCCGGGCGTGTTTCGAGGCGCATTGGATGTGCGCGCCCGAGAGATCAATGATGAGATGAAGGTGGCGGCAGCCTATGCTGTGGCGGGTATGATTTCGGCTGCGGAGCTGAACGAGAACAACATTATCCCACCGGCTTTGGATCGCCGGGTGGCAAATGTGGTGGCAAAAGCCGTGGCAGATGCCGCTCGGAAAACGGGAGTAGCTCGAATTTGAATGCTTACAAAAACGGAGTAGCTGAAAAGCTACTCCGTTTTTTGTGTCAGCAGCGGCTGCTGTGGCATACCAGATAGATGATTTGATGATCGTGATTCAACCGTTGCAGCAAACCCAGCGCCTTTGAGGTGTGGATATCGTCCAGATTGACAAAGGGATCATCTAAGATCAGGAAAGGTGCATTTTTCCCGAATAGCGCATCGATCAGCGCCAGACGCATACAGATCATCACGATGTCACTGTAACCTGCGCTGAAGCTGTCCAGTTCGTGCATCGCACCGCCTTGCTCTAAGCGTATGCCCAAATCGTGATCCATAAACACGGAGGCAGCCTCGATGCTTTCGTTCAACTGTGAAAGATAGCGCACAAAGCCCTCCTTGATGTTGGCAAGATAGGTGCCGGACAGACTTTTCTTAGCGGCATATAAAGCGGCTATGGTGTCGTCTAAAGTGGCGGCTTTTTGCATGTATTCAGCTTTCTGCGCTTTCCAGTAGTCAATTTCATCACTGATAGCAGGCAATTGATCTGCTCGCTCTGACAGACTGTCAAATTGCTGCTGAAGCTGCAAAAGTGTTTCCGTCAGTGCAGAGATATCACGCCGCAATTGCTGAGCAGTTTGTTGCAGCTCATCCATATTTTCATCGGATTGCGCAGGCGTATCAGGCAGCGAACCGTGTTGTCGGGTGAACTCTGCCAGACGCTGTGCCAGCTCGTTTTGCTGGCGCAGCAGGCGCTGCTGCAGGAGCATGGCGTCACGCAGTTGCTGCAATCCCTCACGGCTGGTGTCGGCGCTGCCGAAATCAGCAAAGAAACGGTTGATGTCTGCTTGCAGCGATTTACGCCGTGCAGTGCGTTTTTCCGCTTGCAGGCGATACGATTGGGTAAAGCGCTGTGCATGGCGCAATGTGTCCCAGTGCTGTGTCAATTCCGCCAGTGTCGCTGCAAAGTCCTGAGATTTCACAGCTCCGCAGTAAGGCTGCAAGAAGGTAGCAATTTGTTCCTCCAAAAACCGACAATTCTGCTCCAAGGTGCGGAACTGCTCTTGTTTTTGCATTTTGCTTTGCTGCAATGTCAAAAACCGCTGTCGTTTCTCCCTCATTTCATGGCTTACAGCGTCAAAATCGGCTTGATGAATGGGGTATGGTGCAAAGAACTGCTGCAGGTGCATGTTAAGCTGAGTGATTTCCTTTTGTAGTGTCAGTTGTGTCTGGCGCATACGCCCTTGCCGCTCTGTGAGGGATGCATATCTGCGCTGTTTTGCCAAAACCTCTTGCAGTGACTGTTCAAGAGGGGCGGCTTCTGTGGCAAAGGGTGCAAGAAATTCGGACAGCGAACGCTGGAGGAGCGTGATTTGCTGTGCGTTGAATTGCATTTTGGCCTGATGCTGTGCCGATAGAGAATTTTGTGCCATTTTGCCGGATACCATATGACGCAGATTGCTGTAAATGGCGATGATCAGCAGTACCACACCGATGCCCAGTAAAGCACCGCCTATGGGATAGTTTTTGAGGATGAACAGTACAATGCCACCTGATGCTGCCAGCAGTCCTGCCACCAGACAAGGCAAAAAGGCAGCATTTTTAGAGGCTGCGGCAGTGGGGATGTCGGTGGCAGACAGCAGCTGATTTTCCTGCTGCAAGGCAGCCAACTGGGACATCTGCTGCTGGCGGTGGACAATTTCGGCATCATCAGGTACAGCGTGATGGAAAAAGCTATCCAGTTGCTCCAGCTCATTTTGTTCCGCATCGGAAAGCGAGCAGGAGCGAAGAGCGCCTCGCCGCTCCAATAGACCGGCATATAGCGTATCGGCCTTGTCCAGAGTGCTTGCATCGGGTACGCCGGCAGTAAAAAAGCGTTCCAAAGCGGCATATTCCTGCACCTCGGCTGCGGTGAGCCTGGCGTCTGCCTGCTGTGTGCGCAGCAGATGGTAGCGTTGCAGCAATTGCTGTTGCTGCAAAACGGATTCTTGGTCAGGAATGCCGGCCGCCACCAACTCGGAATGCTCTTCCAACAGCACACAAGAGTCATGATAGTCGGAGGCGGTGCCATCATCTGCCGACAGTGCCGCCAATGCGTCAAAAGAGGCGGAGATGTGGGCGATTTGTGCTTCAGAGGGCAAGCCGTGGGGATAGTGCTGTGCCAAATCCTCTAATGACTGCCGACAGGTGGCTTGCTGTGCCAATATAGCTTGCTTCTCGCGCAGCAAGGCGTTTTGAGCGGTAGCTTGGGAAAGCATTGAGATTGCCTGCTGACTTTTCTCCTGCGCCGCTTCTTTCGTGCTGATCACAGTGCGAATGGTATCCATTTTCTCTTGCAGCGCCGGCAGTTTTTCTTGGCAAGCCATACACTCTGCCTGCTGACTTTGTAGGGTGGAGATTTTCTGAATGGCAGCAGACACACTGCCGCCGTTGCCACGATAGGGGATATAGGCACTGCGTGTGCGCCGTAGGCTTTCCACGGCTTTGTCAAAATGATTGATATCGTTGGTATCCTCCACCAGATTGCCCAGCTTTGCCTGAATGCTGCTGGTTGACAGGGGAGCAGTATCGTGCTGTTGGGGCATATAGGTGCTGCGCTCAAAAGAATCTGCATCCAATCCGAATAGCTCGATGCCGATATTTTCGGAAAATGCCTGACTATTGCGCAGCGGATTTAATTCATATAGGGTGAAAGAGTCCTGCTTTGCCTTTTCGCCGAAAAAGCGTTCCAGACGATAGAATACACCATCATGTTCAAACTCGATGTTTCCGCCGAATTTTCCGCCCTGCCACGGCAGGTATTTGCGGCGAAGATCCTTGTTCAGGTCGGCTTTGTTGGAACGTGGAAAGCCGTAGAACATAGTCCGCAGGAATACGGCCAAGGTGGTTTTGCCAAAACCGTTACACTCGTTGATCACCGTCAATCCTTTGGAAAAATCTACCGAGTATTGGTGCAGTGTTCCGAAATTTTCGATATAACAGCGCAGTAGTTTCATAGCATGACCTCCTCTCCACGCAGAGCCTGGATGCCGCAGGTGATCATGCGTTCCTTTTCCTCCTCGCTGCGGTCACTGGCCATAACCAATCGCAAAAAGGCGCCCTTGAGCGACACATCGTGGATGTAGTCCTCCGGTGCAAGCTGCAAATGACTTTCGTCTTTGACTTTGGCGAAATAGAATGCACCTTGTATACTATCTGCAAGATAGCGTAAGTCCTTTTGCGTGTCCAGTGTGTATTGACCGGTCAGCGTGAATTTCACCAAATCCTGAGCGGAAATATCACTTCCGGCTGCAGCGATAGCACGAGCCAATTCCGGTGCAGTGGTTTTATCGGTGATGTCCACAGACACTTCGTGCAAAGTGCGGTAAGCAAAGGGAACGAATTTCGAGCGCAGAATACCCGAATCGGTATTCAGTTCGATAAAACCTTTTTCGCCGCACTCATCAAAGCCACGGCCCTCCAGACAGCCGCAATAGCAGTACACACCCTCTGCGTCTAACGGTGATTGCTGGTAGCTGTGTAAATGTCCCAGTGCCAGATAGTGAATACCTTTGTTTTTCAAAGCATTCAGGCAGATTTCCTCTTCACCCATAGCGGAGGAGACCTGACCGTGGAGCATGACGATGTGTTGCCCAGATGCTACGCAGGGGAGAGAATCGTAGATGGCTTGATAATTGTCGCCGGTCAATTCCACACCGGAGATGGTCACATCGCCGTAGGTATAGCTTGTCCAATCGGAAGAAAAACGTTTCAGATTGTCCGGCAAGGTGTGGCTCCGGAAAGCCTGCGTGCTTTCATCGTGATTGCCGCACAGGTATAGAAAATCGATGTCAGGCGCATGGGTGATGGCATCCAATACAATGCCTGCTGTTGTGGCTGAAATTCGCTGCGTGTCAAAGAGATCGCCGGCAATCATGATTACGGAAACGCCGTTGCCCATGGCATATTGCACCAAGCGCACAAATGTTTGGCAAATCTCACGATTGCGCTGTCGAGCCTTTTCTGCCGGTAGATTGGTTTCCATGCGGGAGTCCAGATGGAGATCGGAACAGTGAATCAATTTCAAGGGAATCACCTCCTATAGCAGCGTCATAATTTGACAGTATTATACCATTTTTTGATAGATCGCTCAATGCAAACGAGCAAAAAAGTGATGTAATATGCGCTTTGACATATTACATCACTTTTATATGAACAAAATTCAATTAGCCCAAATGACGAGCAGTCAGATAGTGACTGGAATAGTAACTATTACTTAAAGAAGAAGTGGTCACATGACCGCTGCCGGAAGAGGCATGTACAAATTGACCGCCACCGACATAGATACCCACATGAGAGGCAACAGACGAGGTGTTGTATGTGCCGGTAAAGAATACCAGATCACCGGGCTGCAGATTGCTGCGGGAAACGCTGGAACCATAGTTCAGCTGCGGTGTTGCACCGTGAGGCAAGCTATAGCCGAAGTGACGCATGACATACATAGTGAAACCGGAACAGTCGAAACCGTAGGTGGAAGCGCCGCCATATACATACGGCACACCCTGCAAGGACTGAGCGTAGCTGGATACATCTCTGCCGCTGCCGGTAATGCTGCCGCCGGAACCGCCACTGGGCAGGGAATAGCTATATGTAGTCTTCTGGGAAGTTGAGTTCGAGTTCGAGTTCGAGCTCGAGTTCGAGTTGGATGTGGACATGTCTGTGGACGTGTCTGTGGTTTCCACCGTCTCGGTAATGGCCACCGGCTTGGTAATGGTCAAATTCAGATAATCGCCGGAAACATAACCCTTGTAATCGTCATACTTGATCTTGTACCAACCGTTTTTGAAGCCGGTCACATCCACATAAGTGCCATAGGCGACTTCGCCCACGCAATCGGCCTCGGCGTTTGCTTTCTGGCGGATATTCAAAGCGCTTGCAGTGACCTCGCCATAGCTCACCAAACCGGAAACCTTCTTATTGGCGGACACATAGTCAGCGGACATATAGCCCGTATGGCCGTCGAACTTGACCTTGTACCAACCGTTTTTAGCACCTACGATAGATACGGGAATACCCTGACCCAAAGCGGTGATTACCTTGCTGTCGGTGTCAGGCTTCTTGCGCATGCGGACGGTGCTGCCATTGACGATACCAACGGCAAGGACCTTGCTGTCGGATTTCAGCTTTTTTACATCTTTCCAATCCAAGCAGGGGGTCACATAATCAGCGGCAACATAGCCGTCCAGACCATAACAATTCACATGATACCAGCCGTCCAGCTTTTCCACGATGGAAACGCTGTCGCCGGTGGTCAGAGAACCAATCATTTCGCAGTCGGTGTTGGGCTCAGCACGCAGAATGACATCAGACGTGTTGATGGTAGCGGCAATAGTATTGTCGGACTCATCTTTTTTCTTAGCAACACTGTCATCCATCTCATTTTCGCCGGCCTCGGCATCTTTTTCGTCAGGATTTGTCGTGGAAGCTGCCTTCTTGTCCACCAAATCGTCCGGGTTTACCTCAGAAACAGGTACAGCAGATGTTGCTAAGTTTTCGGAATGGGGACTTGCATAAAGAGTTGCCATGCAAAGAGAAAGCACCATAGCAACGCCTAATAATAATGCTAAAATTTTTCTGCTTAAACGCATTGGGGGAAAACCTCCTTTGTCTTTTGTGCAGGGAAGAATTATTTGCTGCTTAGCGCACGGTTGAGCCATACATAGCCTACATCCATAGCAGCATACAGACTATCCTTCTCGGTCTTTTTCACCACGCGGTCACGGGATTTCAGGTTAGGATCAGTCAACTGGAGCTGCACGGAAACACGAGTAGCTACATCCATATCCTGCTCCTTCTTGGTATCCAAAATCTGGAGCATAATAATATACTCATCAGCCATGCTGCCGAAATAGATCAGATTATCAACACGGCGCAGGGGATAGTTTTTATAAATAAGGCCCTCGGCCTTCTTGTTCTCAGCCAAAATAGTCACTCCTTTGAGAAGATTGTAACCAAATTGTAACACAATATGGCTGGTATGTCAATTCACAGGGTGTGAAAAAATCGTAAACAAATTATTATGAAATTGTGATCAAATTGCCTTCTGCTTGTAAAACGGTGCCGAAAAAGGCTTGCAGAGCGTTGACAAAATAGGCATAATCGCAAGTTCCCATGGTTTCAAAGCATGAATGCATTGCCAATTGCGCCATGCCGATATCCACAGTGGGAACAGGTACCTTGGTGGCAGCAATATTGCCCAGCGTCGCACCACCTGCCTGATCAGGCCGGTTGGCATAATGCTGCACCGGTACATTTGTCCGGCGGCAAATTTCACTGAATACCGCATCGGACACAGCATCGGTAGCATAGCGCGGTGAGTGCTTGATGATAATGCCGCCATTGAGTACGGGAGCATCGACGGCGTTGGCCAATTCCGGATGATTGGGGTGCTTGGCATGTCCGTTGTCGCAGGAGAGCAGAAAGCTTTCGGACAATAAGGTGTTGTAGTCAACGCAAAGCGCCTGCGCAATGCTATGCAGCGTGTCATATAGCACGCAGGAGGCTGCACCCTGACGAGTCTCCGAACCGATTTCCTCGTTGTTGAAAACGCACAGCACCGGAATGACAGATGCCTCATCTGCCTGCAAGAATGCTTCTGCTGCGCCGAAAGCGCAAGCCAGATCATCCAGTCGGGGAGCGGACAGGAATTCACCTTGTGCGCCCCAGATGGTACCGCATTGATTGTTATAGACCATCAGGTCTGCGGCAACGATATCGTCCTTAGGACAAGCCAGCAACTCTGCCAGTTCATCATAAAAGCTGCCGGCACTGTCTTTGCCGCCATATAGTGGAATATAGTCATGAGCGGCATCGTATTTGACGCCGTTTGCTGCATCACGGCTGAGGTGAATGGCAACATTGGGCAGCAGCACCATATCCTTTTTGAAGTCCACCAATTGCGAGCGAATGCCGTTTTCCGTGCGCACCATGGCACGGCCGGCGATACTCAGCGGACGATCGAACCAGGAGCCGGCCAGCATACCGCCGTATTTTTCGGCCGATAAACGCACATAGTCACCGGTGATTTCCGGCTGATGGTGCAAGAGGAAACAAGGGGAATCGCTGTGTGCAGCAGCCATCATAAAACCGGAGGGCGTTGCATCGGGAATGCGAAACGCAATGATGGAAGAAGCGTTGACAGTGAGCATATATTTTCCGCCGGGCTGCAGTGTCCAAGTGCCTTGCGGCAGGTCGACATATCCCTCTTGCAGCAGCATCTGACGCAGATTTTCCACGGCATGAAAAGCAGTGGGACTATTCTCGATATATTGTAGTAATGAACGTGACATAGAAGATACCTCATTCCCCAAAGAGTTATGTACCAGTATAGCATATCACGATAGGCCTTGCAAGAAAGGCGATGTACCGGCAGGAGGCGCAGCGCATATACTGGGATGAGAATATGTAAGGAGGTTTACGCCATGGTAGAGCGTATGGATGATACACAAAATGCACGCGATGCCTCTACGCATCCGGGAAGAGGGACATTGCGGGTGCAGGTGACCAGTGGTACATTTCCGGTGGCGCAAGCGGTAGTGCAGGTATATCGGCGCAACGGTACAACCAATTATGTTATTTTTGAGGGACTGACCAATCAATCGGGCATTCTGGATGATATTATCTTGCCAGCTTTGCCGATCAGCTATTCTTTGTCGCCGGCCACAGCAGCAGACAGCGGAACGGATTATATGGTATCCATTCGGCATCCGGATTATTTAGCCCAGCCGTTTCGTGAAATCACGGCTTTTGATCAGGTAGAAAGCATATTGCCGGTGGTGCTGGAACCGCAAAAACCATAAGGGGGGAGAGAAACGATGGCTTATCCTGTGATACCGGAAACCATTACCGTGCATTTGGGAGCACCGCAAAGCTCTGCCGAAAATGTAGAGGTGCCGTTTGTGGATTATATCAAGAATGTAGCATCCAGTGAGATCTATCCCACATGGCCGGAAAGTGCCATCCGTGCCAATATTTTGGCGCAGATATCCTTTGCGTTAAATCGGGTGTATACGGAGTACTATCCCTCTCGTGGGTATGATTTTGATGTGACCAGCACCACCCGATACGATCAGGCGTATGTGCCGGATCGTGACATCTTTGATAACATCAGCCGGATCACTGATGAGATCTTTAATAATTACATTGTGCGTCAGGGTAATATTGAGCCGCTGTTTGCGCAGTTCTGTGACGGCGTGCAGACACAGTGCAGCGGCCTTTCCCAGTGGGGTAGCGTGGACTTAGCCCAGGAAGGTTACATCCCCTATGCCATCTTGCAGTATTATTATGGAGATGATATCAATATTGTGACCAATGCACCGGTGGGCGGAAATGTCCCCAGCTATCCGGGCCGCCCGTTGCGTCGGGGAGATTACGGTGAAGATGTGCGTATTTTGCAGCGGGAGCTCAACCGTATCGGAAAGAACTATCCGGCCATTCCGGAGATTACACGGTTTGATATTTTCGATGCACAAACGGAGGCGGCAGTTCGGGAATTTCAAAGCATTTTCAACTTGACAGTGGACGGTATTGTCGGCAAAGCGACATGGTATCGTGTCAAGGAAATCTATAACAGTGTCAAGCGGCTTTCTGAGCTTACCTCGGAGGGGATTACCATCACAGAGGCGCAGCGACGCTATCCGCAGGCGCTTCAATTGGGCGATGAGGGCGAGGGCGTGCCGGTGATCCAGTACTATCTGGCATTTTTGGGCTTTTTCCTGCCGGAATTACCGCCCATTGATATCACAAGAGTCTTTGACACCCAGACGCAAGATGCGGTATTTACCTTCCAAAACTGGTATGGTCTTGCGGTAGATGGCATTGTTGGCCGGGAAACATGGAATGCACTGCGTGAGGCGTATGAAGGTGTGCTGTCGGATCTGCCGGAGGATTATCAACAGTTTGCCGGAGAAATCTATCCCGGTCGCTTTTTTCTCTTGGGTGATACCGGCGATGAGGTGCGGCTCTTGCAGACAAATCTTGCTAAGATAGCAAATCAGGAAGAGGACATTCCACCGGTAGCTGTTACAGGTACATTTGACGAGGCCACACAGCGAGCGGTAGAGGCGTTGCAGACCCAGTTGGGTTATGATGCCACAGGCGTGGTGGGCCCCATTATTTGGAGCGAGATCATTACCCGAGGCAGTGGCTATTGATCGGCGTATTGCAGCAGAGTTTCAGCAAGTCCCTGGGCGAACCATTGAGCGGCGTAAAGCGATTCATCCAGGGAATTGCCTGCTGCCCCGATTTCCACCAACATAGATCCGGTACATAGGTGCTGGTTATATCGATAGTTGCGCATGGTAATAGGTCGCATTAAGGTGGGATGCTCATCCATCAGCGTTTTTTGCACGGCTACAGCTAAGCGGAGGTTATCCTGCCAGGTATCAAAATCGTTGCCCATGACCAGACTGACCTGGGCGGCATTGGCGTCTTCTTTGGCGACCAGCTTGTATTGCCGTCCGTTGATATCCTCAATGGCGTCACGATGAATGTCCAGCACAAAGCAGATAGAGGGGTACTTTTTCAAATAATTTTCAATAGCGGCACCGCTGCGCTCGTAAGCCACATTGTAATCCGGCGAGTCGTAAAGCGTTCTGTCATGCAGGACGGAAATTCCGTAGGAGGACAGCACACAAGCCACTTCGTCACCGATCCGGACCATGTTGTACTTGGTGTTGGAGGTGCGGCAGGTGCCGGTGGCTTTGTATGCTTCACCTTTTGGCATGGTGTAAGCCTCACTGCCGTGGGCGTGGATGATCAGCACCTGCGGCCCGTCATCGCTCAGTTTGGCGGCAGGATCTTTTTTGAGCAACTGTTTGGCTGAAATGGGAATGCCCGTGCCGTTTTTGATGTAGACGCCATTGACCATGGTAAAGCCTTTGGTGGTGCGTGGGATGACGGTTTGTGACGGCATGCCGTTATCCTTAAACTGGAGTGAAGTAGCATTAGAAGAGGAGTCTTCCGATTTCGGCGTGGTTTCCTTTTCGGGCGCAGGTGAGGGCTCTGTGTCTGCGGCGGGGGGAGCGTCATCCGGATCTTGCGTGGTGTCGGGTTGTGCGATCAGGGTGCGTGCGCTCAGTAGGGTGGGAGATTGCCGGATGGAGAATACGGTAGCCAACGACAGATCATCTGTCCCCCAAAAATCACTCAGCTCCCATTGCAGCAAGGATTTCGGCAAGTTGACCTGCTGCAGCATGGCTTGTACCGTTTCAGCCAGTGAAGCGGTGTTTGCGGAGCAGACCAAAGTCCATACGGTGGCGGCGCACATGATGCCGGCAGTAAAACGCTTGAGAAATCTGATTTTCATACCATCACCCTTTCAGACAAGCCTATGCGGCAAGGCCTGAAAATATGATGTGCATAGCGGATGCAATAAGGTTGACATAATTTGACAACGGCGGTATAATAGCCGAGAATAGAAAATGAGGAAAGAGGTTCGTGTTTATGGAAAAGAAAGCATTCAAAGCGGAGTCAAAGCGACTGCTGGATATGATGATCAACTCCATCTATACCCATCGTGAGATATTCCTGCGTGAGATCATCTCCAACGCATCAGACGCCATCGATAAGCTGTGCTATTTGTCTTTGACGGATGACCAGGTAGGCTTGAATCGCAGTGATTTTCAGATCACCTTGACAGTGGATCAGGACAAGCGCACCTTGACGGTCAGTGATAACGGTATCGGCATGAGTGCCGAGGAATTGGAGAATAACCTGGGTGTCATTGCCTCCAGCGGCAGCTTGCAGTTCCGAAAAGAGATGGATGAAGCGGCACAGCGCGAAACCGACATCATCGGTCAGTTCGGCGTTGGTTTTTATTCTGCCTTTATGGTAGCAGATCACATTCAGGTTGTGACCCGTAAATATGGTGAGCAGCAGGCGTATGTTTGGGAATCTGACGGCGTAGACGGCTATACGATAGCGCCGTGCGACAGAGCAACCGTAGGCACAGATATCATCATGCACATCAAGGAAGATGGTGAAGAGACCAATGAATTTACCCAGTATTTGCAGCAGTATACCCTGCAACGCTTGGTGAAGAAATATTCTGACTATATCCGTTTCCCCATTCGTATGCTGATGACGCACTCCAAGGTCAAAGAGGGCAGTGCTGAGGACAAGCCCGAATATGAGCAGGTCAGCGAGTGGGAAACCTTGAACTCCATGCAGCCTCTGTGGCAGCGCAAGAAGAGCGAGGTCAAAAAGGAGGAGTATGACGAATTTTACCGTGAGCGGTTCAATGAGTTTGCGCCGCCTCAGTCTGTCATTACGGCAGCGGTGGAGGGCGCAGTGACATATAAGGCACTGCTGTTTGTACCCTCAAAACTGCCCAATATGTATTACACCAAGGACTTTAAGCCCGGCTTGCAGCTTTATAGTGCCGGTGTCATGATCATGGATCAGTGTGCAGATCTGTTGCCGGAACATTTCAATTTTGTGCGTGGCGTGGTGGACTCTCCGGATCTGAGTTTGAATATCTCCCGTGAACTGCTGCAGCATGACCGCCAGTTGAAAGTGATCTCCAATAATCTGGAAAAGAAGATTAAGGCAGAGCTGTTGCGTATGCTGCGTGATGAGCGTGAGAACTACGAGAGCTTCTATAAAAACTTCGGTCAGCAGTTGAAGATGGGCGTGCTGGACAACTTTGGCACTAAGAAAGAGCAGCTGCAGGATCTTCTGTTGTTCTATTCCTCCACAGAGCAGAAGCTGGTGACGCTGGAGGAATATGTGAGCCGTATGCCGGAGGAGCAGAAGTATATCTACTACGCATCCGGAGATACTGTTGAGGCCGTGGATCACCTGCCGCAAATCGAAATGCTGAAAGAGCGCAATATGGAAATTCTCTACTTTACGGATAAAGCAGATGAATTCCTGCCGGAGCTGCTGCAAAGCTATCGGGATAAGGCATTCCGTTCCGCCGTTGACGGTGATCTGGAATTGGACGGTGAGGAGAAGAAGGATCAGACCTCGGAGCATCAGGAAACCTTTGATTTCATCAAGGAGGTGCTGGGCAATCGAGTGACGCAGGTGAAGGCTTCTGCGAAACTCAAAACCCATCCCGTTTGCCTGAGCAGCGGCGAGGGAATGACCTTTGAGATGGAAAAATACTTTACTGCTGTCCAGCCGGAGCTGGGCATGAAGGCGAGCCGTATTCTGGAGCTGAATGTAGATCATCCGGCATTTGCGGCATTGGAAACCGCTCGCCTGATGGATGAAGAAACCGCAAAGAAATATGTTGAGATTTTCTACAATCAGGCGGTGCTGATTGTCGGCTTGCCCATTGAAAATCCCTCGGAGTATACAGACCTCATTTGCAGCTTGATGAAATAAAAGCATAAAAAATCGACCCCAATCGGGGTCGATTTTTTATGCTTTACATTAGCCCTTGTACTCAACATACAGCTCGCGGACAGCGTTGGGATCAGCAGCCTTGGGTGCTTCCTTGGCAGGAGCAGCAGCCTCGGCGTACTTCTCGGGATGGTCACGCTTATCGATGAATTTAGGAGCAACCTGAGGGAACAGAGCCAGGCTCAGGACATCCTCCTCGCTCTTGGCGATATCCTTGAACTCTTCCTTGTACTTCTCCAGTTCGGGCTCCAACTGGTCAGCAGGACGGCAGACGATTACATCTTCGGGAGCGATGCCGGCCTTTGCACGGACTTCCTCGTTTACCTCGCCGGGTAGAGAGCCATATTCGCCACGCAGCATAGCCTTAGATTCCTTGGGGAAGACCTTGTAGCGCTCGCCCATGATGACATTCATCACGGCCTGCGTGCCAACGATCTGAGAGGAGGGAGTAACCAGGGGAGGATAACCGAAATCCTTACGGACACGGGGGATCTCCGCCAACACATCGTAGTACTTGTCCTCTTTTCTGGCTTCCTTCAGCTGGGAGATCAGGTTGGACAGCATACCGCCGGGCACCTGATAACGCAGGGTGTTGGTGTCGACATTCAGAACCTTGGGGTTCAGGTTGCCGGCATCCTTCAGACGCTGAGCGACCTTGCGGAAGTGAACAGCAGCATCGGACATCTTATCCAGATCCAGACCGGTGTCACGGGGTGTACCCTTCAAGGTAGCCACCAAAGACTCGGTAGCGGGCTGGGAAGTACCGTTTGCCAAGGGGGACAATGCGGTATCCACGATATCCACGCCGGCATAAGCTGCCATCAGCAGCACCATGTCACCGGTGCCGGTGGTGTTATGGGTGTGCAGGTGGATGGGCACGGAAACGGTTTCCTTCAGTGCCTTGACCAGGGAATAAGCATCCATAGGCAGCAGCAGGTTGGCCATGTCCTTGATGCAGATAGAGTCAGCGCCCATCTGCTCCAGCTCTTTCGCCAGCTTGACGAAGTGCTCTTCGTTGTGAATGGGGGAGATGGTGTAAGACAGAGTAGCTTCCACCTGACCGCCGTACTTCTTGGTGGACTTGATGGCCTGCTCCAGATTACGCACATCGTTCAGCGCATCGAAGATACGGATGATGTCGATGCCGTTTTCGATAGACTTACGGCAGAAGGCATCCACCACATCGTCAGCGTAATGCTTGTAGCCCAGAATGTTCTGGCCGCGGAACAGCATCTGCAGCTTGGTGTTGGGCAAGCCCTTGCGCAGCGTACGCAGACGCTCCCAGGGATCTTCGTTCAAAAAACGCATGCAGGAGTCGAATGTAGCACCGCCCCAGCATTCCAAAGAATAGTAACCGATGCTGTCCAGCACTTCCAGTGCGGGCATCATGTCCTCGATGGTCATACGAGTGGCCGCCTGAGACTGATGAGCGTCACGAAGAATGGTGTCCGTGATCAGCAGGGGTTTATTAGACAAAAATTCCATAAAACGTTACCTCCAATTAACCGAACAGGGAGATCAGCACACCGGCTGCAATGGCAGAACCGATAACGCCTGCCACATTGGGACCCATAGCGTGCATCAGCAGGAAGTTGCCGGGATTGTACTGCTGGCCGACCTTCTGAGAAACACGGGCTGCCATCGGCACAGCGGATACGCCGGCAGAGCCGATCAGCGGGTTGATCTTTTCCTTCAGGAACAGGTTCATGAACTTGGCAAGCAGCACGCCGCCGGCGGTGCCGCAACCGAAGGCCACGATACCCATGCACATGATAGCCAAGGTCTTGGGACTGATGAAGGTTGCACCGGTAGCGGTAGCACCAACGCTGATACCCAAGAAGATAGTGACAATGTTCATCAGCTCGTTCTGAGCAGTCTTGCTCAAACGATCGCACACGCCGCACTCCTTGAACAAGTTACCCAGCATCAGGCAGGCAATCAGGGGAGCAGCGGAGGGAACCAGCAGTGCCACGAAGATGATAACAACAATGGGGAAGATGATCTTCTCTTTCTTGCTGACCTCACGCAGAGGCTTCATGACGATCTTGCGTTCCTTATCCGTGGTCAGCAGCTTCATGATGGGCGGCTGAATAACGGGAACGAGAGCCATGTAGGAGTAAGCAGACACGGCGATGGGGCCCAGCAGAGCGGGCGCCAGCATAGCGGTGACGAAGATAGCGGTAGGACCGTCAGCACCACCGATGATACCGATGGAAGCGGCCTCAGCGCCGGTGAACAGACCGCTCAAGCGGCAACCGATGTATGTCATAAAGATACCGATCTGAGCAGCGGCACCCAACAGCAGGCTCTTGGGATTGGCGATCAGGGGACCGAAGTCGGTCATAGCACCCACGCCCATGAAGATCAGGCAGGGATAGATACCCAGCTTGATACCTAAGTACAGAATGTCGATCAAACCGGTGGAAATGGTCACATCGCTCATGGTCACGCCGTAAGTGGCGGCGGCCTGCTCAGCGCTGACCAAAGTTTGGATCTGAACGCTTAGGGAGTTGACAGCTTCGCCGGATTTGGAAGCCAACTCGGTAGCAAACTGATTCAAAGTGTCAGGACCAAACATGTTCTGTGCGGCGTTCCACAGAGATTCCACATAAGGCTGCAGAACCTGCGAAGAAACACCGGAATCGTTCATCTGAGAAATAAATGCCGCCGTAATGGGCTCACCATGGAACAGATCCCAGTGGATGTGACCGCCGGCAAATAGGATCTCATGATACATATCAGCACCGGGCAGGTTCGTCACCAGCATACCGATGGCGATAGGCACCAACAGCAGCGGCTCAAACTTTTTCACGATGCCGAGAAACAGCAATGCGCAGGCAATAACGATCATGACAGCGCACTTCCAGTTTTGACCCTGGAAGAGCTGATAAAATCCTGTCTGCCCGCAGAAATTCAGGATAGCTTGCATGTATTTCGTCCTCCGTCAATCAGGCGATCACGCACAGCAGAGCGCCGGGCTCAACAGCAGCACCCTTGGTAACGCTGATAGAAGCAACTTTGCCATCGCAGGGAGCCATGATCTCGTTCTCCATCTTCATAGCCTCGAGGATCATCAGAACCTGACCCTTCTTAACCATGTCGCCATCCTTAACATTCACAGACAGAATGTTGCCGGGCATGGGAGCGGTGATAGACTCGCCGGCAGCGGGAGCGGCAGCAGGAGCAGCCACGGGAGCAGCGGCAACGGGAGCAGCAGCGGGAGCTGCGCCGGTGATATCTTCAATCTCGACCTCATAAACGGTGCCGTTTACATTAACCTTATACTTTTTCATTTTTCTCTTCCTCCTTAAATTTTCTTCAAAGATACAATTCGAATGGCAGAAATATCGGTGCCCATTTCTTCTGCGATAGCAGCAGAGATGGCGGCAATCAGCTCAGGTGTCTTACCGGGTTCGGTAGCAGCGGGGGCTGCAGAAACCGCAGGGGCGGCTACCGGTGCAGGAGCTTTTTCTGTTTTGCGGCAGACATAGCTCATTACGGAAACCAACACGATGATGCAAATCAAACCGATAAACACCGTGCAAATACCCATTAGGCACACGAACAAATTGGAATAATCCATAGTTTCAAATCCCCTCCCATAATAATGATTTGTACAATTGTATCAAATGTAGGGATAAAAAACAACCGAAAACTGCCAAAAAGCAAAAAATATGTATGATTGCCTAATTTTTTTTTAGGGTTATTCGTGACTTTGACCAAGAACGGGGAAAGAGATACTTTTCATATAACATAAGATGTGATAAAATGGAACTTGCAATACAAAGAAGGAGGCGATAAATTGCGGTATCAGAATGTAGAACAGGGCGTTTTTTTGTGCCGTCCTAACCGCTTTATCGCCCATGTGCAGGTGCAGGACGAAGAAGTTGTGTGCCATGTCAAAAATACAGGTCGCTGTCGGGAGCTGTTACTGCCGGGCGCAACTGTGTATCTGGAGAAAGCGAGCAATCCTCATCGCAAGACGGCATACGATTTAATTGCGGTAGAGAAAGGCGACAAGCTTATCAACATGGATGCTCAAGCGCCCAACCGGGTGTTTGGTGAGTGGGCACGAGTGTTTGAACCGCAGGCAAGAGAGGTGCGTGCAGAATACAGATTTGGTCAGTCCCGTCTGGATTTTTGCCTGGAAACGCCGCAGGGTCTGCATTTGGTGGAGGTCAAGGGTGTGACGCTGGAGGAAAACGGTCATGTTCGCTTTCCGGATGCACCCACCGAGCGTGGAGTCAGGCACCTGCATGAATTGATCCGCGCGGTGGAGGAGGGACATCGTGCGACAGCGTTTTTTGTGGTGCAGATGGAATCTGCGGTGGATTTTGCCCCCAACGATGCAAACCACCCTGCTTTTGGCGAGGCACTGCGGAAAGCGCAGAAAGCGGGCGTCAATATTGTAGCCTATACCTGCCGTGTGACACCGGACAGCGTGTGTATCGATCGATCCATTCCGGTGATATTGTGAGGAGAAAAGTATGAGTTTATTAGAAATATTTTTGATCGGCATCGGACTTTCCATGGACGCATTTGCTGTGGCCATCTGTAAGGGCTTGGCGATGAAAACAGTGAACATGAAGCATACCATTTGGATCGCACTGTATTTTGGCGTCTTTCAGGCAATGATGCCGCTGATCGGCTGGTTTCTCGGCTCACAATTTGCCCAGTATGTGACAAAATTAGCGCCGTGGATCGCCTTTGTGCTGTTGGCCTATATCGGCGGTAATATGATTCGTGAAAGCCTGAAAAAAGAGGATGACGGCGAAGAGGTCAAGGACGGGATCAGCCATAAGGAACTGCTTTTGCTGGCAGTAGCCACCAGTATTGATGCGTTGGCGGTAGGTGTGACATTTTCGTTCCTGGAGTTGTCCGTTTCCATTGGCTTGGCGGTAACGGTGATCGGCTGCACTACATTTGCGATATCCTTCGGTGGCGTGTTTATCGGCAACTTGTTTGGTGTGAAGTATAAGAGCCGGGCCGAGTTTGTGGGCGGTGTTATTCTGGTGCTGATCGGTGCGAAGATTTTGCTGGAGCATTTGCTGGGCGGATGAGAATAAATAAAAAAGTGACTGCCGATGCAGTCACTTTTTTATTTGAAGTTCTCTATCAGATTGTGGGTAATGCGCGCTGTCATGCCCCATAGCGGATAGGGCAAGCCGTGGTAGAGGGGTACTTCCATGCTGCCGCTGACCCAGGGATAAGAGGAAAGGTGGATCTCGTCATAGGGAAAGTCCTCTACCATAGGCTTTAACTCATAGCGGTAAACAGTGGGAGGGTTGTCTTGCAGATAGGATACAGGAACTGAAAATGTATCGGCAACTTCATCGGGGTTATAGTGCAGGTGTTCTAAAGCGGCGGGATTGATGATCGCCAGAACCGGATACATCAGGCACTCCGAACGCATGTGCAGGAAGTCCAACTCACCGATGACTTCAATGTCGCAGGCGGCAATACCCAGTTCTTCCTGTGTTTCACGCAAGGCGCAGGTGATAGCGGTCTCTCCGGACTCCATTCGTCCGCCGGGAAAGCAGACCTCGTTGGGTTGGCGCCGCATGTGATGGGCACGCACTTCGTAGAGAATATGCCAGCTATCGTCCTGCTTTACCAGAGGTACCAATACGGCGTATTCTTTGCGAAGACCAAGCATTTTAGGCTTGTAGTGAGCAAATTGATTGCGAAGTTCATCAGATGTCATGCCAACTCCTCCTTCTATTGTTAGTATAACATATTGCCCCACGAAAGGCAAAAAAATTCCCCCATCCGAAGATGGGGGAATTTTTAATCGCACAATTTAGCAGCCGCAACCGCAGCCGTTGTCGTTGTTATTGCAGCCACAGCCGGAGCCGTTACCGCAGAACAAGAACAGCAGAATGATAGCGATGATGATCCAGCAGCAGTTACCTCCACCGAAGCAAGAACCCTGATTACACATAAACGCAACCTCCTATGAAAATTTGACCTCTTTGTGGGTCACACTCCATAGTATGCGATGGCATAAAAAGTGTTACTGGTGGCAAATGCGATAGCTCAGCGTCAGTAGTGTATCCACAAAGTGAATATCCTCGAAGAAGACACCGGGCACTTCCGTGGACAGTTCCACATTGGTAAAGTTCCAGAAGCCGTGAATCCCCAGGTCAATCAAATGATCTGTCAAAGGCTGCGCCACATTTTGCGGCACGGTCAGAATTGCGACATTGGGGTGATATTCTGCCACATATTCGTCCAACTCGTCCATGGAACGAATGGTGACACCATGAATTTCGGAGCCTACCAAAGAGGGTGAAACATCGAAGGCAGCACCCAGTTCGAAACCGGCCTTGTCGAAATCAAAGTTTTGCAGAAGTGCGTGACCCAAATGGCCGGCACCGATCATGATAATGCGATGACCGTTATCAATACCCAAAATATGTCCGATTTCAGCACGCAGCTCTGCTACATTATAGCCGTAACCCTGCTGACCAAACTCGCCAAAACAACTCAAGTCCTGACGGATCTGGGAAGCGGTAATGTCCATTTTATTTCCCAGAGAACTGGAGGAAATGCGAATGACACCTTTGTTGTATAAATCATCCAAATAACGATAGTAGCGGGGAAGACGATGGATGACAGCATCAGAAACTCTTTGCTTTTTCATTGAAAACTCTTCCTTGTGTACAGATATAAATGACATCAAAAGGCTTCAAAATAAATGCCTACGATATTATTGTTAGACATTGTACCGCATACGCAAAGAGTTGTCAACTTTTTTAACAATCTTTTTTGAAAAAAATCTTTACTTTATAAGTGAAAATTGCTATACTATCTAAGTGCGCAATAAGCGCCCGTAGCTCAGTTGGATAGAGCGTCAGACTCCGACTCTGAAGGCCGCTGGTTCGACTCCAGTCGGGCGTACCAATAAATTATCCCCGAAAACCCTTGTGTTTCAAGGCTTTCGGGGATTTTTATTTTGCCCAAATCTCACTTTACCGAAATAAATTATAGGGCATTTTATGGCATTTGGCACACAAAAAGTGTGACAAAAAGTGTGACAAAAAATCACCCATCAATCAGGGTGCGAGCTTGCTCTATGGTTTCATCGTCTGCATGGGTGTAGATGTTTGCAGTGACGGATATGTCGGAATGTCCCATCAAATACTTTGCTATATTAATAGGTATGCCCTTCTTTTCGAGGTCGGTGCAGTATGTGTGTCGCAGATCGTAGAGATCGAGGTCATCGGCTGTGGTGTGTTCGGTGATAATCGTGGTGTGCTTGCGGCTGCCGTTCAGCTTGACACGCTCAACCTGCGCACCCATCTCGATGTCAATAAAACGCTTTGCCGTTGACCACCTGCGCTTCATGGCACTATCTGTCAGTGGTGTCTTGCCATCTGCCTGAGTGAACACATATTCGCCTTTCTTCTTTCGCTTTTTAAGGCGCTTTATGAAAACTTTGGGAATTGGGATATCTCTGCACCCAGCATCTGTCTTTGGCGCTTTCTGCTTCGTGCTGTGCGCTTCTTTTGCCGTTCTAATGTGCATGATGCCGTTCTTTAGGTCAATATCGCTCCACCGTAGGGCGGCAGTTTCACCGGGGCGAAGTCCGCAATAGAGCATCGACAGCAACCAATCACCTGATGTGTTCGGTTTCCCATCTTGCAGAACTGTGGTGTCTGCGAACTTCAGCAGTGCGGCTCGTTCTTCCACTGTCAGGCTGCGGTGTTTGCCTTTGGTTGTTTTGGGCATTTGCAAATCAGCCGACACATCGAACGGAATGATCCGGCTTATCCACGCCTGCCTGAACATGGCTTTCATGACCAACCGCAATTTGCTTGCATGAGAAAAGGACATTCCAGCTCTCTTGTTTAGGATCTTCTGCAATTGCAGAGCCGTGACCTTATTCATTTTATAATTGCCGATGGCAGGGAGGATGGCGTTGTTCAGCGTGTCCTCATACATTCGATAAGATGCAGCCGTCAGGCCACGAGGTTTAATATAGGTTTCCAACCATTGTTCTGCCCATTGCTTGACCGTGGAGTTGCTATTGACTCTGCCGGACTCCAGTTCCGCAATCTTATCCAGCTTCTTCCTGATGGCTTCCTCTTCGGTAGCACCACGCACCTTATATCGGATACCATCATAGGTGAATGTTTTTACGATGTAGTTATATTTCATCACAAAACCCCATTTGTTTTAACCGCCTCCGGCTGATGCTCGGAGACGGTCTTTTTTATTTACGCATTTTCTTTACTTTGACGCAAAATCAACGATTCTCTGTACTGCTGCGCTGGGGCGACATCGACAAATTCAACTGTCTTGTCGTAGTTGGCACGAATAACCGCTTTAATTTCATCTAATGTTACACGGAAAAATTCTCTCCGTTGATTGATGAAATTCAGCTTTTTATCTGCAAATGCGTTATGCAATGCAGTTTCTAAGCCGGGTGCATCGTCAGAGAATATCATAGCATGTACATCAAAATTAAATGGCACAGAAGCATCGCCGAGCTCATCGACACGCTCCATTGGGTCAAGACGGCGAGTCATGCCGATTTTATATACATTTTCACCGAATGCGCCAATATTAGAAATGACATATACATAACCAGCACGCTGGTTGGCTGCACGATAATCCACGTCTTTCATCTCTTTGTCAATTGTTGATAGCTGTGCTTCTAATTCTTCCTTTTTTGCAATAAGGTCGGCTTTTTGAGAATCATCGGCATTGGCGATTTGTTCAGTTATCTTTGCAAGTGCATTTTCATAATGCGTTTGCTCTTTTTCGAGCTTTTTACGCTCTGCTTCCAATTCCTTAGCCGCTTTAGCTTCTTCTCTTTGCTGCTGGCGCAGTTCCTTAGCCGCTTCTTTTTCTGCCTGTTTTATCTGCCGATATTCATGCATCAAATGCAATTCTTCAAGCTTCAAATTAATATAACTACCTGTTATAGATATTTCCATCATATTTCCGAGCTTTGATATCGCATCGGCTGACGCCTTTATCTTCTTTTCGCAAGATTCAATATTATTAAATTTCACATGTTCAATAGCATCGTCACATTCTGTGTTAAAGGCTCGAAGCAGTAACTTTGACATATCGTTTACCATTTTCTTACCCTTTTGAACACTTCCGCTTACAGTCCAGTTCATATTTTTATTGACTGCTTTGCCAGCTTTTATTAAATCTTTTTGGTTCTCTCTTATCGCTTTTATTTTTTCCTTATATTCGTCAGAAGTTTCATAAGCATATCGTGGTGTGTAAATGCCAAACGATTGCAGCAACAATTCCTCGTCTGTACTTATCAGTAGCTTACTTTTTTCCTCTAATTGTTGATTTTTTAGCTCTAATTCTTTGCCGACTTTTTCTAAATCGGCCTTTGCAGCTTCCAGGGCATCCTTGATTTCGATGTATCCTGTTTGCTCTGGCGATAATTTATTGCGAAGTTCCTCAAGCTCTTTTTTTGCTTTCCTGCCAAATAATGCCATAAAAACACCTTCCTGTTCAGATTTATTTAATTAGAGCTATCTAATATCACTGGTAAATGCTACAGCCTTACCAAGAATACGAATATTATTTATGTCTTCCCCACGCTTTACAATAGGCGTATATTTCGGGTTTTCCGGTTCAAGCGATATGCAATCGGGATAGAACCGCACACGCTTCAGGGTGGCCTCGTCATCACCAACCATCACGGCCGCAATCTCGCCGTCCTCTACCTGCGGCTGCTGGCGGATATATACGATGTCACCGTCGAAGATCCGCGCATTGATCATGCTGTCACCCTTGCAACGCAGGCAGAAGTCTGCGCCGACATTATCAGGCATAGCAAGAAATCCCTCAATATTTTCCTCTGCAAGAATAGGCTCGCCGCATGCGATAGTCCCCAATAAGGGGATTTTTTTCATTTTAGGGAGTGGGATGATGCCGGAAGGGAGTGCGACGGAATCGTTGTTACCATAAAATAAGTAATTAGGTGATATTCCAAGCACACCGCATAAAAGTTCAATTGTGTCCGGATCTGGCTTGTTTTGATTGTTCTCCCAGTTGCTTACAGAGTTGTGTGCAGCACCAATGCGTAAAGCTAACTCTTTTTGAGTAAGTTGTTTCAACCGCCTTGCGGATTTAAGTCTTTCACCAAATGTCATATTATCCACCTCGATTGTAGAATAACACAGCATTTCGAAATTGTAAACAAAAAGTTTCGAAATGCTTGAAATTTATCTTGACATTTCGATTGTATTGAAATATCATAACAATAGAACTTCGAATAAATCGAAATACGAAAGGCGGTGAATGAATGGAAGTTGGGTTGAAAATTATGAAATACCTGAAAAGTAACGGGATTTCACAGCGCTGGCTTGCTGAGCGCACTAATATTACACCTACGAAGCTGAATTTGTCCTTAAATGGAAAGCGTCGCATGACATTCGAAGAGTATGAATCTATATGTGGCGCCCTCGGCGTTGGCGTAGATATGTTTATTAGCGCCAGAACTCCGAAAGCGGTGTAGCGAGAAATTACCGATACCGTAAAGTGAGCGGCGTGAAAAAAGAAATAGCACCTGCGGTTCCGTCGCAGATGCTATTCTCCCGAAATTTATACCAGAACGCGTTGCACCGGATAACGTTTCCAAAGTCCAAATCTACCGTTTTTTACGAGTATCGTTCTCTGATTTGGAGGTATCATCCGGACGCATACGGAACATGCGCTTCTGTAGCGCGCCGCTCACTTTACGGTATCGGCTCCGTTACATGCCCCTACGCATCACGCTGCATATGCAGTCTGGAACAGGGCATTTTCAAAAGTTTGGTCAAAAGACCACCTCCTTTGAATTTGCCCCAAAAAGGGCTTTCGTAATTTTATCACGAAAAATTTTGAAAGTCAAAATTTTAATATCAAACACCACAACAGAAAGGAGAACACCTAAATGAGAGAATTTTTGACTGACGATCAGGTCGAGCAGGAGATTGAACGGCTGAGAGGAAGCGAGGCCGTGAAGCTGGCAAAAGCAGAAGAACGCATGAAGAACCGCCGCCGGCGGTATATGTACAATCTCCGAAATTTGGAGAAGCGTGGCTTGGAGCTGATGGATCGTGGCTTCTCGGCGGATGACTTCTATCCTGAAGAGGTTTGACAGAGATCGTTCAACACCGCTGGGAGTGAAATTTATGTTTTTTGACAGATTCAAAATGTTATGCGAAGAAAAGAGTATCAGTTGCAGTAAGGCGGCAACTGAAATTGGATTAAGCAACTCAATTGCCACCAAATGGAAAAAAACTGGAGCAACCCCTGATGCGTCCACTCTCGCAAAGGTGGCGAAATATTTTGATGTTTCAATTGCTTATTTACTTGAAGAAACCAACGATTTGAAAGACAACGCAAGAGAAAGGAGATATGACATGGCAGAAAAGAAATTCATTATCACAAGAGCAAGCGCTGATTCAGGCGGATGTGCTAAGCGGCTGGTTGTCAGCGATGAAATCTACCAACTGGTATCGGAGTGGGCGGAAATTAGCGGCAAGCCTATGAGCCAAATTGCGAACAGAGCGATTGCGTTTGCCGCATCATGCGCCGTTATCGTTGATGAGTGAAAAAGAGGTGAATTAAATTGGCAACACGCAGACAGATCGCAGACGATATCGAGCAGAGCTGCGGCAGCAGATTGGTTAGCTTCGGCAAGCTGGCAAAGTATCTCGGTATGTGTCCGCATTCGGCAAGAGATTTCCTTGCTGATGTACCGTGCTACAACACCGGGAAGAAACGATGCTTCCTCGTGACGGATGTAGCGAAGAAGTTGGAATTCATCGAAGAATAAGGAGGAAGCAATGGTAGTCAATTGGATCTTAATTGTGATCGGCATAGGCACCGTCACCGGCTGGTGGATGCGCTTGGTAGATAGAGTAGAGGGAGGGAAGAAACATTGAAGCAATCGTATATGAAGCGATTCTTCCTGCACAACGAAGAAAGCGCCTTGCAGGAGGGAGCATTCGAAATGAGCAAAGATATCACGGAAATGCTGAACAAGTACCACAATGCGGATATTCCGCTATTGCTGGCCTGTATCAAAATGGCTATTCCGCAGATAGAGAATATTTGCGGTGAGGAAGGAATTCGTACCGCTGATGAGCTCTGCCAGAGAATTATATGCGTTGGCCACACAAAGGTGGTGGAGCAATGAGGCGCAAGATCGAGATTGCAATATGGGCGCTGTTTTTGGCGTTCGTTGTGGTGCTGACATTCACCGTTCGGTCACATGGAGAAGTCATGTACGAAGATCCGTATGAGAACGAGAAGATCGATGCGGCTCTTGATTGGCACTACATAACAGACTGCGTTGTGACAGCGTATTGCCCATGCGAAAAGTGCTGCGGAGAATATGCAAATAATAGACCTAACGGCGTTGTTTACACTGCCAGTGGCGCAGAGGCGCACGCAAATCACACTATCGCCGTTGATCCGTCCGTCATTCCTCTGGGTAGCTGGGTGGAAATCTATGGTCACCAGTACCACGCAGAGGACAAAGGCTGCGCTGTCAAAGGCAATCACATTGATATCTATTTTAACAACCACGAAGCTGCATGGGCGTTTGGCAGACAGATTACGGATATAAGGTGGTACCCAGGATGAAAATCGAAACAGCGAAGAAGATCCGTGCGTCCAAGGTCATCAAGGCTAACACCTACAAGACGGATCGAGGCATTTACAGGATCAGCATTCTACGGCATAGGAACGGCGATCTCTATTTTTATAAGACGAAGGATGGCGAGCTGTGCGAGCTGGTGAACCTGAGTAGAAAGGCGGCATCTGATGGCTAAAGATGACATCAAAGATCCGTGCCGTTACTGCACGGACAAGCCCGTTTGCATGGGCGACTGTGTGGACCGTATGCGCTATCTAAATCTGCTGAGGGCAGATTTCAAAAAGAGACTTGCGGCAAATAAAAAATGCCCTGCCACAGCTGGCACTGTGACAGAGCGGTGAAAACTATTTATGGATCAATATAACAGCTTTCGCCTTGATTTTATCATGTGCGAGGGCGGAAATCAAGGAGGATTTTTATGGATGATTATTTGCAATTTCTGAAATCAAAAATTGTAAAAGCGCCGATTTCTGGTTTTGAAATTGACAAATCTGAGCTTAACGACGCACTTAAACCGCACCAAAAAGATGCTGTTGTATGGGCGCTGCGAGGTGGTCGGAGGGCGTTGTTCGAGAGCTTCGGCCTCGGTAAGACCGTGCAAGAGCTTGAGTGGTGTCATCAAGTAATTAGACGCGAGGGCGGGCAGGCTTTGATTATTCTTCCTTTGGGCGTTAGACAAGAATTTACGCATGATGCCGTTGAATTGTTAGGCTACCCTGCTCCTGTGTACATTACCACAATGGCAGACGTAAAAGCGCATGATGACGAAATCCTCATGACAAATTATGAGCGAGTCAGAGATGGCGACATTGACCCTACATACTTCGCGGCCGTGGCAATGGATGAGGCATCTGTCCTGCGATCTTTCGGCAGCAAGACATATCAGGTTTTTCTGCCGAAGTTCCGCGGCATTAGGTACAAGCTGGTATCTACAGCGACACCAAGCCCCAACAAATACAAGGAGCTGATCCATTATGCAGGGTATTTGGAGATTATGGACACAGGGCAGGCGCTTACAAGGTTTTTTCAGAGGGATAGTACGAAGGCCAACAATTTGACGCTATATCCACACAAGGAAGATGAGTTTTGGCTGTGGGTAAGCTCATGGGCGCTTTTTATCAGCAAGCCGTCTGATCTGGGATATGACGACATAGGGTACGATCTTCCACCGCTTGATGTGCGCACTCATATTGTAAGGGCGGATTACAGCAAATTTGCAGACAAAAACGGTCAGTACATGATTATGACTGATGCAGCTGTTTCGTTGCAAGACGCCGCCAGAGAAAAGCGCGAGAGCGTTTCAGCTCGTGTGGCCATGGCAAAAGAAATCATTGATAGCGACCAGAATGCACACTTCATTTTATGGCATGACTTGGAAGCGGAGCGCCACGAGATTTTGAAAAGAATTCCGGGAACTGCGGATATTTACGGGGCTATGGACTATGACGAGCGAGAGAGGCGAGTGATTGATTTTTCGCAGGGACGAAGTAGATTATTTGCTACAAAAAAGAGCTTGTCAGGATCTGGTTGTAATTTTCAAAGGTTTTGCCACCGCGCCATTTTCGTTGGTATCGACTATGAGTTTAATGATTTCATTCAGGCAATCCACCGTATTTACCGATTTTTGCAAAGCGAACAGGTGATAATCGACATCATATACACAGAATCGGAAGATCCAATTTACCGCGTGTTGATGCAAAAGTGGGAGCAGCACAATGAGTTGCAGTCAAAAATGAAGGCAATTGTAAAAAAATACGGCTTATCCGGCGAATTTCAGGCAGAAAAGATGGCCAGATCAATTGGGGTGAATAGAGTGGAAATCAAGGGAAAAAACTTTACAGCGGTAAACAATGATTGCATTGAGGAAACGAGAAAGATGGTGGACAACAGCATTGATTTGATTGTTACATCCATACCGTTTTCTAATCACTATGAATACACACCGAGTTATAACGATTTCGGGCACAACGAGGACACAGTGAAATTCTTTAAGCAGATGGATTATTTATCACCTGAATTGCTGCGCATTCTAAAGCCCGGGAGAGTGTTTGCCTGCCACGTAAAAGACCGTGTTTTGTTTGGAAACGCTACTGGTTACGGTATGCCAACCATGGAGCCATTTCATGCAATGTGTATCAAGCATTATATGGAACACGGATTTATGTATTTTGGCATGATTACCGTTGTTACAGATGTTGTCCGAGAGAACAACCAGACATACAGATTGGGCTGGACGGAGCAATGCAAAGATGGCAGCAAGATGGGAGTTGGGTGCCCGGAATATATTCTGCTTTTCCGGAAATTGCCCACCGACACGTCACGAGCGTATGCAGATGACCCTGTTGTTAAGACAAAAGATGAGTATACCCGTGCACAATGGCAGATCGATGCGCACGGATATTGGCGGTCAAGCGGAAACAGGCTTGTGACAAAGGAAGAGTTGCTGTCAGCTCCCGTAGGCAAACTTCAAGCAATGTACAGAGAGTACAGCAGAGAGACGGTTTACAGTTACGACGAACACGTTGAAATTGCGAAAAAGCTGGACGCAGACGGACATTTGCCTGCTACCTTTATGGTTGTAGCTCCCGGAAGTTGGTCGCAGGATGTATGGGATGATGTAAACCGCATGAGAACACTTAACACCACGCAAAGCCAACGCAGGCAGCAGATGCACGTATGCCCTCTTCAATTAGACATTGTTGACCGATTGATTGAGCGGTATTCCAACGAGGGAGATCTTGTTCTTGATCCATTTGGCGGACTTGGCACTGTGGCACTTGAAGCCATGAAAGCCAAGAGACGTGGGTATACTATCGAGCTAAACAACGGTTATTTCCGTGACGCTGTTGGTTATCTGAATGGGTTCGAGGACGAAAACAAAGGGCAGGTATCACTTTTTGATGTTTTGCCTTAAACAAATGATTTCGCCAATCTTAGATCAAATAGGAGGTATGTGTCAATGAAATTGACAAGTGAGCGCTGTAACGGCATCAAGACAGGCTACTGGAGCCCGGCAAAGAAGGACGAGCTAATCCAGCGCCTTGGCCTGATTGAGCACAGAAGCGAGCGTCTGATCGCTCAGATCTGTGACAGCCTTTGCCGGATGCCACGTGGTGATGTGCCGGCTGACCAGCTGGAAGAGTTCTGCAATCACTGCCCGGCAACAATTCTTTACAAGCTGATTGACGGAGATTATCCGTCTAACATTTGAGGAGGTGCGACATGCCTAAGAAAAATGCATTTCTCGCAAAGATCGAAGCGCAAAACCACCGGAACATGGAACTGCAAAGACAGTTCACATTGCAGCAATGCGAGGACATCTGGCTGATAATGCTGCACGATGATTTCGGCTTCGGTCCCATCCGCTGCCAGAGAGCAAAGGAAAAGTTCAGGGAGATCTTCCTTGATTTTTGCAAACTGTGTGTCGAGGACGGCAGCAGTGACAAAGAAGTGGTTTTCACAAAAGCCAGCGTTGACCGCAAGCTACAAGCTGCACTTGGTGACAACTTCCAACCGTGGGATCTTCGGTATCCAAAGGAGAAGTTCAGATGAGTAATTATATTTGCAAGGAATGTAACTTCAAATTCGACGAGCCAATGGCCATAGTAGAGCGGCACGGATTTAACGATGGATTTGCTGAGCATTTCCACGTTTGTCCTAACTGCGCCGGCGATTATGAGGAACTTTTTGAGTGCGATAAGTGCGGTGCAGAGTGTGAAGAGGATGAACTTTACAATGGCCTGTGCGAAAAATGTCTGCGTGATGCCATTACCTATCAGAACGCTCTTGAGTATATGACAAGCTGCGCCGAGCATGACGATGAAGTCGACCTGCTTGAACACTTTATGTTCAATGAGTTGGGTGTTGGCAATTATCCCGGAAAGCACTCAAGCAAGCAGCTGAAGGCACTCTTGAAGGCGGAATTTAACCGGCGAGCCTATATTGACGAAGTCGCAAAAAGCCCAATGTTTGAGCAGTACGATTTGTGTAGTGATTTTTTGGAGAGCATCCGTGAATTCATCATCCAAGACGATGGCGGGTTTACCAAGTCGGAGTTTGCGGAGCGGCTCGCCAAGAAAGGCGGCGCCAATGAGTAAGCCTAAGAGTGACGGCTGCCGCAGCTACATCAAGACAACTGTTGACATCTATTTCCCTGCTGGTGTCGCTTGCCAGTTCTGCCCGCTATTGGAAACATACTCACGCAATATGTGCCGCCGCACCGGCGAATATATCGCAGATACAAGGGGCATCGGTATGTATTGCCCGTTGGATATTCAAGAAGAAGTAAAGGAGGAATAACATGGGAATTCCCGTATTGATCATGGGCGAAAGCGGAAGTGGCAAGACATATTCCATCCGCAATTTCGCCAATAACGAAATCGGCATCTTCTCGGTTGAGAAAGGCCGTATGCCCTTCAACAAAGGCGATGATGGCGAGCCTCGCAAGTTTGGCATCGTGAAGCACGCTAAGTATTCAGATATCATGAAGGCTGTCACAAACCCTAAACTGAAGGCCTACATCATCGATGACAGCCAGTATCTTTTGGTAAACGATTTCTTTGATCGAGCCAAGGAAACCGGCTATCAGAAGTTCACCGACATGGCGCTGGCCTTCCGCAATCTGATCCACGCAGTCAATGACCAGCTGCCGGACGATGTGATCGTCTACTTCCTGCACCATTGCGAGTATGACAATGGCGGCAAACTGAAGGCGAAAACCATCGGCAAGATGCTGGACGAGAAGCTGACCGTGGAAGGCTGTTTCGATATCGTCCTCCATTGCGTGAATGACGGTGACGAGCATTACTTCGTCACGCATGGCAAGGGCATCAGCACGGCGAAATCTCCGGCAGGGATGTTTGAAGAGCGTATTGGCAATGATTTGAAGTTCGTTGATCAGCGCATACGAGAATATTGGGGTTTGTAAACTTACAAACAATCTTGCAAACAATATTTCGACCATAGTTACAACTATACTATCAATTTTCACCATGTAAATTTAATTTTTGGAGGTATAAATATGAGAAAGTACAACGGTTATAAGGCAGAAATCAGCAAGGGCTATGAGGAATTGCCAACCGGCGCATATTTGTGCAAGATCATGAACGCAGAGGAAGCGACCTATGATTGGGGCAGCAAGCTGCAGCTGTCCTTGGACATCGTAGAAGGCGATCATAAGGATTTTTACGCCAAGCAGTACCGTGAGGACAGCCGTGAAGATAAGAAGTGGGGCTGCGTGCTTGGTCTGTACGAGCCTAAAGATGACGGCAGCGAGAAGGACGCATGGACGAAACGCACCTTCAATAACTTCATTGGTTGCGTAGAGGATGCCAACAGCGGTTACCATTTTGATTGGGATGAGAAGACCCTGAAGGGTAAAAAGGTGGCTGTTGTGTTCCGCAAGGAAGAGTGGGAGTACAACGGCAAGACTGGCTGGAAGGTCAAGCCTTTCCGTGTAATCTCTGTCGGTGATTACAACGATGGCAAGTGGGGCAAATACAAGGACAAGCCTCTTGCCAATAAGCCTGCGCAGACTACATACAACAGTTTCGCTGATGTTGGCGATACGGACGATCTGCCCTTCTGATTATGCGGCCGTGGGATGTAAAGGATGCGCTTGAAACGATGATCATCCTCGTCGATACTCGTGAACAACAGACAGACCGTGCAAAGCGCAGGTTGGCGAGGATGGGTGTCCCACATGAGCGAGTAAAACTTGACTACGGTGATTATTCTGCCAAATGTTCTGCGTTGGATCTACGTGACAAGGTCGTGATCGAGCGCAAAATGGATCTAAACGAGTTGAGCGGTTGTTTCTGCCAACAGCGCAGCCGCTTTACTCGTGAGTTTCAGAGGGCGGCAGATGCCGGAGCAAAGACATACCTACTCATAGAGAATGCCAGCATAGACGATGTTTACCGGCACGCATACAACACAAAGATGGTACCCGAAGCAATGGCGGCGAGTATTTGGGCGTGGTGCGCACGGTACAACTGCCAGATCGTGTTCTGCTCTGCCATGAACAGCGGCAAGGTGATACATGACATTCTTTATCGAGAGTTAAAGGAACGGCTGGAAGCAATGCCGGACGAGGAGGGCCCAGATGGCGAAAGGTTGGATTAAACTTCATAGAAAACTGATGGACTCCCCGATGTGGACAGCAGAGCCGTTTACCAAGGGACAAGCGTGGGTCGATTTGCTTATGCTGGCCGAGTATGAAACAAAAGGTGAGTACAAAGCCGGCAGCGTTTACAAGTCACAAAGGTATCTTGCCAAGAGATGGAAGTGGAGCGAGAAAAAGGTTTCTCGTTTTCTACGTGATTTACAGTATGGCCATACAAATGGACATATAGATGGCCACATGATTAGCCATACCGATAGACGCACGAATGGCAGCATTGTAACCATTGAAAATTGGGCGAAATATCAAGATGACGTACATACCAATGACCATACCAATGGACATACGAATGTACATACAAACGACCGCACAAACGACCGTTATCTTAAGAATAATAAGAAATATATAGCGAGTGAGGGAGGGCATTCTGCCCCCTCCCTCGCAACTACGGAGAGCGGTATTGAACCTGTTTGGGATGAAGAGAAAAAAGAGTGGGTGGTGAGGTTGTAAATGCTTGAAGCTGAATATAGCGTTATCGGTTCAATGCTAATTGACGATGCGTGTATAGGGCCGATGGTGGACAAGCTGACAGAGGATGACTTCACATCAGACCGCTGCAAAGATGCGTTTCGTGTAATTGCCAAGCGGTGGGCAAACGGTGATGCGGTTGATCCTGTTGTAGTTGGTGCTGAGATCGGTGGCGATGATATAGGACAATTCCTGATTGGTTGCCTTGAAACAACGCCGACGGCCGTAAACGCCGATGAATATGCCGCCATCGTCAAAAAGGAAGCAAGACGGCGCAAGATGGTAGATGTAGCTGATAGGCTTATCTACGGAGAAGATCCGGTGCTTTGCATTGCGGATCTGAACGAGCTTTCCAAAGAAAGCACGCACGGTACCATCAAAGGGGACTCATGGCACGACCAATTCATTGCCACATTCAACAAGAATAGAGAAGACCCCGACAGTGCATTTTGCAAGACGGGTTTCCAGCAACTCGACGAAACACTTGGCGGCGGAATGATAAAAGGTGGTCTTTACATAATCGGTGCTCGACCTGGCATGGGCAAGACCACGGTTGCAATTAATATCGCAGAGAAGATCGCCCAGCGTGGCAGTAAGGTGTTATTCGTATCGTTGGAAATGTCACCGTACCAAATCATGTGCAAGCGCATTTCGATGGAAGTTCGTGTTCCGTATAAGAAAATCCTTACCGGACGTGTAAACAGTATCGAGTATAACGCAGTTATGGAAAAAATAGCGGATATCTCACATAGGCCGTTCATTACGAACACGGATTTCTCACTTACTGTGGCAGACATTGCCAACCTTGTGAGAAAAGAACGAGGCTTATCGTGCGTGATCGTGGACTACTTCGGCTTGATCACATCGAGCGATAGCGGTAAGGGTGGCAGCAGATACGAGATTTATTCAGATATCAGCCGCCAGCTGAAACAACTTGCCGGCACGCTCAACCTTCCGATCCTATGCCTGGCACAGCTTAACCGTGAAGTAGAAAAGGGTCGGCGTGATAAAAGACCACAATTGTCAGATCTACGTGACACCGGCTCTCTTGAGCAGGATGCCGATAGTGTGATTTTCCTGCATCGTGATGGCTATTATAACGAGAACACAGACATAAAGGACGAAGTGCTTGAGGTCATCGTCAAAAAGAACCGGCACGGCGATAACGGCACCGTCAAGATGTACTGGTTTGGACACTACGGGCAGATTTGCCCGATCGAAGAAAAACGAGAGGAGGCTCCGCCGTTCTAATGGTAAAGATTGATTTTGACCGCATCGACAAGATGGCGTGGAATGGCAGCGTGGACGATATATTAAACCCTTTTGAGAGTTTGTATTTTCATAACATGGCTATTTTGTATGAAAAAGCACGGATGAAAATGTGCTCCAAAGAGCAGGCAGCGGAAATCAAGGGCCATCTTCGCCACGAGATACAGAACGAGGCGAACGATTATGAGTTTCAACTAAAACTGCTTGATAATGCGGCATATCGCTATAAAGAAACAGAACTGGCCCGCAACGAGTACCGTAAAAACCGCACATTAGAAAATGCGGACAAGCTGATGGCAGCCTTTGATGGCGTGGAGGTGTGCAATGGATAAAAGTTGCCCATGCACGAGAGAGTGCAAAAATAGATCGGCTGAATGCCGGAAAACATGCGTGGCGTTCCGCCACTATGACGCAGAGCGCATGGAAGACTACGAACGAAGACATGCGTCTGTTCATAAGGCGAGAGCAGCCAACCCTGCACAGAGCCCTGCGAGGAAGTCGGCGGAGCGAAACATTTGGAGAGCGAAGAAAAGGGGGCGTGGATGATGGAACAGAGAGAAAAGCTGATTGAATTGCTATATGACATTCGTCGCACAAAAGACGGCGGCTACGGCTTCGAGGTTATGAGCAAGGCAGACGCTCTCGATCATGCCAAGAAGTACAGTAAGGCCTATGACAGTTCCTCCAGCCCATGGAAGTCAAACTTCGAAGAGATGGCCAAGAAGACCGTGCTGAAAAAGGCACTGAAGTACGCCCCTCTGAAGTCCGACTTCGTTCGTGGTGTTACCGCAGATGAAACCATCAAGACCGAACTGAGCGATGATATGTATACCGTGGCAGACACCACCGAGCACGCACCGGACAACAGCGTTATCGATGCGCAGGATGTCGAATATCAGGAAATCAAGACTGATCCCGGCACCGGCGAGGTAATCGGAAATATTGAATAAATAGGAGGTATCGAAAATGTACGGAGAAGTTGGAAAGAAAAGTATTCTTGAGATGTGTAGCGGCGCAATTCAGGAACGCGCTGACTATGAAATGACAAAACTGATCGAGAATGTCCTCGATCCCAACACGAAGCCAAATGCAAAACGAAAGGTGACTATCACATTGGAACTGATCCCCGATGATAATCGTCAGAATGTGGTAGTCAACTGCACCGCCGTTTCTAAGCTGGCACCCACCAATCCCGTCACAACGATGCTTTATGTGGCGGATAAAGAAACGGTGCTCGAAATGGTGCCACAGGTGCCCGGCCAAGTGTCCCTCGATGGTGGAGAGCAGGAAGCTCCCTCTGAACTGAAACTCGTGAAATTTGCGTAAAGGAGAATAATTACTATGTTGAAAGAAGCTATTGCATACCTGCGTGAAACTGCAGAACCGAAAATCATTGATGTTAATGGGCATACCTTTTCCGTCGATCACGAAGGTGCCTATCAGGAAATCAAGCATTTCGAGTCGCGCCCGGAGATGATTACTCTGTCCAGTCTGGATGCCCTTGTTAAGATGGTCCGCAAAGAGTCGGCCGGATTCTTCGCTTGCTGTGGCCCCCTGTATATCTCTGTCGGCAGCTGTGACAAAATCAGCTGTTTCACATCTCCAATTGATGACCTGGACTGTGATCGTGTGTATTGGTACACAGTGAGTGCTACAGATATTCCCGGTTGGGACGCTACTGTGAAGATGCCGTTTGATCAGGCAGCCGTTGCCCTGCAGACACGTTTTCAGGACACGGATGACAAGCAATATACATTGACACTGCTCAGCCAGATTACGACCGGCGCAAAGGTTACATATAACGACATCGGCGTGGCCACCACGGTCGTGACGCAGCGCGGAGTATCCCTGCAGACGAACAGCACCATCAAACCGCTGGTTAAACTGCGTCCCTATCGTACCTTCCAAGAGGTGGAACAGCCCGAGGGATTGTTCCTGATCCGTATCGATGAGCGAGGCATTACCTTTACTGAGGCCGACGGAGGAATGTGGAGATTGCAGGCCCGCAAGACCGTCAAAGCGTTCCTTGAGGAGCAGCTGAAGGACCTGGTAGAGAACGGCAGCGTTGTCGTTATGATGTGAGGTTACATATGCTTAACCGCATTATTATCATGGGTCGATTGACCCGAGACCCGGAGCTGCGCCGCACACAAAGCGGCGCAGCCGGTACCGGGAATTGATAGCACTCCTCCGTGCCGGCAAAATACGAGACCTGAAGCTACAGCCGCAATTCACATTGCAGGAGAGCTACAAGACACCGGATGGAAAGCGTGTGCAGGCGATCCGCTATGTAGCAGACTTCAGCTATGACATCATGCCACTTTATTGGACAGGATACGATAGTCAGTGTCCTGACGACGCATGGATAAAGGTCGTAGAGGATGTAAAAAGCCGTGCGACGAAAACGCGCGTCTACGAGATGAAGCGCAAGCTGTTGTTGGAGCGGTACGGCATAGAGATCAGGGAAGTATGAAAATCCCAATCGCTTGGGGATTTGGAGGTGAGCAATGATAGACGAAAAATTATTGATGGCGGCATACGAAAAAGGACTGAACGACAGCGAGATTGCAGATGAGGTTGGTTGCAATTGGAGAACCGTGCAAGAATGGCGTTATAAAAACAACTTGCAATCAAATGTCGTTATCAAGCGGAAAAAGCTGCACGCTAAATATGCACAGTTGCACGGTCTCGGCTTCACGGACGGAGAAATCGCCAAGAAAACACATACAACTCGTGCGAATGTAAGGTCGTGGCGGAGAGCGACCAGTAGGCAGATTAACAGCGTCAATGATAAGATGGTTGCACCCAAAAAGACGCATGGCACGCAGCTTTGCTGGTACTGCAAAAAGGCTGCCGCCGGTTGTTCGTGGAGCAAAAACTTCACGCCAATCAACGGTTGGAAGGCAGAGAAAACAACAGTAAACGGCATCGACACATACGCAATCAGCGATTGTCCAGAGTTTGTCCACGATGATGAAGGAGAGGTGAGAGATGACTAAGCGTGAACTATCACAGTTATATTGGCTGAACAGGGAGATTGAAGAGGACAAGCGAAAGCTGGCTGAATTGGAGACAGCTGCTGAAGGAGGTAGCGCCAAGATCACCGGCATGCCTCATGTTGGAGGAAACGGCCGAAGCATTGAGAACTATGCCGTATTGATTGCAGAGCAGCGTGATTTGATCGAGATGAAAATCCGACAGACCGTTATTCTTTACAACCGCCTCAATAGATACATAGCAACGGTGGAGGACAGCCTTATGCGTCAGATCCTCACGCTCAGATACGTCGATGGCATGAGCTGGTTGCAGGTGGCAATGAGCATCGGTGGGGGCAACACGGCGGACAGTGTGCGCAAAGCGCATGACAGATTTTTGCAGAAAAAATGATGTTGTCCGTTTTGTCCGTTTCGCATTAGATATAATGCTAATATCGAAAAAATTTGAAAGCACTGCCTTATTTGGGGCTGTGCTTTCTTAGGTTTCATGTGGGACAAGATACGGCGTTTTATCGGCCAGGGGCGGGAGGCTGCTGTATCACGGGAGATAACAATGAGTAATCCACGCTACCAAAACGGTAACCTTAGGCGCAAGCACCGTGCCAGGTTCAAAGCAATGGATGCGCCATGCGGTATATGCCGTGGCTTTTTAGGGCCTATACACTATGATGAGCCGAGCAATGCACAGCACCCGCTGTCATTTGTCGTTGATGAGATTCGTCCTGTTAGCAAATGGAAACAGTTCGGGTATCCATCAAAGGCTGCAGCTGCAAACGATTGGAACAATCTTCAAGCTGCTCATTGGTTTTGCAATGCGAAAAAGGGCAATAAAATTGGGTTTCATTTGGATGCCAGAAAAAAACAACGCACGAAAACGGTAGCTGATGGGGAGTGGTGAACGCACGATAGGGGAGGGCACCCCCTGAGCCCCCAGAGGCGCACCCGCCTCGCCCAGCGCCGATTTACACACAAGGAATTTTTGGAGGACCCCGTAAATGGCAAAAATCAAAAAAATGGCATCTGTTGCGAAGAACGGTAGCCGGCTTGAACAACTGAAAAATCTCGCCCGTGTGCTGGCCCAGACAATCGACGATGCGTCATCTGATCCTGTTGATGGTCATAAGCAAGTTGCCCAATTGGCTAAGCAGTACCGTGAGACTATCAAGGAGATTGAGGATATAGAGGGAGTAAAGGAGGATGACGATGACATTGGCGAAATCATCGCAAAGCGAAAAGCTGAAGGGAAGCCAACGGCCATCCGTAAGAGCACATCCTGAGTACTTCGAAACAGATGGTGATGATGCTGCGAAGATTTTAAGAACTGCAGGTTTGAAACCTGATCCGTGGCAAGAGAATTGTTTGCGTGACTGGATGGCTAAGGACGAAGACGAAGACATGTGGATGTCTCCGACATGCGGGCTATCCGTACCGAGGCAAAACGGCAAGACGTGCATCGTGTCAGGCAGAGCCGGGGCGGGCATGGTGCTCTATGGCGAATGGATAATTTACACCGCGCATTTGCAGAAAACTGCTACGGAAACATTCTTGGAACTGAAATCGCTATTCGAAACAAAGGCACTGGCCAAATATGTAAGCGAAATTAAATCGGCGCTTGGCCGTGAACAAATCATTCTGAAGAACGGCGGGCGAATTATGTTTATCGCCAGGACAAGAAACGGTGGCCGAGGATTGCATGGAGATTGCTTGATATTTGACGAGGCACAAGAATTGACGAGCGAGCAGCAGGCTTCGTTCATACCTGCTCTGTCTGCATCAAGCAACCCACAGACAATCTACCTTGGCACTCCTCCAGATGAAAACTGCCAGGGGACCGTATTTAGAACAATCCGGACGAAGGTCAAAAATAAACAGGCCGACAATGTGTCTTGGACTGAGTATTCAGTTCAAGAAATCGGCGATACGGCGGATAGAAAAAGATGGGCAGAGACAAATCCGGCTATGGGCAGGAGAATAAAAGAAACCACAATTGCAGCAGAACTTGAGCAGATGGATCCCGACACATTCGCCCGTGAGCGACTTGGCTGGTGGTCGCCAGTAACAGAGGAACAAGTAGATTGCGCTATCGACAAAAAGGCGTGGGGAGCTTGCGTATCGGACGAAAAGAAACCTGATGGTAAAACAGCTTATGGCGTGAAGTTTTCACCTGATGGCATGGAAGTATCGCTCTGTGGTGCGGTTATAGACAAAGACGGCGTTGTGCGGATCTCGCTGATTGAACATAGATCGACAAGCGAGGGCGTCAAGTGGCTGGCCGATTGGCTCAACGCAAGATACAACCAAGCCTGCTGCGTGGTCATTGACGGACGCAACGGTGTCGATGTGCTGATAGATAAGATTGCAACAACATGGCGATATAAAGGCTCTGTGATCCGTGCAGGTGTCAAGGACGTGCTGGCATCGGTTTCCACATTAACAAATGAAATCAGCGAGAAAACGATTACATGGTACAAGCCTCAGGAGATGCTGAACGAGTCTGCTGTGACAAGCGTCAAAAGGCCACTGTCCGGCGGGTGGGCGTTCGGAGGTGAAAATTCAACACCAATCGAGGCTTGTGCGCTTGCCTTGTGGGGTGTTAGGACTTCAAAGCGCGATCCATCCAAAAAGATGAGAATAGGATAAGGGGTAACGATATGCAGTTATCGAATAACATTGTCAAGGCAAACGGCTTGACAGATTTGGAGCGAGTACAACTTGCCGAGTTGGTGGATGTGCTTAATGCTCACGCACTTAACAACAAAGAAAAACTGAAATATTATGAGGGGCACATTAAACTGCAAGATGTAAATTTGGGGTTGGCTCTCCCACAGTCCGTCATGAACCTTGAAATCGGTTGCTCATGGGGCGAAAAGGCTGTCGATGTGTTGGCGGCTCGGTCAATGTTCGATGGCTTCGTTGGTGAGAATGGCGAGGAAAGCCATTTGATGGCACAGATTGCCAAGGATAACCGGCTTAATGCTGAGTATATCAAAGCTTGCCGTGACGAGTTGAAGTATGGCTGCTCTTTTGCCACTCTGTCAGCTGATGAGACTATCGGGTGTAAGATACGCTTCCACTCTCCTCGCACTGCTGCGGCTCTGTGGAACGGCGAGAAGTGCCGTATTGATTGCGGCATGGCCATCATCGACACAGTAAAAGACGAGAGTGACAAAAGTTGGACTCCACATATTATCAACCTATATACAGACGATGCCGTGGTTGTTCTTCGCTATGACAAAGACACAAAGACATGGGGTGCGAAACATCACGAACACAGCATGGGAAGACCGCTGATGGAGCCGCTGGCATGGAATGCGACAAGCGATAAGCCGTTTGGTCGATCAAGATTAAAAGAGCCTATTCGCCGCCTTATTCAAGGCTATGTGCGGACGGTAGCAAACGCAACAATCGGTTTGGAGTTTTCCACAAGTCCGCAAAAGTATTTGCTTGGTGTAAGTGACGATCAATATGACGGTGTTGTGGACAATAAATTCCGAGCCTACATCGGCAGTATTCTCACAAGCACAAACAATCCAGACACAGGCGAAAAGCCGACATTCGGTCAACTGCCGCAAGGCACGATTGAGCCTCATGTGCAGATGATGCGCTTGCTCGCCACACAGTTTTCCGCAGCAAGCGGACTGACTGTCACCGATGTTGGTGTGATTAACGATGCCAACCCTACATCGAGCGATGCTATCTTAGCGCAGAGTCAGACATTGGTGCTGATGGCTGAACAACTTAACGCCGCCAACGCTGATGCTTTGTATACCATCGCCCAGATGGCGCAGGCGATTACCAAGAATGTCAATATCAATGAGCTGGAAGATGCGGAGCGCAATATCGTGGCTCACTTCAAGAACCCCGCAATGCCCTCTGTGAGCGTCACCGCTGATGCAGCCATCAAGATTGCAAGCGCAAGACCAAATTTCGCCGGCACAGATGTGTTTGCTGAAATGATTGGTTTCTCACAGGCCGACATCCGCCGCATCCGTGGGCAAGAGAGCCGTTATCGTGGTTTGGCTACTTTGGAAGAAGTCGAACAGGAGTGATGACCAGTGCAGATTTCAAGACGAGCATGGCAAGAGTACATTGGTAAACTTTCCAAAATCAACTCAAAAGCGGCAAGCATTATGCAAGAGTGGGTGGAAAAATACGGCTATTCCGATGTCGAAAGCATAATCAGGCTGGCGAACGGCTTGACCTATAAATACGGCGAGGCCGCATCTGCCCTTGCTTGCGAAATGTATGACAGTATCGCCGCCGCAAGTGGCGTGATTGCTCCGCCTGCTGTTCCTGCTGAAGTAATGCCGGAGGAGTATGTTGCACAAGCTGTGAGGAAAACGCTTGATAAAGCGCCTGCAACCGTTCCCAATGTCGTCGGCAGAATGGTAAAGCAAGCTGGAGCAGACACGATGTTGCAGAACGCAAGACGAGATGGCGCACAGTTTGCGTGGATCCCCAGCGGTGATACCTGCGCTTTCTGTATCACGCTTGCATCTCGTGGCTGGCAGTACATGAGCAAAAAGGCATTGAAGAACGGACACGCTGAACACATCCACAGCAACTGCGATTGCGAATACGCAATTCGTTTCTCGGAAAAAGACGATGTTGCTGGTTACGATCCGCAGAAGTATGCCGATATGTATTATGGTGCAGAGGGCAATACTCCACAGGATAAAATCAATGCAATGCGCCGAGCGCAGTATGCGGAGAATAAGGACGCAATCAACGAGCGCAGAAGGATTACGTATGCTAAAAATAAATTGAATAGCTCCGCAAATCGTGATATAATCAAGTTTACAGATGGTACAGACAGCAACAAATACTTCGAAAAGCAATCTGCGGACTTGGTAGAAAATACAAAAGTTGGCTCTTGCTTTAATTACTGGTCAAATGACGGCTCTCCGTCTATTAACAGACTGCTACGCGGTAATGTTGAAGCGGTTATACCAGAAGAGATACAAAACGCAAAAGAAGCGGCTGCGCAAATGAGCCAATACATTGAAAACCAGGTATTGGATGATGATATTCGCGTTTATAGAACGCTTAAAGCAAGCACATTTGATAGGATTGCGGAGAACGGAGTATACAGAGACAAAGGTTTCACCGCAACTGCAACAATATTTGATGCGGTTGAAAATGGTGTGCCATATGGTGGCGAAAGTGTATGGTTAGACATAACAGTCCCAAAGGGAAAGGGACGCGGCGCATATATCAACGGCGTTTCGGAGTGGAAAGACGCAGAGTTTGAGTATTTAATCCATGCGGATGCCCAATTTGATATTTTAGGCGAATATAGAGATAGCAATAACAGGCGAATTGTTAAAGCGAGGTTAAAAGAATGACCGACATTAAAAAGCTAACAGACAAAGAACTCGGGGAAGCTACTGGCAAAGCAAAAAGTGGCACGCCTGAAATGGACGCTCTTATGGAAGAGTTTTTCAGACGCCATAAAGAAAAAATGTCTAAAATCCCTATCGAAGAACGCAGACGCAGAAGTTACGAAAGATTTATCCTCCATGATGATGATGTGGAGTTGGGTGGATGAGGTGGCTAACCGTGGCGAAAGATGATTACGATGTAGTTGTGTACCGTGTGCTGTTATACCTGTACGCTTGCATGAAACGCAAAATTATTTTTGACGATAACACCTTTCATGCGTCTGTCCGCAAGAATGTGGAAAGCGATGAGTATTTCTGCTCTGTTTTGCGCATGATGCAGACAGAGGGGTTGATTTGTGGCGTTGTTACCACAAAAGCGTGGGGCGGAACATATATTCTTTGCTCAAATCTCTGCGACATGGAGATAACAGCGGCTGGAATACACTATCTAAAGGAAAATGGCCGAATGCAGAAGATTTGGAGCATCTTAAAAGATGCGGCGGATATTACTGCGGAACTGGCAACAAAAGTTGGATTGTTTATCTGACAAAACAAAATAGATTGAAGCACGATGCAGAAATGCGCCGTGCTTTTTTTATGCCCACGGCGGGCAAAGCCGGAAAAATTACGCAAAAGCGGAGGTTGAAAAATATGAACGAAACTGTGAATCAGGAAAGCACTGCTACCCAGCAGGAAGAGCGCACTTTCACGCAATCCGAGCTGAATGCCATTGTGTCCGACCGACTCGCCAGAGAGCGAGAAAAGTATGTCGGCTTTGATGAATTTAAGGCAAAGGCAGAGAAGTTCGATGCAGCGGAAGAGGCAGCAAAGAGCGACTTGCAGAAAGCGCAGGAGCAGGCCGATAAATTCAAGGCTGAGCTTGATGCGTTGAAGCAGGCTGCATTAATCAGGGATGCCCGTGAAAAAGTGGCCACAGAAAAGGGCGTTCCTGCAAATCTACTCACCGGTAACACGGAGGAAGAATGTGCGGCGCAGGCCGACGCTTTCCTTGCGTGGCGTGGTCAGCAGAGTAAGTACCCTGCCGTCAAGGATGGTGGCGAAACACATCACACCGCCGGCGGCACAACACGTGACCAGTTTGCGAACTGGTTTAATGAAAAGATTTAAGGAGGATAAAAAATGCCCAATACTACTTATCAGGATGTTAATCGCACATCTTCTATCGAGCTGCCTTCCGAGGTTAGTTCTGAAATCATCGCAAAGACTCTTGAAGAGTCCGCAATCATGCGCTTGGCAAGACAAATTACCTTGCCGGGCCGTGGCCTGACCATCCCGGTTATTACCGGAGAGCCTACTGCTGAGTGGGTCGCTGAAACAAACAAGAAGCCCGTCAGCAATTCCAGCCTGTCCACAAAGCTGATGACTCCCTACAAGATCGCTGTCATCGAGACCTTCTCTAACGAGTTCAAGCGTGATGCGAAGGCACTGTATGACGAGATGGTGCGCCGCCTGCCCGCTGCGCTGGCAAAGACTTTTGACCAGACCGCTATCGGCGCCGTAACAAAGCCCGGCGACAACTTTGACAACTTTGCAAGTTGCGCAAAGCAGAGCATCCTGACTGACGCATACGGCGGCTTGGTTGATGCTGATATCGACATCGCAACAAACGGCGGTATGCTGAATGGCTATGCCTTGGGTGCTCAGGGCCGTGGCCTGATCATTAAGGCTGTTGACAGCACCGGCCGCCCCATCTTCCAGCCGTCCGCAAATGACGGTGCACCCTCTCGTTTGGTTGGCGCACCCACCTACTACAACCGCGGCCTGTATGTAGCCGAGACTGCGTCTGATGATGCTATTGTCGGCATCGCCGGCGACTGGAGCAAGGCACTGTATGGCACCGTTGAGGGCGTACAGATCTCCATTACCGACACTGCTACACTGGACATCGGCGGCGGTAACAGCATCAACCTTTGGCAGCAGAACATGTTTGCCGTCCGTGCAGAAATCGAGGTCGGTTTCCGTGCTGATCTGTCCGCATTCAACCTGCTGACCGGCGCAGCTAAGACTGGTGATTAAAATATCTCGAGGGGCGGCACTGCTGCCCCTCTTAAAATCCCAATCGCTTGGGATTTTCTATTCTCATAAAAGGCGGTGAAAGAAAATGAATGATCTGCCTATGTATGCAACGGTCGAAGATGTTGCCGCAGGCTTCAGGGAGATCGAAGCAAGCGAACAGCCTAAATGCTATGCGCTGATTGAAGAGGCTGGCGTTATTGTTGACGCTATCGCAATTAACGCTGACGAAAGCAGAAAACGAATTGTGGTGTGCCGCATGGTGCGCCGTGCGCTTGGAAGTGGAGAAGTCGCAACAGCACCAATGGGATCAACGCAAGGGTCCGTTTCGGCACTTGGCTATTCTCAGTCATGGACGCTTGGCGGTGGTGCATCGACTGGTGAGCTGTACATTGGAAAAACTGAGCGGCAACTTTTAGGGCTCGGTAATAAAATCGGTGCATCAAATCCGTACAAGATCGGCGGTGGTTGCTGTGATTAAAGGCATCACCGTCATCCTGAAAAAGAAAACTCAAGTGGGAACAGATGGTTTTAACCGTCCTGTATATGACACGATAGATGTCGCCGTCGAAAATGTCCTCGTGGCACCAGTGAACACAGATGATTTGCCCGCACCTATTGACTTGACCGGCAAAAAGGCCGTGTATCAATTAGGTATCCCCAAAGGCGACATGAACAATTGGGAAGATTGTGATGTCGAGTTCTCCGGGAAGACATGGCATTCGTTTGGCTTCACGACGGAGGGCATAGATGTCAACATTCCGCTTGCGTGGAACAAGAAAGTGCTGGTGGAATTGTATGGTTGAGATTGAGCTTACTGGTGTTACAGAATTCCTGCAATCAGACACCGTGAAAGACATTGCAGAGCAGGCAGCAAGCAAGGTGAGAAGTGCTGCCGGCGTCGGGTATGAGCAGGATGTGTATATGGCTGGTAGCCGCTGGATCTCGTCTGTTTACGCGGAAAAGGGGACATCGGCATACCAAGACAATCACGATAACAATACACTGCTGAAAGCGTTGGGGGGGTGAAACTGTGATTGAGAAGACGATTATTGACTACCTGAACGGCGTTTTACCGGTTGCTGCTTATGGTGAGGTGCCGGAAAAAGCGCCGGCTGAATATGTGACCGTCGAAAAAACCGGAGGCGGCGAACAAGACAAGATCAAGACAGCTATGCTTGTCGTGCAATCACACGCACAATCACTGTTTGAGGCGGCGAGTTTGTCTAAACTCGTTTGCGAAAAAATGGCTGAAGCTGTCAGCTTGAAGAATATCAGCAAAGTGTCTGTAAACGGTGACTACAACTTTACAGACACACCCCAAAAAGGATATCGCTATCAGGCGGTATGCGATATTACTTATCACGAATAAGGAGATTGAAAAATGTCTAATAATGCACAGCTTGTCACCACCGGCAAGCCTAAAATCGGTGGTGCTATTTTTGTAGGACCTACTACTGTCGAACTGCCTACTACAGCTGCAGAGGCGCTGGTTGGATTTACTGGGCTCGGCTATTGCTCGGACGAGGGTGTAAAAAACGCAAACGAAATCTCCAGCGAGGATATCAAGGCATGGGGCGGTGACGTTGTCAACTCTTCCGAAAACGGCTTCAAAGACAAATTCACCGTTAAATTAATCGAGGCATTGAATGCCAATGTATTGAAAGAAGTACATGGCTCCGAAAATGTAACTGGCACATTGGAGAGCGGCATCAAGGTTGCTGTCGGCGCATATTCCCACAAACGTCGTGCATGGGTAGTCGATATGATCATGACTGATGATGTGTTGAAGCGCATTGTTATCCCGAACGGCAAGATTACCGCTGTTTCCGAGATTACATACAGTGACACAACCGCAGTTGGATATGAGGTAACCATTTCCGCCTACCCGGACGCGTCTGGGCATTCTCATTATGAGTACATCGAGAACAAGGCAGAAGATGACGAGAACACGGAGGGTTAAATCATGATTAAGGGCGTTTTGAAAAACGGCTTCAGGTTCAAAATTGACGATAATGTCGGCGATGACTACGAGGTCTTAGAGCTGATTAACGAGGTTGACGAGGAGCCTCAAAAAATCACGAAACTTGTTGAAAGAATTTTGGGCGTAAAGCAAAAAAACGCCTTAAAAGAACACATCCGTTCCGAAAGTGGGAAGGTTACTGTTGAAGCAATGCAAAATGCTTTGACGGAGATGTTCAATCAAGCCAAAGCGCTAAAAAACTAATTGCCCTAAGCCACATGATTAAGACGGACGAGGACGCTCTAATATGCGATTTTGTCGAAGTGTACGGGAAGCCGTACAGAGAGTACCCGCTATCTCTGGCGGCTACTCTCGCATGTGGCTTAGGGGAGAACAGCCGCATCGTGCGGCGGCTAAGCGGATGCAAATTCAACAATGACACGCTGTTGCTTGCCTTGATTTTTGACAAGTTGGCCATTCTTCAATGGTTTCAAACCGATGATGGCCAAAATGGCAAAAATCAGCCGGAAAGCCTATATCAAAAATTGGTTGGCACAAAAGGCAAAAAAGGGAGAACAAACGGCTATGACAATGAGAGCGATTTTGCCGCCGCTTACAAAAAATTCGTTAAAGGAGGCACAACATGAGTGAACTCGGCAAGGCGTATGTACAGATTGTGCCTACGACAAGAAACATAAAATCTGCTCTTGCCAAAGAGCTTGACAAGCCAGTTGACGAGCAGGGCAAAAAAAGCGGAGAAAGCTTCGGAAAAGTTTTCAGCGACGCAGCAGGCAAAGCCTTAAAGGTTGGAAAAGCTATCACAGCAGCCGCCGCAACTGCGATGGTTGCTGTCACAAAACAGGCTATCAGCAATTTTGCCGACTATGAACAGCTCGTGGGCGGCGCACAGCTTATGTTCGGCGATGCCTATGATTACATTGCTGGTAAGGCAGCCACAGCGTATTCAACTGTGCAGATGTCGCAGAATGACTACTTGCAGCAAGTTAACGGGTTTGCGACTGGATTAAAAACCGCTTTAGGTGGCAATGAACAAGCGGCAGCCCAGCTTGCAGATAGAATTATCACCGCTGAGGCAGATGTTGTAGCGGCAACTGGTAACAGCCAAGAGGCTGTCCAAAATGCATTCAACGGAATAATGAAAAACAATTTCAGCATGATGGACAACCTGCAACTCGGTATCACGCCGACAAAAGAAGGTTTTCAAAGCCTGATCGACAGCGTCAATGCATGGAATGCCGCTAACGGTGATGCAACCAATTATACAATCAGCAATCTCGCAGACTGTCAATCTGCGTTGCTTGATTATATCGACATGCAGGGGCTGTCAGGCTATGCATCAAACGAGGCAGCCGAAACAATTAGCGGATCTGCAGAAATGACAAAGGCTGCATGGAGCGATTTCCTGACTTCGCTTGCAGACAGCAATACGGACAGCAGTGAGAGTTTTAACAACTTGAAGGAATCCGCTTTGACTTTCGTTGACAATGTTTCGCCGAAGATCAAAGAGGTGCTTGGAGCATTCGGCCCATTACCGGCGATTATTGCGGCTACAACTACCGCCTTCGTGGCGTATAAAGCCGCAACAGTAATAACTGGTTTTATCACCAAGCTGACGGCGGCAACAGAAGGCCAGACTATAGCGCAAGCCCTGCTTAACACTGTCATGAAAGCCAATCCAATCGTTCTAATTATAACGCTTGTAGCTGGACTTGTTGCCGCCTTTATTACGCTGTGGAAAACGAATGACGGATTCCGTGAGGCAATCACAAAGGCGTGGGATGCCATTAAAAACGGCGTTTCCACCGCCGTTCATGCAATTGCCGATTTCTTCAAAGTGAAAATACCGAACGCTATCATCAGTGCCGTGGCTTGGTTTTATAAAATTCAGCAAAAGTTCCAAAACCTTGGCAAAAACATTGTAGAGGGAATTTGGAACGGAATTAAGAACATGGCAGGCTGGATCAAAGACAAGGTCTCTGGCTTCTTCAGCGGCATTGTCGATGGCGTTAAGGGCTTGCTGGGAATTCATAGCCCGAGCCGTGTTTTCGCTGATATCGGTAGCAACATGGCGAAAGGCGTTGGCGTTGGCTGGAATAGTGAATTCGGCTCAATTAGAGACGAGATTGAAAACGGTATGCAGTTCTCTCCCGTTAACATCTCTACTCGCTATTCAGCCGGTATTGATGGTTATGCAAGCGAGAGTAATGCCGTGCTTGGGGATATTCTCAACGCTGTAAAGGCCGGTCAAACAATTGTAATGGACAAGCGAGAGTTCGGAAGGACGGTGCGGCAGTATGCGTGATTTACCGTTCTTTTATGCTCCTGCATCTGCAGGAAGCCAAACGGTCAATCTTAACAGCGGCAAGCTGTGGAGCGACTACCACAATCTCTATGGCTACAAGTGGGATGTTGCGGTGGTTAACAACCGCTTTGGCACGCCACGCAGAGTGAGTGGATCTTCCGCTGTCCAGCTTTTTATTTTCGGAGAAAACAGCGAAGAAGCCTACAAAATTCGCCGTGATGTCTATTCTGTTTTTGAGAAGGATGTTCTCAAGAAAACACCCGGAAGATTGTACATTGGCGATTGGTATCTGATGTGCTACATATCAGGCATTGGCAGCAACAGCGCAAATGTTGACCGGTCTACTATCATCAGTGAATTGCAAATTGAGGCTGCCGAATGGGTCTGGCGCAGGGACGGCGAAACAACGATTATTTCCGGCAAATCCAGTTCGCACAACTCGATCGGCTACTACTATAGCTATGGCTACCCGTATTGCTATGGCTATGAGTCTCTCGGATATCTAATCGTAACCAACCCTGCAATCGACAGCTCTGATTTCGAGATGGTGATCCATGGACCGGTGATCAACCCGACAGTGACCATCAACGATTTTGCGTACGGCGCACGAGTTGGCCTGGAGAGTGGAGACCAACTTATTATTGACAGCGAGACACGAACGGTTAAAATCGTCCGTGCCAACGGCGATATCGTCAATGCATTCGGTAGTAGATTGGCCAACTCGTTTCGGAAACTTCCACCAGGGCAGCTCAAAATCATATCCAACAGCGGCGCGACGGTAGACTTAACAGTAATGGAGAGGGGAAGTGAGCCAGCATGGTCTTAACATACACCGACAGTGAATTTGTTGATGTTGGGGATATCTCACTTTTCCAGCTCGATATGAGTTACGGCACTGACGAAAACGATTTTGAGTTGACAATCGGCAAAGCCGACTGTGCCGGACTTAGCTATGGCTCCGTGATATACGCGGAGAACGATATAGGCGGCATTGTAGACGGCATGAAATCGTCAAACGATGATGACAACATCGTGTTGAGCGGCCGGACTTTCTCCGGCTTGCTCAACAGCCGTGTTGTAGTTCCGCAGTCAGGCGTAGCCTATTATATCGACAATGGAGATGCCAAGGCTGTTATCCGCAGGCTGATTGGCTATCTTCACGCTGGCGAGCTGTTCTATTGCGACAACGGCGCAGCAGGCGTTGATATCAATTGCAAATGGCGGTATGCAAAAGCCTATGATGCTCTATCAGATGCGTTGGCGGCCGTGAATGCTCGGCTCATTCTCAACTGGTCGAGAGATCTGAAGAAGATTGTAATCGATGTTGAGAAAATCGAAGCGCAAACGATGGTCGACAACGATAACAATATAGTGCTGACGGTGTCGCATTTCGAAAACACCGTCAACCACTTAATTTGCTTGGGTGGTGGCGAACTGGAAGAGCGCACAGTTATTCATCTGTATCTTGACGGTAATGGCGATGTGACAACCACTCAATACTACACAGGCAAGAATGAATATACGGATATATATGACTATCCAAATGCCGAAAGTGCAGAACAGCTTGTTATTGATGGTGCCAAGAAGCTGCTTGAACTTGAGGCAGAAAATAACTTGGCTGATTTGCAAATCGTAGACGGTGCAACCGATTTTGAGATAGGCGATAAAATCAGCGCCACCGAGTATATTACCGGAGTTCAAGTTGAGAGCTACATAACACAAAAAATCATAAAAACAGATGGGGAAACCCTGAATACATCTTATAAGGTAGGAGGATGAATATGCCTACAAACTATATTGTAACTGGCTATCACGGTGTTGATGCAGCTGGGTTGCCGTTACAGCATATCGATAGCGCAACGGACAGAGATAGAAACTATGCGTTCTATTGCTCTGGTGTTGGTGCTAACGCCGACGCAATTCTTCCTGTTGGCAACAATTTAGAGTGCGTGCGATCAACAGCAAGCACCGTGACGCTTAAAAGCGGCGATTTGATTTCGTGCGGCACGCTGGCTCGCATTCCGCACGGTGAAGAATTATCATTTACCGTTGGTAACGGCTCGGCGGGCGTTAATCGTAACGATATTGTATATGGTCTATACGAGAGAAGCGGAGAGACAAACGTAGAGACTTATAGTTTCGGCGTTGCACGTGGCGAAGCCACGAGCGGCGAAGCGGTCGACCCTATACTGAGAGCGGATGACATTATTAGCGGTGGCACGGTGCGTTACTTCCCTCTGTATCGCATCCCCATTCGTGGTACTGCTGTCGGTGATCCTGAGCGCATCGCCTTTGTCGGTGGCAGTGTAAAGCTGGTCAGTATCGAGATTGGCGATGACGGTCAAATCGGCGCCAATGCATTCGATGTCAGCGTCAAGAACAAGGGCGGCAGAGAAATCAAGCTGTTGAACGATGCTAACGGCAATATCGGCCTTTACAACGCCAGTGCAGGTCAATTCATTATCTACGCTAACGCAGAAGACCAAATTACTGTTGGCGGCGAGGTAAATGTGAACGGAGGCATTAACGCTCACGGTATCACAACTCCCGGCAATGCAAATGTCGGCGGCTCTATCAACGCCAATGGTATCGCAATGCTGAACGGCGGAACAAAAACGACGAATGTAGAGGCAAACAATGTCAACGCATCCGAAGTAACTGTCGGCGATAGTGAAAAGGCAACACGCAGCCGTGTGCGAGTTGTTAATAGTACGAACGACATGAGCCTCGTCGCATCGACCACAGCCCAACAGCAGGCTGGCATTTACGATAACAAGCGCAGTAAATGGCTTTTGTCCATTGACAAAGATGGTGTTTTGCAGATTCCGTCTTTCACGACTGGTACAGTTACGGCGTCCAATATTTCAGCCGTCGAAGAAGAAAGAACAACAGGAAGCAACAGTATCACGGCTGGTAATGCGGTGGAGAAGATTTCTCTTATTGCGAGCGCAGAAAACAAACGTGCCGGCGTGTTCAGTAACACGCACGGTAAGTACTTAATCCGTGTCAATGAGACCGGAGGAATTGAGTTTCCAAATCCTGTTGAGTCTATCCGTGTGACCGGTGATGCATCTATTGGCGGTGACCTTAATATTGGCGGAGCGTCCGGAAACGCCACGGGTGTTGCTGGTAGTGACACAAGCAGGTACAATGCCAGGATTGCCGCAAGGACAAATGTCGGTGGAATAGCAATTTATTCCTCTAATTCGTCCAACAGGTACGGATTGCTGGACGAGAAAAATGATAAGTGGATGCTGTGGGCTGACGGGAATGGTACGCACATCGGAGCGCACGCATCAGGAGCAATCACAATAACAACTATCGATGCAAGCGGTCACATTTCCACAGAGGACTACATCACCGCCAATGGCGAAAGAGACAACTACATCAATTGCGGCGGCGACAGCACACCATACGGTGCGTTCATCCGTGCTCGGTCGCTCAATGGCGGCGAAATTGATTTGCGCTCATCAAACACGCAAAGTAAAAACGGCATTTATTCCGGCGTTAAAGGCCGATATATCATCGAAGTACCTAAAACCGGCGGCGTTACGGCAAATGTTGAAAAGGTTGTAAGCTCGGGTGGGTTGGTTCTTGGGCACAGTGGATCTGATGCAGGAGTTTACGCAGTGTCTATAGATGAATATCAAGATGGTGGAACCAAGCATAGATTGAGACCGCTGTCTAATGCAGCTATGAACCTCGGCACCGCGTCTTATAAGTGGAATGCTATTTTTGCCGCCAACGGAACCATCCAAACATCCGACAAAAACGCAAAGAAAAACATCAAATCTCTTGATGCGGGAAAGATGACACAGTTCATCATGGGCCTGCGCCCTGTAAGCTATAAATTCAAGGATGGCACCAGCGATAGAACGCATTACGGCATGATCTCACAGGAAGTCGAAGAAAACATGACAATCTTGGGAATGACAGATAAGGACTTCGCTGGTTTTTGCTGCGACGCTGATGAGAACGGCGGAAAGGTTTATGGCCTGCGCTATGATGAATTTATCGCACCGCTGATTAAGGTTGTCCAAATGCAGCAGGAGCAGATTGAAGACCTCAGAAAAAGAGTAGATGCATTGGAGGGCAACCATGATTGATATTTCTATCACCGTTAACCTGAACAATGCATACGCCAAATGCAACAGTCTGTTAACGAGCGGCACGGTCGGCGCAATCTGCCGCTTTGATTTTTCGCAAGATTGGGACAACCTGAGCAAGACTGCTGTATTCGTAGCTGGTGGTGTTCAGCGTGATGCTATTTTAATCGATGATGAATGCGTAATTCCGTGGGAAGTCCTGGAATACAGAGGGTATCACTTGCGTATCGGTGTTTACGGCACCAACGCTGCCGGCACGCTTGTGATCCCCACCGTCTACGCCAGCTGCGGCACGATTGTTGCCGGAGCAGATCCTAACGGCGACGAGTCCACAGATCCGACACTTCCGGTGTGGGCGCAGCTCCTGAGCCAGATCGGCAATCTTGACGATCTGGACACAGAAGCTAAAAACAACCTTGTGGCCGCCATCAACGAGGCTGCTCAGAGCGGTGGCGGCGGTGGTACTTCAGACCACAGCAAGATGACAAACCGTGATGCTGATGATCAGCATCCTATTTCTGCCATTACAGGACTGGATTCCGAACTGGCTTCAAAACAGCCTGTTGGGGATTATGTGGAAAGATCCGAACTTCCTGATTTTGATGAATTTGCATTGAAGGAAGAAATTCCCGATGTCAGCGGTTTTGCCACCACAGAATATGTGAATGGTGAAGTTGAAGATCTACAAGGACAGATTGATGCTATTGTTAGTAAATCTGATGTGGTTGATGTTGTCGGCACTTACATAGAATTGCAAAATTATGACACATCTTCCATTGGTGATAAGGATGTTGTTAAAGTTTTGGATGATGAAACACACAACAACCAAAGATCATATTATCGGTGGAATGTGTTTAGTTTTACATGGAACTATGTTGGATCGGAATCGGTTGGTTACACAAAGGCGGAAACAAATGCGCTGTTGAATGAAAAACAACCCACTGGCGATTATGCGACAATGCGTGAATTAGAAGAAGTGGAATCAAAAATTCCACCTGCTGTCACTGATGACCATATCAACGAGTTGATCGACAACAAGCTGGGGGTGATCGAAAATGGCTCTTACTGATAAGCTGAGCGCCATTGGCAATGCAATCCGTGAGAAGACGGGCGATACGGGCTTGCTGACCCTGGACGCAATGCCGGAGGCGATTGCGTCTATTGGCGGTGCGCTGCCCGACAGCATTACCAAGCTGGACGGCGGCAGCTTTACTCCTGCGGCAACAATTTCAACATCTGACATGAAAATTCAGCACAATTTAGGCGTAATTCCGAAAGTTGCGATTGTATGGTGTGACGGGGAAAGCGTCCCCAATGACAGTGTGCTTATCGGTGCGCTATTCAGGCACGACCAAAACGGCAGCACGGAGTTCCGTTGTGCGATGTCGGCTCTTGGAAACACATTTGATGGAATGAACTACAACATGACCGGATACGAACGGCAATCGTTGACAGAGGATTTCTTCTGCTTGTACCACGGCGCAAGATTTTATGAGGCTGGCGTAACATACAAATGGCTGGCATGGGCGTGAGGAGGTGGAAGCATGAGATATTACAAGATGATTGATAGCGGTCACATTATTTCTGTTGGGATTGGAAGCGGCGGCACTGAAATCGACGAAAGCGAGTATAGAGATTTGATGTCTGTTATACGGAAAAAACCTATGGCAAATGTCGGTTTTGACTACCACTTGAAAGCTGATTTGACATGGGAGGAATTTGAACTTCCTGAAGTCGAGCAAGCAGAGGAGACCGTCTACACCGAGCAGCAGCTTTCCGC
>JAZLJB010000038.1:0-30456 GCA_045617685.1 Vescimonas sp.
TACACCCAACACGGCAAAGACCCAATTGGCTTTGGGCGGTTTTTCGCCGGCTTTTTCACTTTGCAGCAATTCCAGAGGTTTGCACTTTCTGACCTGCCACAAGGACTTGAGCAGCAACAGCAGAAAAATGATGCCAAAGACAATGGCGGTGACATAGATTGCTTTGCCGGTAACCGTGAAACGATAATTGATTTCCTTATGGATGGCGTTGAGTAGTCCTAACTCTGCCAGCTTGGAGAACACAACGCCCAACCCCATGCCGACGACCAGACCGGAAACGGCTACGATCAGGGACTCCCACAGAATAATGCGGCTGATACTGCGCTTATCCATGCCGAGGATATTGTATAGACCAAACTCTTTATAGCGCCGGCGGATCAGAAAAGAATTGGTGTAGAACAGAAACAGCATAGCGAAGGCGGCAATCACATATTTGCCCAACCCTAAAATGCTCTCCAGACTGCCGCCGCCCTTCATCTCATTCAGCAGGGGAGAACAACTCAGCGAATGGATGATATAGAACATCATCACCATGCCGATACTGCTGATAATGTACGGAAAGTACAGCTTGCGGTTTTTCAGAATGCCGCTCCACGCTAAGCGGGGATAGATAGACAGTTTCATCGGCAATCACCACCTGCGTGCAGCATGGTCAGTGTATCGGAGATCTTCTGATACAACTGCTCGTTGGTATCGTTGCCACGGTACAACTGATGGAATACCTCACCGTCCTTGATGAATAGCACACGGCTGGCTACCGATGCAGCCTTGACGGAATGGGTGACCATGAGGATGGTTTGACCTTGTTGATTGACTTCGCTGAACAACTGCAACAGTTCATCGGAAGCCTTGGAGTCCAATGCGCCGGTAGGCTCATCAGCTAGAATGATACGAGGATCGGTGATCATGGCACGAGCCACGGCGGCACGCTGCTTCTGTCCGCCGGATACCTCGTAAGGATACTTCTTCAGTAGACCGGAAATGCCCAGCTTCTCGGCAATGGGCAGTAAACGCCGGTGCATTTCGTCGTATTTTTTGTCGGCCAAAACCAAGGGAAGGAAAATGTTATCCTCCAGAGTGAAAGTGTCCAACAGATTGAAGTCCTGAAATACGAAACCCAAATGGTCACGGCGGAAGGAAGCCACGGCAGATTCACGGATGGAGGAAAAATCTTTGCCGTCCAGCAGGACTTTGCCGGCGGTGGGGCGATCCAATGCGGCAAGAATGTTCAACAGTGTTGTTTTGCCACTGCCGGACTCGCCCATGATGGCGACAAATTCGCCCTCCTCCACACTGAAATTGACATTTCGCAGCGCCTCCACAGCGTTGCCGCCCAGACGCGTTTTATAGACCTTTTTCAAGCCATTTACTTCAAGCAAACTCATAATAGGTAAACCCCTTTCTTCATCTTACAAGGATAGTATAAACGAATAAGCCGATTCACTCCATCGAATCGGCTTACAGTTTGGCAGGTAAAACTAACGGTTTTGTCACAATTATACCGGTGTAACATGGCTGGATGCCAATCCAATGCGGACAATGGTGCCTGCATTGAGGTGCGACGATGCGACTATGGTGTGACCTAATCGATCGCAGATCTGTTTGCAAAGATATAGACCGATACCGCTGGCTCGCTTATCCATGCGCCCATTGAAACCCGTGTAGCCGTTTTCAAAAATGCGGGGTAAATCCTCCGGTGCAATACCGATGCCGGTATCCTGGATGCAGAGGGTTTGAGGCGACTCCAGATAGATGGAGATCTCACCGGAGCTGGTGTATTTCACGGCGTTGGAAATAACCTGCTCCACCACAAAAGAAAGCCACTTTTCGTCCGTCAGCACTGTGGTATGCAGCGGGTCATAATGCAAGGTTAATTTCTTGCAGATAAACTCGCCGGCAAACTTTTTAACCGCCGGACGAACAATGCTGTCCAAATCATATTGGCGAATCACATAATCGGTGCTGTCAGAGCCTAAGCGCAGGAAAGTAAGTACCATTTCAACATAGCGCTCAATGCGCATCAAGTCCTGTCGTAGATTGCGGGAAAACTCCGTGTCCTCATTTTGCAGTTTCAGACGCATGGCGGCAATGGGCGTTTTGATCTGATGTGCCCAGACGGTATAGTAATCCACCATATCGTTATATCGCTGCTGCGCCGACTCCTCGGCACAGCGCATCTCTCGACAGAGATTGCGGATAATTTCCTGACAATCTTCATCGGCTATACTGTTGCAATCCGGCAGCGTATCAATCAGGTCACTACGCAGGGATTGCAGATAGAGAAAGGCGCGATGTTTCTTGCGCGTGCGCATAAAATCTGCCAGTAAAAAGGCAGAACCCAATAAAGCACATATTGCTGTCGGATACAAAACAGCACCCACCGGCAGATGATACCACCGGAATGACACCGTCAATACGACGGCGAACAGAAAGAAAGCCGCCAGCGTTTTTCCCTTGTATTTCAGATAATGAAAAAATAGCTTCATTTTTCCTCACCCAGCATGTATCCAACACCGAATTTTGTCATGATAAAGCCGGTAAGTCCGGCGGAATCCAGCTTTTTACGCAGGCGTCCCACATTGACGGTCAAGGTGTTTTCGTCCACAAAAGAATCCGTTTCCCATAGTGCTTCCATCAGCTTTTCGCGGCTGACGATCTTGCCCTTGTTTTGCATTAAGGTCAGCAAAATGCGGTACTCGTTCTTGGATAGATCGATTTTTTCTCCGTGGTAGGTCATGGAATTGTCGCCGGTGTGCAGCACGGCACCGTTGTGCTCCAAAACAGGGGCGGAGGTGCCGAGACTGTAAGCTCGGCGCAAAAGTGCTTGGATTTTTGCAACTAACACACTTTGGTCGAAGGGCTTTGCAATGAAATCATCGGCACCCATATTCATGGCCATGACGATGTTCATGTTATCTGCTGCCGAGGAAATAAACACAATGGGAACGGAACTGACATCGCGCATTTCACGGCACCAGTGGTAGCCGCCCATAAAGGGCAGCGTGACATCCATCAACACCAGATGGGGACCGAAGGCGGAGAATTCTTCCATGACATTGGTGAAATCCTCCACGGCTTTTGCCTGCATCCCCCAACCTGCTAAACAGGTTTCCAAAGCATCAGCGATACCCCGATCATCTTCTACAATCAAAATGCGGTATACCATGGCAAAAATCCTTTCTTACAGTGCGTCAAACAGAGCTGCCCCCTTGGTTTGCAGCCAGTTTTTCAGTACTCTTGCGGCGAGGGCAAGTGCAGCCATGGCAAATGCCACATAAGTGTCAATAGATACGATGCTGCGCAGCAGATAGCCACCGGCGCAAATGATGATGACAATGCCCCAACTGGAAAGCCAGCAGAATAACATATTCATGCTTTGCTTAATAGGCATAGTTTCCGTTGTCCAGTTGAAGTTGGGCCGTTTCAAACCGAAAATCAAACCGATCTCGCCGGTAAGCCAAACAAACATCAACACGAAGAGCGCCATGAAGACAACGGTCTGTATATCAATATTGAAACACAGACCCAAGATGACCACAGAAACAACGGCGGACCATACATTCAGGCAGACATGGAGATTCAGCTTTGCCTCCAACACTTCCCGACCGGACACGGGCATGGAACGCAAAATCCACAGATGCTTACCCTCCAGAGAAATAGAGGGCGTGGAAATGCAGCCGATGGAGATAATCATGCAAACGGCGGCTAAAATAATCAGCGGGAAGAACTTGCTCATTTCGGGCATAATGTTCGACAGGTTGGCAATTGCGGCCAGAAGTTCCCCACGCTTGATCAAGGCGACCACGGCAAGAATGGGCAAAATGACAATGCCCAGACCGCAGTTGAGCATATAGGTGGCGCTGGAGGTAAAACGCTTCAGTTCACGCTTAAATAGAGCAGATTTGACATTCTGCGCTTTTATAACGGTAGGTTTGACAGTGGACTTGTGCGTTGCCGGTGTTTTGGTGACGATGCGGGTAAAACTCTTGGACAGAGCATAGAAACATAAGGCAAACAGTACCAGCGTGATAGCGGAGAAAATCACCATGGGAAGCACGCTGCCGTTAGCTGCATGACCCAGCTGATAGAAAAGATTGCCCCACACCTTTACGCTGCGTCCTACAGCGTCGCTGTTGCTGACAAGTGCCTGCATGAAATCGGACATGCGGAAGCATACAACATAGTACAGACCGAAAAATACCAGAGAAAGAATGACTGTGATGAAGCTTTTTTTCTTCACACGGGCGGCAATCAGTGCCACCACCCAGCCCAAGGCGCAGGTCAATACCGTGACGAACAGCGCAATAATGGGCAGCAGGAGAATGCCGAAGATCACGCTCAGTACAGAGGGGGAGGCATAGATCCAGGTAAAAACGATGCCGGGCAGCCACACGATACCGCTATATAGAAGGCTCAGTCCGTAGACCAGCGACATGCGGCTGGCAAGAATTTTGGCAGGGGGTATGGGCATAGACAGGAGTAGTTCGTTGTCCTTGGCGATATAGAGGGTGGAGAAGGTGTTGAACACGCTGCCAAATGTACCCAGCGCAACGGCAATCAACCCCATCAAGGCGTAATAGAGCCAGGAAAGCCCCACTTCAATCAACTCGCTCAGCAGGAATGCCATGCCAAAGAAAGCACCCCCGAGGAACAGCATGAGCACCGCAAAGAGGAGAAACATGCCGGTTACACCGTTCTCGGAGCGAGCCTTTCCGGTTTTGGGATTGACAAAGTAAGAACGAAAACACTCCTGAAATTGTTTTTTAATGAGAGCTTTGAACATGGTTTAATCCTCCAGTTCCAGAAATACAGATTCAAGACTGGTGTCGCCCTTGACATCTTCCATGGTGCCGGAGCGGATCAACTGACCGTTCTTGATAATGGCCACCTTGTCGCAGAGCTTTTCCGCCACTTCCAGCACATGGGTGGAGAAGAAAATAGCACCGCCGTTGTCGCAGACCTCACGCATCATGCCTTTCAACAGGTGAGCGGCTTTGGGGTCGAGGCCTACAAAGGGCTCATCCATGATGATGAGCTTGGGCTGGTGAATCCATGCCGAGATGATGGCCAGTTTCTGCTTCATGCCGTGGGAGTAATCGGAGATAGGCTGCGCCAGATCGTCCGTCAATTCAAAGGCATCGGCGAGAGATGTAATACGATCCTGACGCACATCGGCAGGAACGCCGAAAATATCCGCCACAAAATTCAAGTATTGCATGCCGGTCATAAAGTCATAGAGATCGGGTTTATCGGGAATGTATGCAATGTTCTTTTTGCAGGCAATCGGATCTGCCTTGACGGAAACACCGTCAATGGTGATTTCGCCGTTGTCAAATTGCAGAATACCCACAACACTCTTCAACGTGGTGGTTTTACCGGCACCGTTGTGACCGATGAAACCGTAAATCTCACCGGGTTGAATGTGAAGAGAAAGATCGTTCACGGCGGTTTTTTCGCCGTAGGTTTTTGTTAGATGTTCAATATTCAGCATATAGTATCGTCTCCTTTTTATGGGTGATATGTAGTATGTATGCGTTCAATATATCGAGATAGATCACAGTTGTCCAGCAACCGGTGGTTACATTTGGAAAAAACTGCGCAACCTGCCGTTTACAGATTTAGTCAGCCCATCGTTTCCACACGATGATTTCGGCATTGGAAGCGTCTTGGCCGTACTGGCAGACCATCAGGTAGGTTTCATCAGCGGCGATGCCGTAGCACAGCTCGCTGTTCTTTTTAGCAACCTGATTACCCAGATAGATCTTGTTGTCATTCCAGAATTTGGCAAGCTGACCGCTGGGCAGAAGATAATCAATGTTGATAAACGAGCCCTTCAGAGAATAGAGATCTGTCACCTCGTCCATATCCTCGATGTGCAAGGCGTTGAAAGCATCGATCAGCGTTTGCTTCAATTGGCATAGAGCATCGCCGCCCTGCTTGCAGCAGGCGGCCACCATGCATGCCTCACCAAAGGGATGGCCGTCGCTTTCACAGCAGCCGTTGCAGGTGGTCTGCAATCCACATTTGGTGCAATCAATACCACATAATGAAATACTCATGTTTTCCTCCTACTGTGTTTTTTATGGCAACTGGGGGAACGCCTCTAAAGGTCTTCCGTTGAAAAGACCGTCGGCGGATCGTTCCGGAAGGATATCTGTGCCGTCCAGTTTGCCGGCTTTGATGGTGGCAACCAGACTGACAAACATGATGCCAAGCCGCTTTCCAATCTCCGCCTCCGTGAAATTGCACACGCCCATGGCACACATGGCGCCTAATCCAAAGGCCTGCGTCCACATCTGCTCAAAAAGGAGCGTGGCATCTTCTTGACTCATGGAATAGTCCCGCTGAATGAGCTCAATGCAGATTTCTGCTGTACCGCCCAGATCCTTGATGGTGTTTTGGAAGTCATGAGCCTCAGTATGCTCCTGCATAAAAAGAAGCTTGAACAGCTCCGGCTCGTGGATGCCATAGGACACCATCATCATACCGATTCTCTTGAATGCGGGCGTGTAATCACGATAATCGCTGATGTATTCCTGAAATTCGACTAATGCCAGCTCCCTTGCCGCCGTTTTGACATCATCCATATTTCGGAATATGGTGAAAATAGGGCTGGCGGATACCCCAAGCCGCTTGCCCAACTCACGGGCAGTCAGTGCGGACAGACCATCCTGCTTGATAATCTCAAAGGCGGTAGCCGCAATTTCATCTTTTGTATACTTCGGTTTCGGTGGCATGTGATATGCTCCTTTACAAAAACTGCGTTATAAAACGATGTTCTAAAACGGTGTTATGATTATATCCACTGCATTAGAAATTGTCAAGAAAAATATGCAAGCCACTTCCAAAATGAAAGTGGCTTGCCTGCGATTATGGTATTTTTTGCGATTTTGCTGCCTTGATTTCGCCGGCCGTAAAAACCACAATTGCCAAAATGAAGAAAGAGAAGCTCACAATTTGACTGGTGGAAAAGCTTTCGTGTCGAATAAAACCGCAAATGAGGTTAAAGGTGGGACTAAGATACTGAGCCAGACACATGACGATCAGGGGGAATTTGGATACGCTATTGGAGTAGAGGAACATGGGTAGGGCGGTCACAATTCCGCTGCCGATTAACAATACAATTTCCCTGCCATCCAAGCCCGCCATATCCGTATGCCGGAAGATAGCCAAAAATACAATGGCAAAGGGCGTCAAAATGAGCGTTTCGGCAGCGATACTCAGTACGCCGTCTATTTTGACATTTCGTTTTAAGGCGGTGTAAATGGCCCAGTTGACAGCGATGATCAGTGACATCAGCGGGAAACTGCCGAATGCTACGGTACTGATGATAACGCCGACAGCGGCAATGCCTAAGGAAACCAACTGGATTTTCGTACAGCGCTCCTTGTAAATCACCATGCTGATGGCGAACAGTACCAAGGGGTTGATATAATAGCCCAAGCTGGCATCCAATACATGACCGGCGTTGACTATTACGATAAAAATTGCCCAGTCTGCCAGCAAGAAAAGAACGGCAGGCAGCAGATATTTCATAATGCTTTTATTCAAAAACAGCGCTTTCAGCTCGGGCAGACGATGGGTAAAAGCGAGAAGCAGCACGGAAAAAAGTGCTGCCATTGCAATGCGGCAAGCTAAAATGAAATAGGAGTCGAGATTGCCGATCAATGCCCAATATAGCGGCTGAAATCCCCACAGAATATAGCAGGTGAATAGCGAGATAACGCTTTTGCGATCCGTCATGGCGCGTGCTCCTTGCAATGTTGTAAAATTTCATTCATTATACTACAAGGATGTACCGTAGGCAATATGAAGTAAATTGAAACTGGTGCTATCGAAATAATCGATGATAACGGCTTTTTATCGAAATCATAGATTGGACATGGCAAAAGCGCTATTCTATAATGAGGTGAACGGAGACGTTTTATCCGACAAATCAAATATAAAAGGAGAAAAGGAGAAAATCATGAAGAAATCCAATTGGATGGTTATCATCGCGGGTGTTGTGGTTGGCTTAGCCGCTTTGGTGCTGCAAAAGCTGGGCAATCCCGCAAATATGGGCTTTTGTATTGCCTGCTTTGAGCGTGATATCGCCGGTGCTGTGGGTCTGCATGCTGCTGCTAAGGTGCAGTATGTTCGTCCCGAGATCATCGGTATCGTGCTGGGTGCATTTATTATGTCTATTGCCGGTAAGGAGTTCCGTGCAAAGGCCGGTTCTTCCCCCGCAATTCGATTTGTGCTGGGCGCATTTGTCATGATCGGCGCACTGGTGTTCCTGGGTTGCCCCCTGCGTATGGTTCTGCGTTTGGGCGGCGGCGATGTGAACGCTGTTGTGGGTCTGGTCGGCTTTGTTGTCGGTATCATCATCGGTATCGCATTCTTGAAGCGTGGCTTCAACCTGGGTCGTGCTTACGATGTGGGCAGCGCTGAAGGCGGCGTTCTGCCTGTGGTTATGGCCGGTTTGCTGATTTTGGCTCTGGCTGTTCCTGCTCTGTTCATGGCAAGCACTGAGGGCCCCGGCTCCATGCATGCTCCCATCATCATTTCTTTGGTCATTGCTCTGATCGTTGGCGCTTTGGCACAGAAGTCCCGTCTGTGCATGGTCGGCGGTATCCGTGATACCATCATGCTGAAGGATGCTCACCTGCTGTGGGGTTTCGTAGCAATCTTCGGTGTGGTGCTGGTTGGCAACCTGATTCTGGGCGGCTTCAAGTTCGGCACTTCTCTGCAGCCCATCGCACACTCCAGCCAGCTGTGGAACTGCCTGGGCATGGTGCTGGTCGGTTGGGGCAGCGTGCTGCTGGGCGGTTGCCCTCTGCGTCAGTTGATTCTGGCCGGCTCCGGCAATGGCGACAGTGCTGTTACCGTGTTCGGTATGATCGCAGGTGCTGCATTTGCTCATAACTTCGGTTTGGCCGGTAATCCCGATGCCATGAACGATGCCAAGGAGTATGTTGTCGGCGGTATCGGTACCAACGGCAAGGTTGCTGTGGCTATCGGTTTCGTTGTACTGCTGGTGATCTCTCTGTACAATTCCCGTCAGAAGAAGTTGTCTGCTGAATAAGAAAGGTAGGTAACAACGATGGTTGATGCAAGAGGTTTGCTGTGCCCTATGCCTGTGGTCATGGTGCAAAAGGAAATCAAGGCTAACGCTCCGGCTACGCTGGAGGTATTGCTGGACGATGCTGCTGCAGTGGAAAATGTAACTCGTTTTGCCACCAATAGCGGTTATTCTGTTACTGCCAGCAAGCAGGGTGAGGACACCTTGCTGACGCTGAGCAAGTAAGAAATTACATCAAAAAATGCCTTCCCGATTGGGAAGGCATTTTTACATTCTTTTTTCAGATTTAACGCAAACGGATGTAAGCGCCGCCGTCATAAGGCTCCACCACACCGATGCGCTGTGCCGAGGGCACCTTGCCTTGCAGTTCTGCCAGCAGGGCATCTGCATCCTCCGGTGCAACAGCCATCATCAGGCCGCCGCTGGTCTGGGGATCGAACAGCAGGTCCTGAATTGCCAGTTCTGTGTCACCTGCATCTACGGCCTTTTCGGCAAAGGTGCGGTTACGGTACATACCGGCAGGCAGAATACCCATGCGGGCAAATTCCAAAGCGGAAGGGATAAGATCAATGCCGGATACATCCATGGTAATGGATACACCGCTGCCCTGTGCCATTTCAAAGCTGTGACCCATCAGGCCAAAGCCCGTCACATCGGTGCAGGAATGTACATTGTACTTTACCATCACATCACGAGCCGCCTTGTTGAGGGTGGTCATCAGGCGCATCGCCAGAGCCTTATCCTCTTCGGAGCAAAGGTCGGCTTTCATGGCGGATGTCAAAACGCCGATGCCAATGGGCTTGGTGAGAATCAGCACATCGCCGACCTTGGCGCCGCTGTTGGTAAGCATCTTCTCGGGATGCACGAAGCCCGTAACGGCTAAACCGTACTTGGGTTCATCGTCAAAAATGCTGTGACCGCCGGTAATCAGTGCGCCGGCCTCATAAACCTTGTCATAGCCGCCCTTCAGGATCTGATGCACGGCATCTTTAGGCATATCCTCCGGCACGCACATGATGTTCAGCGCCAGCTTAGCCTCGCCACCCATGGCGTACACATCAGACAGCGCATTGGTAGCGGCAATCTGACCAAAGGTATAGGGATCGTCGGCAATGGGGGGGAAGAAATCCACTGTCTGTACCAGCGCCAGATCATCCGAAATCTGATATACCGAGGCATCATCGCTCTTGTCAAATCCGACTAACAGCTTGGGATCGTGATGCACCTTGATGTCTGACAGCAGTTGTGCCAGTACACCTGCGCCTACCTTGGCGCCACAACCGGCACACTTCGCCAGCTTCGTCAGCTTAATATTTTCTTCCATGGTATTCTCCTCAACATTCCAATTCGTAGATTCCTGCCAGATCCATATCGGCAGTCAATTCTTCCATCGCCTGACGCTGATCGAGATCCGTGCGCCAAGCCATACCGCAATCGGCAGTAATGGAGCGTGGTACGGGGATAATGCGTCCCGGAATGCCACGGCTCTTGCAGATTCTTTCCACCGCCATGGCATCGGCTGTGGTATAAAAAGTCAGCAATAAATGCATGGTACGCCGAATCATTTTGCAATCTCCTTAACGGCTGTAATGGCGGCATCCACCTCGTCAGTGGTGTTATAATAACCAAAGCTGAAACGCACAGCGCCTTGTGCCACTGTGCCAAGAGCACGGTGCAATCTCGGCGCGCAATGAGCGCCGGAGCGTGTGGCAATGTCATATTCCTCTGCCAGCACATCGCTGACCTCTGCAGAGTCATAGTCACGGATATTCAACGATACCACAGGCGCACGCAGCGCCACATCAAAATCACCATAGACAGTGACTCCGTCGATGTCTTTTATGCCTTCGTAAAAGCGGCGCATCAGCATTTGCTCGTGGCGACAGATGTTGTCCATGCCGACGCTTTCAATATAGTCCAGCGCAGCGCTCAACCCGGCAATGCCGTGACCGTTCAGCGTACCGGCCTCCAAACGGGTGGGGTACTGCTCCGGCTGCTGCTCCAAATAGGTTTGCACGCCGGTACCGCCACGCTTAAAGGGACGGATTTCCACACCCTCGCCGATGCAAAGTCCGCCGGTACCCTGGGGACCCATCAAGCTCTTGTGACCGGTGAAGCAGACCACATCGAGATGCATGCTGACCATATCAATGGGGAACACGCCTGCCGTCTGACTGGCATCTACCACCATCAGGGCGCCGTGTTCATGAGCGATAGTACCGATTTTAGCAATATCCAACAGATTGCCCGTCAGATTAGAGCCGTTGGTGCAAACGATACCACGGGTATTGGGACGCATCAAGGCGGCAAAATCATCATAGTTGATGACGCCTCGCTTGTCCGCTTTTACAAAATCCACCTCCACGCCGGAAAGAGCGTAGAGGGGACGCAACACGCTGTTGTGCTCACAATCGGTGGAAATGATATGGTCACCGGGTTGAAACAAGCCTTGAATGGCGATGTTTAATGCCTCTGTGGAGTTGGCGGTGAAAATGACCCGCTCCGGCTTGATGCAGCCAAATAGCTTCGCCAGTTTTTCACGGGTGGCATATACACTGCGTGAGGCATCCAATGCGCCCTCGTGTACACTGCGACCACTGTTGCCAAAGGTCTGCATGGCAGATACTACCGCATCAATCACACAATCGGGTTTGCGCCGGGTAGTGGCGGCGTTATCCAGATAGATCACGGCTTAATAACCTTTCCGGCAGCAGCCAGTTTTTCAACGATCGTGTACATATTGGTGACACTGCCAACAGCCAGTTTGTCACTCAGACCGTAATGATTCAGGCAAGTGCCGCAGGTCAGGATTTCAACGCCATGCTCTTCCATAGCCTTCAAATCCTCCAAAGAGTCAGAGCCCTCTGCCGTGAGATGTGCACCGCCGTTGTAGAACAGCATGGTCTTAGGCAGCACCTCCAACTGAGAAACGGCATAAATGAAACCCTTGAGCAGATTTTTACCCAGCTCATCGCTGCCACGGCCCATGATTTCGGTATCCACTGCCACCACCAGATCACCGCCCATAGGAGTGCAGGAGGGGCATTCGGCATCGGCTGCCACGGCGCCGTTGACGGTCATGCTCACCACAAAATGCTTGGCGTCAATCTCCTGAACTTCTGCATTCAGATTTTTCTGAGCAGCCATACGCTTGACATTCTCCACAGCCACAGCATTATCCACGTGCACTTCCAATACGCCCTCGGCCATGCCGCTCAAGGCTTTATTTGCTTTTACAACAGGAATAGGGCAAGCTTCCCCCAATGCATTGACAACAACATGATTCATAATAGTACCCCCCAATTTTTCATATTCGTTATACTTTATTATAAATAACCGAGTCTACGATTTCAAATAGGAATATTCGATAATAGAGCGGCAACTATCGTTTTTTTGGATATATAATGCATAAAGGGATTTATTTGCGTAAAAATAGCATATAGCAAGCATGTTATCGAAAAGAGTGTGCTATCCCTTTCTGTAAAAAAAGAAAGCCATCCGCAAGGAATGCCTTTCTTTTTTGGCGCAGTGGGAGGGATTCGAATTAGATAGTTAATTTTTCCCTGTTATTCTGCGGCAGCGAATAACCCCGTTTGGCTGTGTTTTCATGGTGTGTTGTGGTATTTTGATCCGCTCGGTTGTTTCCCTTAAAGGGAAAAAATAAGGGAAAAATCCATGCGTGATCCGGCGGGTTTTGTGCGGGCGTTTGGCTGTTCGTTGTGTCCGATTTGGACACATTTCATGTTTTGCCCTCCTTGGGCTACCTGCGTACTCCCATCGGGGAATTTCTTACACGTTCGAGGGGGAGCGGGGCATCCAGCAGCCGCACCCAAAACTTTTTAGTGGTGGGGGGTAGTGTGCCCCTTCGGGGCTGTGTGCGGGTGCGCTGGGGCGTGCGCGGGTGCGCTGGGGTGTGGGCGTAGATTTGTGGCGCAAATGGAGGGGAAAACGGCGGTGATTTTCGGTAGTTTTCGGCGGCTTTTGGTGGATGATCCGGCGGGCTGGCTGTGTCTACATGATACCCGGTTTCGTGGGCGTATTCAACAATCCGTCCCCATTTTCTCCGGCCTGTTCCTAAAGTTATATCTTGCTACAAGTAAGTAACAAGGCGCTTGCCTTGTACTCTTTTAGTATGTATTCCAACTGATCCGGCGGGACTTTGTACTTGATATAGCTATAGCTGCCGAACTCCGTAACCTTTTCTTCACGTTCCATCACATGGCAGCCGGTGGGCGCAGTGATCGCCGTATCGTTGTGGACGTACTCCGTGCGGATAATAGGCTTTGCAAGTCCCTTGCTGCTTGTCCACATCTGCGCCCCTGCTGGCCGCCCTTCTATGCCTTCCTTGGCCATGTAGGCCGCCCATACGTCATACTCACGCCCACCGATATACTCCACGTCTACCACATCACAGAAGCGCCACAGGCTCCGTATTTCGTCAATATCGTTTCCTGTGCTGTTTATAATTACATGATGATGTAAGCGCCCCTCACCGTGTTTCTCTTCGGTCACATAGACGTACTTCATCGGCTGCCCTCGCTTCCTGCGTACCCGCCGGAGTTTACCCAATAGATCCCGCAAATTGTCTGTTGCTTCCGATCTGCTCCCCGGTAGATCCTCGTCACGATATGTCAGCGTTACAAATAGATCCTTGCCGGCGAAGTTACAAGCAAGCAGCATTTCCAGCTTCGCCCGTGCGGTTTTATCGTTCATAGCCTTTTGTGCTGCCGTTGTTATGCGTGACTTTGCAGCCCGCTTGCGTGGGCTGTCCAGCGGCTCCGGTGCTGTATAGACAACCGTCTTAATAATTCGCCCCGCTATAATTGTTTTCTTTCTTTTTGCCATACATAACCCCCATCAATAGAAAAAGAACAGTGATCCACACCATAATCATGGACACTGGCCATACCGGCACGGATCACTGTTCTTTTATGTTACTTTACTTCCTGCTGTCCCATTCGTGACCGTTACTCACGGGTGGGCTTTTTGTGTCCTAATTGGACACTCCGGCGGCTGCTGTGCCGTGATAATGATCTGCGCCAGCATAACAATATCCGAGCGCTGTTTCACTGTTAGCAGTTTCGCCAAGTGCTGGGCGGCTTCCTTTGTCGCTTGCGCTTACCTCCGTTATCTTCCATAAAGATAAATCCGATCTTGGTGCAAACATCCCGTAGATACTCCGCCGGAACTTCGTATTCCATCTGCTCCCAGAAGTCCTCCGCCGCAGATTGGAGAAGTTCAAACTTCATAGAGGGGAACGGCTCGCAATCATCGTATTTCAGCCAGTCACTACTTGCAATCCGGTACTCTTCTGCGCCGTGCTGTACGCCCAGCAAATAGGCGGTACGGATCGAAAAGATCAGCGCCTTAACGGGATCACAAAAGTGTTTCTTGTACGGCTCCATGGCCTTTCCGATGATCTCCGCCGCTTCTTCAAAACCGGCCAAGTCTGCACCTTCTCCACCTTCACCGATCATTGTATACTCAGTAAGTTCCCTGATTTCTTCATCGGAAAGAATTTTGATAGCCTTGTACTTGGGTTTATTGCTCATTGCTTGCGTTCTCCTCTCTCTTCTTGTCCTCCGCCGTGGGAATATCCAATATGGGGATCATGCGCCCGTTGTGCTTTGTCGCTGCTATAACAGGCCACAGCACGCCGCCTACCTCCATAAAGGGCTTGTCCTCCTTAACGATCACGCCCGGCATCTTGTCGGGGGCGATATAGCCCACAATGTTCTGTGACTGTTCCGCCGGAATTGATGTAGTTTCCATTTGTTCGTTACCTCCTATTGATTTATTTGGGCGCTATGCGCCTTTTGCTCCTGCTGCTGTTGCTGATCCGCCGGCCTGTTCCTTTGCCCACAGGCGCAAACCTTCCACGGATACGAGTGTTCGCCCGTTGACCTTGAAAGCGGGGAAGTCCTGCCGGCGGGACAAGTTATAGGCTGCTTTCGTGCCAATGCCCAGCATTTCCGCCGCTTCTGTTACCGATACGGCTATTCGTTCCATATATTCACCTCCCTTCGGTTGCGCTATCGGAAGGGCGTTTGATGGTAAAAAGCTGGTCAAACTCCATTCCCAGGGCGTCACAGATGCCCGCCGCTGTCTTTGCTCGAACTCCGCCGGATTTTTCAATTCGGATTACCGCAGAATTTTTTATACTGGCGGCTTCTGCAAGTTCAATTGTACTCATTCCCGCCTTGATACGGCACTCTTGGATCAAGGCACCATGTGGAATAATTGATACACGGGTACTCATACTATCTCAACTCCTATCTCTAATATCTCTTGTTATCTCAACATACAGCATTATCTACGTTTTGTCAAGAGATAATTTGAGATATATTGAATATTTTTGTGTGTTTTTGAGATAAGTGTTGACATTATCAGTTAATGTGATATTTTGTAATAGAGGTGTTTACATGAATAGAATAGCTTTCTTACGAAAACAACGTGGACTTTCTCAAAAAGAAGTTGCAAAGACACTAAATATTGCGCAGAATACATTAAGCCAGTACGAAACAGGAAAGAGGATTACGCCGCCTATTATTTTGAATAAAATAGCAGAAATGTTTGATGTGACACCATCGTATATTTTGGGTGAAACTGATGTACCGGCGCACCTTAACGATACCATAAAAACAATATTGGGCGCTGCTTCTGATAGTGTCATGCTTGAAGATTATCAATCAATTGATGAGCTATGCTATTCAGCAATTGACTTTATCAAGGACATAGTGAAAAACCACAAATTCGCCCTTTCAAAAGCTGCTAATTACATGGAAATATCAGTTATATGTTTTAATAAAATTTGTTGTGCAATAGAGAAAGTATCAGCAGATGCAACTATTGATGATATTGTTGATTTTATAAAGACAGCGCAAGAAGCAACTGCCCCCATATACAGCTTTTACGATCAGTTTATAAATTGGTCTATACGAAATATAGCCGCCATCAAGATCGAAGAAGCAAACGCACGATCTGAAATAATGGGGAATGTGTCCGATTTGGACACACAGCCGCCGGAACAGGAAGAATAAACAAAGCGCCCCGCTCCGGCGGGACGCTTTACTATATGCGATTGCTTACTCAACGCAAAGCGTTTTCTGTGTATACGGCTTACAATATTTTGTAAAGGCGGTGGGGGACTCTTTGCGCATGGCATTGACATTCACCAAGCAAACCTTTTTTGTGTGCAGCGTACAACACCAGTCCCCGCCGGAGAGCGTTTCTACCTGTTGCCGTGTCATATCGTATAATATGTAGTCCTCGATCACGGCGATCTTGTCACTGATCTGCTTTGAAATGCTTTGCAGGATACGCAGCTCCCGCACTTTTGCGTCCATTTCGTTTACTTCCATGTTATACTCCTTTCGTTGCTGATCCGCCGCAGTGCGCCCCGATCGGGCAGCACTGGGCGGCAATCTGTTACGCCACGCAGAAACGGCGGGCGGTGTGGCTGGTGGTGAAGCGGCTGGCCACATCGGGAAGGGCTGTTTTTAAGGCGGCTGTGTCGATGCGGGAGGAGGTAACGGCCTTCCATGTGATTTTATACTCTCCCGCCTGTACGATCTCACACGACCCCATAGCGGCCTTGATTTCGTCCTTGATGCTTTCGGCTTCGGCCTTGGCTTCCTCGATCAGTGCTTGCAATTGGCGCAGCTTCCTCGCCTTGGTTTCCAGTTCCTTCATGTTCATGGTACATCCTCCTTGTTATTGGTGGGGTGATCCGGCGGCGGGTGGCGTTAAGTTTATCACATCGACTAAGGAGCTTTTCTTGTCCGGTCCCGCTCTTGCGTGGCTGCGTTGGCTGTTCAACCTTCGCCGTGTTGTTCCCTCTGTTGATGTAATTATACTATCATATATTGCGCAATACATCAATTGACGATATACCTAAATATATTACGCAATATTTGTTTAATATGTATATTGCGCAATATTTACTTTTGCGATATAATAATACCATACTGGAGGAGGTGCAAAATTATTTCGTGACCTCCACAAGAAAGGAATGCCTATGACTACAAAATCTGAGTACAGAAATTCGTGGATCGCAAACAAGCTGGATCGTGTAAACTTGACAATGCCCAAGGGCAGGAAGGACACAATAAAAGCCCATGCAGAAGAACGGGGCGAAAGTGTGAACGGCTTTATCAATAGGGCGATCAATGAAACGATCGAGCGTGACCAAGCCCAGCAGGACAAAAAATAAGCGGCTGACCCGCCGCAGCGTGCCCCCGATCGGGGCGGTGCTGCCAAGATCAGCCGCCGGAGTGTCCATGTTTTTGGACATAAAAAGCCCACCCGTGAGTAACGGTCACGGATGGGACAGCAGGAAGAGCAAACAAAGAAAGATGAAAGCCCCTCTATGTGTATTATAGCACAATGCGGGGGCAAATGGAAGGAGTTTTTATGGCAAGACGAGCTGCCAAAGGTGCCGGAACGATACGAAAGAAGAGCGTCACCCGCAACGGCAAAACATACGAATATTGGGAAGCCCGATTAACGGTGGGCACCGATGCCGGCACAGGTAAACAGGTGCAACGATCCATCACGGGAAAGACACAAAAGGAAGTAACACAGAAAATGAAAGCCGCAGCCGTGGAACTGGACAACGGCACATACATAGCACCCAACAGACAGACGGTGGGGCAATGGCTTGACAATTGGGCAGAAACCTACCTCGGCGGCGTTAAACCCTTCACCGTGGTATCGTACAAGGGGCAGATAAAAAACCACATAAAGCCCGCTATTGGGGCGATACGGCTTGAAGCGCTCGATGCTGCCACGGTGCAGCGCTTTTACAATAGCCTATCCCAAGAGAAGGACGGAAAGGCGGGGTTATCTCCCAAATCTGTTAAGAACGTTCACGGAGTTTTACATAAAGCCCTACAACAGGCAGTTATAAACGGCCTAATACGCAATAATCCGGCGGATGCCTGTACGCTGCCCCGTATAGAGAAAAAGGAAATACAGCCCCTTACAGCGCCGCAGATCAAGGCTTTTATGGAAGAGATCAAAGGCCATGAGTTTGAAACGCTGTACACGGTCACGCTCTTTACGGGTATGCGAGAGGGTGAGGTGCTGGGGCTGACTTGGCCGTGTGTCGACTTCTCCGCCGGAACGATTACCATAAAACAACAATTACAGCGGGAGAAGAAAAAGGGCGGCAAGTATCAGCTTGTGCCGTTGAAGAATGACAAGCCCCGCACGATCACGCCCGCCCCGTGGGTCATGGACTTGCTCCGGCAGCACCGCAGGGATCAGAGCGCCGCCCAACTGCTGGCGGGGAATATGTGGGATAATCCCAGCGGCTTCGTGTTTACCAATGAGATCGGCGGGCATTTGGTATCGTGGACGATTGCCAAGAAATACAAGCGCATTGTTAAGGAGATCGGGCGGCCTGATGCACGGTTTCACGATCTCCGGCACACTTACGCAGTAACGGCGATCCAAGCGGGGGACGATATAAAGACCGTACAAGAAAGCCTTGGCCACGCAACGGCATCTTTCACGCTTGACGTGTACGGCCATGTTACAGATCAAATGAAACAGGCCAGCGCAAACCGTCAGCAAGAGTACATCAAGAACGTGCTGGGGCTGTAAAGGGAAAAAATAAGGGAAAACTTCCAAATTCAGCACAACAGAAAACCCCGAAAGCCTTACGCCTTCGGGGTTTTTACTTGGCGCAGTGGGAGGGATTCGAACCCTCGTGCCGCTTTTGACGACAACACGATTTCCAGTCGTGCTCGTTATGACCTCTTCGATACCACTGCATATTCAATTCGCCATCATGCGACAGCAGAATTTATTATAGCAGATATTGTGCTGTTGTCAAGAGAAAAATGGTAAAATCGAGAAAAAATCCGAAAATACAGAAGAGGGAATGCTGTTTGCGTTCCCTCTCCTGTGCGATACCGATTACTTCACCATCTGGTTGACAGAGTCTACCGCCGAATCCACTGCATTACCCATCTGCTGCATGGCTCTGCCAACAGCTGTTTTGCGGAACTTCGGTCGGGGACTTGCCATGGTTCCTACTATTGCACCGGCTACCATGCCAATGCATATACCGCGCACGAATGCGGTTGTTTCCATGACGATCACTCCTTTTTTGGTCTGCTGTTAGTATAACCTGTATTTTCAAAAAAAACATGTGTATTTATTGCCAAATTGGGCGAAATGAAGTATGATAAAAATAATATGTAGAAAATAAGGAGTGTCACTATGTCAATCAATATTTTGCAGCAGAAAATTCGTGAAAAAAAGACGCCATTGGCATTGGGCTTGAGTCCCGATCTGGATAAAATTTCGCCTCGTGTTTTGAAAAATTTTACGGATATGTACGGTGATTGCCCCATGGCAAAAGCGGAAGCCTTGCGCTATCACAGCAGTCAACTGCTGGATGGTGCGGCGGAGAAGCTGCCCGCCGTGGTGCTGTCGGCGGATTGCTATTTGCGCTATGGTTTTATGGGTTTTGATGTGCTGAGCAGTCTTGCCAGCGCTGCCAAGGCGAAGGGACTATATGTGATCGTGGATTGCCGCAGCGCAGCGGCACAGCCCTGGCTGGAGGCGATTCCGTTTGCTGACGGCGTTACGGTTTCCCCCTATATGGGAAGCGATGCTGTGAGCGCTGCGGAGGATAAGAGTGTGTTTGCCGTGGTGCGCAGTGCTAACGCAAGCTCCGGCGATGTGCAGAATCTGATGTCCGGCGATCGCCGGTTGTATGTGGCGGCTGCTGAGCAGATGAGCCGTCACGGCGCTGCTATCATGATGGAAACCGGCTACTCTTTGGATATCAAGGAGTTGCGCCGCAAGTTGGATAAGACGTTCCTGCTGCTGAAAAACTGTGACGGTGAAAACGGCATTTATGCCTTTGACGATTACGGTCACGGCGGTATGATCGTGGATGATGCCATTCAGTATGCTGATGATCCCATGGGCGCTATGGATGAGGCCGTAAAGGATCTGAAACAGTGGATTATTGTGGCGTGAGGGGACTATGACAACGATTTATTTAATCCGCCATGCAGAGGCGGAAGGCAACCTATACCGCATTGCGCAAGGGCAGAGCAACGGCCTGATCACCTGCCGAGGCCGCAAGCAGATTGCGGCCCTTGCCAAACGCTTTGAAGATGTGCACATTGATGCCGTATATAGCAGTGACTTACTGCGCACATGCTCCACGGCCCAGGGCATTTATATTCCCAAGAATTTGCCGTTACACCGGGTAAAAGGTCTGCGTGAGGTGAACATGGGCGAGTGGGAAGGCAAGACATGGCAGCAGTTGAATATGGAAGACGGCGAGGAGATGTTCCATTTCAATCGCCAGCTTGACCGGTGGCATACCAAGGGTGCCGAATCTGCCGCCGAGGTGCGAGACCGTATGATTGCCACACTGCGTGAGATCGCTGCAGAAAATAAGGGCAAAACGGTGGCGTGTTTCAGCCACGGCGCTGCGATGCGTATTACATTGGGCTCGCTACAAGGCTTGCCGCTGAGCGCTATCGGCGATACGCCCCACGGTGACAACACAGCGGTATCTAAACTGGAGGTGGAAAACGGTGAAATCAAAGTGATCTACCGTGATGATAACAGCCATCTCATGGATGCCGGACTTTCCACCTTTTCCCGCCAGAGCTGGTGGAAGGATAAGCGCATGATGGAGGGCGGCGAATACTACCGCTCTATGGATGCGCAGGCTTCGGCAGAGTTGAAAAAGTACGGTATTACGGTGTCCGGCGGCGAACAGATTGCCGTGTGGTTTGGTGATAAGCCTGTGGGCGTGATCCAATTGTTGCCGGACAAGGAGCCGGGTATCGGGTGGGTAGGTACCTACTTCATTGCACCGGAATGCCGTGGCAGATATTTGGGTATTCCACCTCTGGGTCAGGCGGTGTTATACTACCGTGAGCGGGGTATTGAGAAGATTCGTCTTTTCTGTCCTGCGGAGTATCGTGGATTTTTTGAGCAATACGGCTTTGTGGCCTTGGAGGGCGACATTTTGGAGCTGGATATTGCACTGAAGGAGTAAACCATGCAAGGAACGGAATTTTTACCGGTCAATCGTGACGAGATGATCCAACGAGGCTGGTATTACTATGATTTTTTGGTGGTATCGGCAGATGCCTATATTGATCATCCCAGTTTTGGCACTACTATTATTGCCCGTGTGCTGGAAAACGAGGGCTTTCGTGTGGCGATGCTGAGCCAGCCGGATTGGCACAGCGCCGAGGCATTTCGTGCGATGGGTAAGCCACGCTACGGTGTGATGATCGGCGGCGGCAATTTGGACTCCATGGTGGCGCATTACACTGTGGCAAAGCGCCGTCGCACGCAGGATCTGTATTCACCCGGCGGCAAGCTGGGCTACCGTCCTGATCGACCGACTATTGTTTATGCCAACCGTGCTCGGGAGGCGTTCGGGGACATCCCCATCGTGATTGGCGGTCTGGAGGCATCTTTGCGCCGTTTCGCCCACTATGATTACTGGGATGATAATGTGCGCCGCAGTATTCTGTTTGACGCACCGGCAGATTTGCTGGTCTATGGTATGGGTGAAAGTGCGACCCGTGAGATCGCCCGCCGTTTGAAAAAGAAAATATCCATCACCGAGATGACGGATATTCCCGGAACAGCTTATATTGCCGATGATGACAGCGGGTGCAAATTCCATCGCATTGCCTGTTCATCTTTTGAGCAGGTTCGCAGTGACAAGATGGCATACGCCCGTGCCACGAAAGTCCAGTACGATGAGCATGATCCCATCCGTGGCAAAGCAATTTTGCAGGAATGTGAGGGTAAGCTTCTGGTGGTCAATCCGCCGGCTCGTCCGCTATCTCGCACAGAATTGGACAAGGTATATGACCTGCCCTATACCCGAAAGGTACATCCCATGTATACCGAGGGAGTGCCCGCCATTGAGGAAGTGCGCTTTTCCATCACCCATAACCGTGGCTGTTTCGGCGGTTGTAATTTCTGCGCTTTGGCATTCCATCAGGGGCGTATGGTCACTTCAAGGTCGATCGAGTCGGTGATGCGCGAGGCGGAGGAGATTACCCACGATCCCGAATTCAAGGGATATATTCATGATGTGGGAGGGCCCAGTGCCAATTTCCGTCATACATCCTGTCAAAAGCAGAAGCGCTGCGGCATGTGCGCCAACCGCTCTTGCCTGGCACCGGAGCCCTGTCCTAATTTGGACGCCGATCACTCGGAATATACCCAACTGCTGCGCCGGATGCGTACCATTCCCGGCATAAAGAAGGTGTTTGTCCGCAGCGGCATTCGCTATGACTATATGTTGCAGGATAAGAATAAGGACTTTTTCCACGAACTGGTCAAGCACCATATCAGCGGTCAACTGAAGGTGGCTCCGGAGCATTGCGTAGCAGGCGTGTTAGACTATATGGGCAAGCCGCATTTCGATGTGTTCGAGAAGTTCTGGGCGCAGTACCAACGTATCAATGAGAAGAATCAAAAAGAGCAGTATCTGGTGCCCTATCTGATGTCCTCTCACCCCGGCTGCACGCTGAATGATGCGGTGGAATTGGCGGAATTTTTGCATACCACCGGACATATGCCTCAGCAGGTACAGGATTTCTATCCCACACCCGGCACGGTATCTACCTGCATGTACTATACCGGCATCGATCCTCGGGATATGAGCGAGGTATATGTGGCGAAAACGCCGCACGAAAAGGCACTGCAGCGTGCGCTGCTGCAGTGGGGTCGCAAGGAAAAGCGTGCCTTGGTGATTGAGGCTTTGGAAAAAGCAGACCGCACCGACCTCATCGGCTATGAGAAGAAGTGTTTGATCCGTCCGCAAAAGGGTGAAAAATACTTTGGCAAAAAGCCTGAACCGGAGAAGAAGCAGAAACGTGACGGCCGCCCGCCCAAACCGGAGGGAACGGTGCATCGCGGACGCAAAAATACCCCCGGTCAGAAGAGCAAAATGTCGCCCAAGAAAAAGGCGGCCTTTGCCAAGAAACGGGCAAAGAAGAAATAAAAAAAGATACGCATGAGTGATTTGCTCATGCGTATCTTTTTTTGCGATAGGGGGAGAAACGGCATTATCCGGCGCTGACAGTCAAGGTGATCTTAGCGCCCATAGTGGCGGTGCTGCCACTCTTACGGCTTTGCTTGATCACACTGCCTTTCGGCTCAGTGCTGTGCTTGTAGGCAATCTCGCCTACCGTAAAGCCACGCTGAGCAGCAGCTTGGCTGGCGGCAGTCTCTGTCATGCCTACATAGTTGCCCACGGTGATGTTGGCGTTGCGCCACGGATTGTTGGAGTTAGGATCTGTCGGATCCCAGCCACGGCAGCTCTTATTGCCGGAAATCTTGGGTGCCACAGGCTTGCCCAAAGGACCGGGATCAGTGGAACCATAAAATGTAACACTCTTGATCTCATTCTTGTGGTTGAAGATCCAACGGGCGTCCTTGGTCAGCATACGGACGCAACCTGCGGAGGCGGCAGTGCCGAGCTTATCGAATTCCTTGTATTCAATGGAGTTGTGGTTCCCTCGCTCAAAATACGGAACGGAATGGAATAAGATGTTGCCGGTGATCTGTGTGGAGTAATGACCATACACGCCACCCTGCATTTCCAGCCACTCCCATTTGCCGGTATAGGCCAAGGAATAGGAACCACTACGGGGTGTGGCAATACCGGTGGAGCATATCATCGCCTTCACCGGAACGGTGTATTTTCCGTTTTTGTCATAGGTATACACCGTGACGGTGTTGGCGGTATAGTTGACCTTGATCTGATAAGGCTTATCGGGGATCAGGTTTTTAGGAGTTGCTGCACTGGTGGTCATGTATTTCACCTTGCTGTAAGCGGAATTTGCAGCGGAAACCGAACCGACAGCCTTGACCTTGTAATAGTAGGTGGTACCGCTCTTAGCATCGGAGTCGATAAAATAGCTTCTGGTCGTGGTGGTACGCAGTGAGTAGCTACCGTTCTTGGCGGTGGCACGATAAACCTTGTAGGATTGCGCACCGTCCACCAACAGCCACGATACCTTGGGCTTGCCCACATAGACATTTCCTGAGGCAAAACCGTTGATACGTTTGATGGATACCTCAGGTGCATTGCAGGTTAAAATGACTTTTACGGGTTCCGAATAGCTCAAAGCGCCGCTTTTATTAACGGCAGCAATTTTGTAGTAATATATATGACCGGATTTCGGGTTGGAGTTGGTATAGTACAGCTTTTGCGTGGTGGCACGCAGGGAGTAGGTGCCGTTTTTGCTGGTGGCGCGGTAGACCTTGTAGGATTGCGCACCCTCAACTGATTTCCATGTAATCTGCGGTTTTCCGGTGTAAGGAACACCGTTGTAGGTGCCGTTAACCAACCGATAAGAGCCGTTGGGCGCAGCGCAGCCTACTGTGATGTGCACCGGATCCGAGTAAGTTACAGACCCGTCTGCGTATATAGCAGCCACTTTGTAATAATATGTTGCATTCACAGCAGCACTGGTGTTCACAAAGTGCTGACCACTGACCGCCATGCGCTTTTTATAGGTACCGTTTTCACTGTCTGCACGGTAAACCTCATAGCCGATGGCATCAGGTATGGCGTTCCATGTAAGATCGGGCTTGCCGCAATATTTGCCGGTGCTGCGCTTGATGGTGACAATGGGAGTAGCGTGAGCGTTAGCGTTTGCGCGGGCTTTGACCAGCCTTGCGTTGACAGTCTTGGCGATATCCGGCATTTTTCCGTGGAGATATTCACCGGGGCAGGCGGTTGCCATAAACATGCGGTGCTCCGTCAAATTTCCGCTTGCGTCGCCGGTATAGTTCAATTTCTGGATACCGTTGCGCAGACAGATATCCACGCAAAGATCGATCAGCTTGTTGTAGGCGGTGTCCGACACATGCCAGTTGCCGCCTGTTTTGTCATTGGCGACCTCGATGGTTACGGCACGGTTGTCATTTTCACGATTGGCGCTGGCCCAGGAGCGGTCGCATTCCTCCACATATAGCCCCACCCGACCATCCGTGCCGATACCATAGTTAGAGCTGGCTTCTTTGCTGCTCTTGGAGAACAGTTCACCGCATTTTTCAACGGTCAGGTTGCCTGCCATGTGGTGAATGGTGATCTTGTCAATTTTGTGGTTGCGGGGTGTGTCACGATTGGGTGAAATTTTTGTGTAGTTTACCAGCTTGCTGTTGCTTGTCCCGTTGCCTGGTGCAGCAGAAGCGGTAAGGGATTTTATGTTGCTGAAAGGTGAATTGGCGGCAGCATTTGTGCCGATGGCCTTTACCTTGTAATAAAAGGTTGCACCGGGCTTGACACCGGTATCCACATAGCCTTTGCCGGATGTGGTGGCTTTGAGGGTGTAAGAGCCGCTCTTGCTGTCAGAACGATAGATTTCATAAGACTTGGCACCCTCCACGGCGGACCAGGTGATGCTGGGTTTGCCCTCATAGGATGTGCCAGAAGCGATGCCGTTGGCTTTTTCGATGGAGATCATCGGCGCATCGCAGGGCAACACGACTTTGATCGGTGCAGAATAGGTCAGGTCACCGTTTTTGTTGACGGCGGCAATGGTGTAGTAATACACCTGCCCGTCTTTAGCAGCCGAGTTGGTATAGCTGAGCTTTTTGGTGGTGACTCTGAGTGCATATTCGCCGTTTTTATCGGTGGCACGATAGATTTTGTAAGATTGTGCACCCTCCACAGCATCCCAGGAGATTTGCGGCTTTTGGGTGTAAGGCTTATCGCCGTAGGTGCCGTCAACTAAGGCGTAAGAGCCGCTGGGTGCAGCGCAGCCCACTGTGATCGAAACGGGATCGGAATAGACCCTCGTATCGTCATCCATGACAGCAGCCACCTGATAGTAGTAAGTTGCATTTACGGGGGCGGTGGTGTTTGCATAGTGACAGTCGCTCACTGTCATGCGCTTTTTGTAGACACCGTCTGCACTGTCAGCACGATAGACCTCGTAGGACTTGGCTCCCCCCACAGCAGACCAGGAGAGATATGGCTTACCGTTTGCATTATGTATAGCGGTGAGTTCAGGCAGACTCGCATCCTTGGCATAAGCACGGATAATGGATGTGGGAAGCAGAGTCGCAATCATGCAAAAAACCATAATAATACTGAAAAGGCGGCGTTTAGTCATAGCAGATACCCCTTGCAACAAAGTTTATTATTTTTATTATAAGCGAAACGCCAGCAATTGTAAACGCTAACTTGACAAATATTGATGGTATTGCATATAATAGTGACAACAGCATAAGCCCCAAAAAGGGAGTAGTCAGCACCGTTTTCGTGCGGTGTGATCGATGTCGTCATCACGGTGATAAGCACCCGGTGTCGGTCAAAAGTGGCGAGACTTTTATGGGAGGAATAGGCGAGCGGTCAATTCCTGCCATAAGGGCCTCGCTGATTTTGTGTAATAGTGGAGGCTGCATCCATGATAATCGTAGTACAATTCTTACTCTTGGCACTTGGCTTTGTGTTGCTGGTCAAAGGCGCAGACTGGTTTGTGGATGGTGCAGTGGGGATTGCCGCACGGTTTGGCATTCCGCAACTGATCATCGGCTTGACCATCGTGGCTATGGGTACCAGCGCACCGGAAGCGGCTGTCAGCCTGACGGCGGCTTTGCGTGGCAGCGCTGACATTACCATCGGCAATATCGTGGGCAGCAATATTTTGAATGTGCTGATCATCTTGGGCCTTTCGGCGGTGGTGACACCGTTGCTGGTGGAAAAGTCCACAGTGCGCTATGAAATTCCTTTTATGATTGCCATTTCCGGTCTGCTGCTGGCACTGGGGTGGGACGGTGAAGTGACACTGTCAGATGCCATTGTGCTGTGGGTTGCGTTCCTTCTGTATTTGGCATATCTATTCTATATGGCACACCACAGTGACAGCCAAGAGGAGGAGAATGGAGAAGTCAAGGTATGGTGGAAAAGCGTGCTGCTTTTGCTGTTAGGTCTTGCCATGATTATTTTCGGTAGTGATTTTGCGGTGGATGCCGCTACGGAATTGGCCCGAGCCTTCGGCATGAGTGAGCGCTTGATTGGTTTGACCATCGTGGCGCTGGGTACCTCGCTGCCGGAATTGTTTACCTCGGTGAGTGCGGCACGCAAGGGCAATGCCGACATCGCCATCGGCAACATTGTGGGCAGTAATGTGTTCAATATTCTGTTTGTGGTAGGTACCACCGGTCTTGTGACTGCTGTGCCTTTTGCACCGGCATTTCGCATCGATATGTGGTTTGCCATAGGTGCGGCTGCACTGCTGCTTTTGTGTACTGTGTGGAAAAAGAGACTCAATCGTTGGTGCGGCGCACTGATGGTGCTCAGCTACGGCGGTTATTTTGCCTATCTGTTGATGAAATAAAAAATAGCACAGCTTAAGCTGTGCTATTTTTTGGCAGTATGACAAGAAATCTGTCCGCATGCGTATTATTTGTGCATGTTTTTCAACAGCGCAATCTCACGGGCATAGCCTGGTAATTCGTTGGGCGTTTCTAAAACAAAGGGCAAACCCTGCAAGGCGGGATGGTTTACTAAACGGCAAAAGAATTCCTCACCTAAGTAACCCTCACCGATACGGGCGTGGCGGTCCTTATGGGCGCCTACGGGATTTAGACTGTCGTTGGTGTGTACAGCTTTTAAGCGCTCCAAGCCAATGACACGGTCAAATTCCGCCAGTACACCATCTAAATCGCCGGCGATGTCATAGCCGCCGTCACTGACATGGCAGGTGTCGAGGCATACGCCCATTTTGTCACCCAAAGTCACCCGGTCGAGGATCTCACGCAGTTCCTCGAAGCTGCGGCCAATCTCTGTGCCTTTACCGGCCATGGTTTCCAGCAACACCGTGGTGTGTTGCTGTGGCGTAAGAATGGCGTTGAGTGTATCGGCAATTTGTGTAATGCCGGTTTCCACACCTTGCCCCGTGTGACTTCCGGGGTGAAAGTTATACACATTGCCCGGCAGATATTCCATCCGTGCCAGATCGTCTGCCAGAGTCGTGCGGGCAAATTCACGGGTACGCTCGTCTTTGGAGCAAGGGTTGATGGTGTAGGGCGCATGGGCCACCAAGGTGCCAAAATTACGCTCACGCTGCAAGGTCAGAAAGGCAGCCACATCATCGGGATCAATGGCCTTTGCCTTGCTGCCCCGGGGATTGCGGGTGAAAAACTGGAACGTGTTGGCACCCAATGCCAATGCCGTTTTTCCCATGGCAAGAAATCCAGCCGAAGAGGACAGATGACAGCCGATATAAAACATAGTGTGACCTCCTTTTACAGCCGATAGGTGGCGCAGTCAAAAGTGGATGCATTAATGGTGATGATGCCATAGGAGGGGCGCAGGGGGTCACCGATGGCACCGGGGTTCATGGTATACATAGTGCCGTCAAAATCTACCAAAGGCTGATGGGTGTGGCCAAACAGCACCACATCGGCGCCGATTTCTTTGGCGGCATAGGTGACGCTCATCAATCCACACTTCACATTGCGGGTATGCCCGTGGAGAATGAAGATGCACTTTCCGCCGATCTCCAAAAACCGTTCCGGCGCATCGCAATTGCCCCAATCGCAGTTGCCGGGTACGGTGTCCATGGGGATGTTGGGAAAACGCCGACGAAGCTTGTCGGCATCCGGCGCACAGTCGCCCAGATGCAGGATATAATTCGGGTCCGCCAACTCCACACAGCGCACCATATTGTCCACATGACCGTGGGAATCGGAAAGTACTAAAATTCGCATAAGAACCTCACAACATTTTTGTTACTTATTATACACGCAAATGGTTGAAACTTCAATTTGTTTCTCGTAAAATAGGGAATAGGAGTGATGCTGTATGAAAGTGGAGTAAAACATGCCTAAAACGCTATGATACTAGATGTTGACATTGTACCATTTAATTGGTAAAATATATTCACATAATCGGTGAAGGACATTTTTATTACGTTGAAGGTAGTTATGGTACAGTATCTGTGGGATTTGATTTACCTAAATTATCGGGTGTAAGCGTGTCAGTACCAATTGGAAAATCAGGAGCTGGTATTGGTGAAGAGGTCGGATTGCCAGACACATCAAGAAAAGTAGTAAAGAAGTATTGTTATAAGCTATATGTTAAAAAGAAAGTGAAAGCTAGATCTCATATTGTATATCGCAGAAAAATTGTAGGAACAGCAAAAGAAAGAGAATGGAAAGTTTACTCAAAATCCGTTGAGAAGAAAGTAGTAGCTAAGTCGCTAACTGTAAAAAGAGAGGGCCGTTTTTAGTATATGAAAAAAAGATATATTGTTTTAGTTATTCTTCTTGTCAGTGTGAGTGTTTTATTAGCTTTATTTATTCAGGGCATTGATAAAGGTATTGATAATGAAGTATCTAAAGACTTTTTCATTGGAACATATGACTTAGGCTATCAAAATGATGGTAATGCAAATGTGTACTTATCTTTTTTTGAAAATGAGTATACCATATATGATTCAGCTCAAAATGTATTATCATTTGGAACGGTAAAAGAAGAAAAACCAAACGAATTTGCTTTAATAGTAACTGGAGAGAATTCGAGAATTTTAAGTTTAGAAGACGAGAAGTTTTATCTTGCAGATGTAGATGGTTCTCGTAAGGAAATTATTAAAATTTCTTCAGTTCCAACAATTGTTGAGACTGACCAAAAGTGATGTTTTTTGACATCATGGTGTAAGGATATAGGAAAAGCAGGTACTGCATAGGTACCTGCTTTTTGAGCGCACGCCGCACAGACCTTTATGAAATCACGGAAAAGTAATTGAAATTGGAGAACAAGTGTGATACACTGACGGATAATATAAAAAATATGCAAGGAGGAACAACGCATGAAACAGTATAGCGAAATGACCCTGCAGGAACGGCAGGCAGAGTATGCCGCTGTGAAGGCAGATTATGAAAAGCAGAAGGCACTGGGCCTGGCACTGAATATGGCACGTGGAAAGCCCGGTAAGGAGCAGTTGGACTTGGTAACGGAGATGTGCAACATCCTTGTAAAGCCCGAGGATTTTATCTCCGATGGCATCGAGAGCCGCAACTATGGCAATGTGGATGGCCTGCCGGCTGCCAAGGCACTGTTTGCTGACATTCTGGGCTGCAAAGCCTCTCAGGTTTTTGTGGGTGGTAATGCCAGCTTGCAGCTGATGTTCGATACTATTTCCAAGGCCTATACTCACGGCCTGCTGCATTCCGAGAAGCCCTGGTGCAAGGAAGAAAAGGTCAAGTGGCTGTGCCCGGCTCCCGGCTATGACCGCCACTTTAAGGTCAGTGCCTCTTTCGGCATGGAACTTATTACCGTTCCCATGACTGCCGACGGCCCCGATATGGATATGGTGGAGCAGCTCATCAAGGATCCCACCGTCAAGGGTATGTGGAATGTGCCCAAGTAT
>JAZLJB010000039.1:0-10583 GCA_045617685.1 Vescimonas sp.
GGAGGAAATCAGCTTGATAGCGCGGATAGCATCGTCGTTGCCGGGGATGGGATAATCGATCTCATCGGGATCGCAGTTGGTATCAGCGATAGCAACAACGGGAATACCCAGGCGATGAGCCTCAGCGATAGCGTTGCGCTCCTTGCGGGTATCAACGATGAACAGAGCGCCGGGCAGCTTCTTCATTTCCTTCACGCCACCCAGGTACTTCTCCAGCTTCTCAATCTCGCCCATGTGCTTGATAACTTCCTTCTTGGGCAGCATATCGAAAGTACCGTCAGCCTGCATAGCCTTCAGCTGGTTCAGGCGATCGATACGGGTACGCATGGTCTTGAAGTTGGTCATCATACCACCCAGCCAACGAGCGTTGACATAGAACATATTGCAGCGCAGAGCCTCGTCCTTGATACCTTCCTGAGCCTGCTTCTTGGTACCAACAAACAGGATGGACTCGCCATTCTCGCTCAGCTGACGCACGAAGTTATAAGCCTCTTCCAGCTTCTTCACGGTCTTCTGCAGGTCGATGATGTAGATACCGTTACGCTCAGTGTAAATGTAGGGAGCCATCTTGGGGTTCCAACGACGAGTCTGGTGACCGAAGTGCACGCCAGCCTCCAACAGAGCCTTCATGGATACAACATTCTGATTTGCCATTGTTTCAATTTCTCCTTCAATTTTAGTTTTTACCTCCAACCTTTTCCTCCCCCCGGCCAACCAAATTGGCACCGACCGAAAGTCTAAGGCTGTGCGGAATACCGAAGTATCATACCACAATATAGTAATAATTGCAAGAGAAATTTTGCATTTTCTGCCTGTATTTCCTACTTTTTATTGTTTATCAGAACAATCCGCGCTTTTTCTTTAATCCCTGTGGGTCTCTGTGTCCAAATGGTTTATCTACAAGGATGATATCATCGCCGAATTTTTGTACACATTCCCACGGAATATAATAATCTTCGCCTCTGCCAAACAGGCCGAAAAAGCGACATGGGCCAAATACAATCAACGCTTTTACCGTACCTTCAGGGATCTGAACCTCCAAATCCCCCACGCAGCCAATCCGGCTGCCATCGCAAATATTGATGACTTCTTTGCGCCGCAAACAGCTAAATCGATTGAGCATTGCATACCACCTCATTGCAGTGTATGCCCTTTTTTGCAAGTCCTATAACCTATAACCTATAACATAACGATAATCAACATACCGCAAATTGATAAAGATACCGCCCACACAAGTTTACGCCGCTCTTTATTGGCGGCACGCTCCTGCGCATATATTTGCTCCAGTTGCTCCTGCGTGTAACCCAAATTTCCCAGTAGACGCTGAGTATCGCCCTGCCAATCCAAGTAGAGCAACATCTCTTTAACCGGAGCATTTTTAACGCCCCTAATTGCTCGATACCACGCTTCCTGTAAAGTCATACCACTGTTCATCATTTCAAGCGCATTTTCGAATAATGGACCGGCTTGCGGACGTTGTATTTGCGCTGCCATACAATCCGGCAGCGGAAGATTTTTCCACCGCACTTGAGATGCAACATCTCCCAAGGCGCTTTTCATCTCCATTAAAAACATCAGCATCTGTCGCCTTTCCTCTTGATCGTTGATATTGACCACTATGGTTGCTGCAAATAATAAAATTCCTCCCACTATCTTCACTGTAGATCCTCCACTTTATAATGGTGTGTGCCATCACGGCGGTCAATTGCGATCAGTCTTTCAAATACTCTCATTTGCAGCATTCGTGTATACAGCGGCTTGCGCATTAATTCTACATGATCGGCAGCATGAATCGTCGCCAGCAGCTTTACACCGCAATTGGAGGCTGATAAGATCGCTCGCAGGTCTTGTTCCTCCGTAATTTCGTCTACAGCGATCACCTGTGGATTTGCCGATCGCAGCAACATGGAAATACCAACAGATTTCGGACAAGCATCCAGCACATCTGTATGGCATCCCACCTCCATTTGCGGAATGCCTCGATACATAACTGCGATCTCGCCACGCTCATCCACCACTGATACACGGTGCGCCGGCAGCAAATCTGTACCGTTTGAGATTTGACGAATCAAATCCCGCAACAGCGTAGTCTTTCCCACACCGGGTGGTGCTACAATCAAAGTAGAACAGACTTGTCCGTCCGGATATAGTTTTGGCAGCAAAGGATCCGCCAGTCCCCGTTTTTGGCGACCTATCCGAATGGTAGCCGATGATAAATCCCGCAGGTTTGTGTTGACATCATCTTGCATGACTGCCGTACCGCACACGCCGATTCGAAATCCGCCGGCTGCAGTGAGATACCCCTGCCGCAGTGTTTGGGTAAATGCATAGCGTGAATAACCCGTGACGCTATCACAAAGCTGCTCCAAATCCGTTTGGGTCACGATTGGGCGGGGTAATTCATCCGAGCACCATATCTCCCCCTCCGGCAGCAAGACAGTCATCGTTTGCCCGGCACGCAGGCGAAATTCCTCTGCCCGCTGTTTTTGATGATCCGGTAATTGTCGAGCCAAACGCTGCCAGCGTGCCGGCAATAGTGCCGCCGCTTGCTCAAAACGAGTAATAGCATATTCCATCGTTGCGCTCCCCTTCTTATGTGTTATTCCATCTGTATGGTGGAACACAGAAAAAAAGACCTGCGAGCTAATCCCTCGCAGGTCTTACTGATATATTTACTTATTGAAAATGGTGGTTAGAATCTGTTGGTACACCTCTTGGGGAGCCTCATCAAATCGTTTTGTCATCTGCTCCGCCATATCACGGGTAGCCACCATCAATTGTAGCTGCATCACATTATCCACATCATCGTTGAGCGAAAGTTCCACTGTGAATGTGCCGTTTTCACGAGGCAGAATTTTGCTCTGCACTTGCTTTTGGCGCAATAACTCCGCATTATATGCCGCCACATTTTTATCTGTTCTCAGGCGCACCGACAACGGCAGGCTTGACTCGCAGATCTCACTGTTTTTCATGCCTTTAGCAGTAATCCGGTAGCGCCCCTCTTCTGTCAAGCGCAAATGCTCCGTATGCACCAAATCGCTCAGGCACTCGGAAAATGAAAAATAATCAATGCCATCATCGCACATTGTCAGCTCCTGCATTCCCTCTAAGGGCAACGGTTCGCTGATGCGTGCTGCAATATATAATATGAGAAACTTTATCTCCAACTTATCACGGATAAATCCTACGCCCATTGAAAGATCCTCCTTTATGATTTTCTATTATAAAAAATTTTCTCCGGTTTGTACAGACCTATCCCTGAAAATTTGTTTACAGTTTTTATTGAAATGTGGCGGTTTTTTTGGTATTATAATAGAAATCTTATGTTTATGAGGTATTTTCTATGAAAAAAATACTGGCATTGTTGTTAGCATCTTTGATGACACTATCCTGTATTTCCTGTGTTGCAAAAGAAGATGTCCCGGAACCCGAACCGGAACCTGCGGTAGTGGAAGAGCCTGCCGTTATCAATCCCTTGACCGGCGAGGAACTGGAAAATCCCGATGCTGTGAATAACCGTCCCATTGCCGTGATGATCAATAACATTGAGCAGGCTATGCCGACCCACGGTCTATCCAATGCGGATATTCTATATGAGTATAATGTAGAGGGCGGCATCACCCGCATTATGGCTGTTTTTCAGGATGTCAGCAAAGTGGGTACCATCGGCTCTGTCCGTTCCGCCCGCCGTTGCTTCGTGGAAACTGCTTTGGGATTGGATGCCATCTACGCACATGCCGGTGGCAGCAAAGAAGCTTTGGGCATGATCAGCAGCCTGGGTATGGATGATATCAGCGAAAACAGCACCTCTTATTGGCGTGACAGTGAGCGTGCCAAGACCATGAGCTACGAACATACGCTGATGACCAACGGTGAAAAAATCACCAATTACATCACCGATCATGATTTCCGTCTGCAGCATGAGGATGGCTATACCTATCCTATCACTTATGTGGAAAACGCCACGCCTAAAGATGGAATCGATGCAAGCAATATTTCCGTACGCTTCTCCAGTTACAAAACCGGCACATTTACGTATGATTCTGCCAGCAACAAATACTTGGTAGGTCAGTATGGTGGTTCTTTCATTGACGGTAACTCCGGTGAGCAATTGGGCGTGACCAATGTATTGGTGCTGCGCACTTCGGTTGCTTGCAGTGGTGACTACAAAGGGCACATGAATATCGACCTGCAAGGCAGCGGTTCCGGTACCTTTATCTGCGGTGGTAAGGCTGTAGATATCAAATGGACAAAAGAAAATATGTCTGATCCCTTCACTTACACTCTGACAGATGGCACTCCGTTAGAGTTGAATGTCGGCACGAGCTATGTCTGCATCATCGCTAATGATGCCTCTTTGACAATCGAATAAGATTTCAACCGCTCTGCAATTTGCAGAGCGGTTTCTTTTATTTTCACCTTTCCTTAGCCTCGGCATAAACTGTATTGAAAGCTCGACTTTCAGTACTTATATAGGAGGTTAATGAGATGCCTGAAAACACTATGCCGGGCCCGGTAAACGATCTGAACAATGTTCGCGAGTCCGTTTGCATCCATACCAGAAAAATATTTGACAGTTGCAGAGATAAGGACTGCGTGGAAGACCTGCGTTTCTATCCTACAACCACATCGCAAGAGTTACTGAGCGCTTCACAACTGATCAAAGGCGGCACAGCTGAATTGCTGTATGTATACACCGATGTTGAGCCAGTTACTTTTAACCGTGGGTTCTATTCCATTGATATGCGCTTTTTCTATCGTGTTACCTTACAGGTCTACACCGGAACACCCCGCTGCACCGAGGCGGAAGGTCTGTGCGTATTTGACAAGCGGTGCATTCTCTTTGGTAGCGAGGGGAATGCCAAGATTTTCTCATCCGATACCTTAGTAGATGAGTTAGATATCCCCGGACGCATGCGCACCAATTTGCCCATCGCCGTGGTGGAAGCAGTCGATCCCATTGTATTGGATACCCGTGTAGCGGATGGCGCACCTTTGCACTGCCGAGAAGGTCGTTTAACAGAAATTCCGTCATTCATCGCCGAATCCTTTAACGAAAGCCTGCAGTTCGATGATAACTGCCAACGCCGTTACTATGTGACGCTGGGTCAGTTTTCCTTGGTACGCTTGGAGCGCGACACACAGCTTTTGGCACCCGTGTACGATTACTGCATTCCTCAGGCAGAATGCACACCGGATAGCCCTGAAGATCCGTGTGGTGTATTCCGCAATGTTGCCTTCCCTATCAACGAATTTTTCCCGCCCAACACCGTTGAGATGCCAAACGATTATAACGGCACTCGTAATTACTGCTCCTGTCATTAACGCAGCGAACCGCCCTACTCTTACAGGGCGGTTCTTCTTTTATTATTTTACTTTTAGCACAACATTTTCGTTGCCCAACCATTCTCTGCACTCATCCACAAACGCCGGATGGTGCAAGCAATGGGCGCCCAACAGCTTACCGGTATCGGCAAGTCGGATTTTCACCGGACTTTCACCCTCAAACATAGTCATAACAAGTTTGATATGGCGGAACTCCTTGCTATCCACACTTGGCACACGCAGATAAAGGACGGTATTTTCCGTCTTTTCTTTTGCCGGCTGCGGCATCATATCCGGCAGCTCCTTCTGCAGAGGATAAATGCTGTCACACATGATTTGCGGCGGTTTTTCATCACGGACAGACAGCTTGCCTTTCACCAGTACAGGTGTATTCACAGCCATATAACTGCCGCATCGATCGATGCAGCGACTGAAGCACAGCAGCTCCATGGATGCAATCTCATCTTCAACCATGACATACGCCATCAACGTATTATTCTTGGTCGTGCGAGTCTTTGCCGAAGTCACGATGCCGGCAATGGTAATGTTCTGCCCATCCTGATATGTGGTAGGACCGCCGGTTTGAGCAAAATCCTCCAATATCGCATGGATCGAGGCCGCTCCTTGGCGGCGTGCGCTATCACGATAGTCTGCCATGGGATGACCACTCAGGTACAAACCGGTGGTCTCCTTTTCCATAAACATCCGCTCCACGGCAGAAAACTCAGGAATATCCGGCAACTCAATGGTACTCGGGGTATTGCTGCCCATACTGCCCATGCCGAAGAAATCCAACTGGCCTTCCACATTGGTGCGACGGCTGGATGCAATGCTATCCAGCACTTTTTCGAAAACTGCCGACAGTTGTGAGCGCTTAGCGCCCAAACTATCAAACGCACCGGCCTTAATCAAATTCTCCACTGCACGCTTGTTCATATCATTACAATCGAACATGCGCTCGCAGAAATCCTGAAACGAGGTAAACTCGCCGCCGCTGTCACGCTCACGCACCATCGCCTGAATGAAACCACGGCCAATATTTTTGATTGCCACCAAGCCAAATCGGATACCATTCTCCTCCACTGTGAAACGGTCATAAGAACGATTTACATCCGGAGGCAGTAACGCTATACGGCAATCCTTACACTCGGCAATGTACTCGGATATTTTATCAGAGTTATCCAGCACCGAGGTCAGCAGCGCTGCCATATACTCACGCACATAGTGACACTTGAAGTAGGCCGTTTGATACGCTACCACAGCATAGGACACCGCATGTGCCTTGTTGAATGCGTAATTGGCGAAATCATAGATCTCATCATAAATCGCCTCAGCGGTTGCCTCGGGAATACCGTTTGCAATACAGCCTTTAATGCCACGCTCTGCATCGCCATGAACAAAGGATTGCCGCTCCTTAGCAATTTCCTTTGCCTTCTTTTTGGAAATAGCACGGCGCACCATATCAGCCTGTCCCAAAGAATAGCCGCCTAACTGCTGGAAAATCTTAATGACCTGCTCCTGATACACAATGCAGCCATATGTGATATCCAAAATCGGTTTCAAAGCCGGATGCTTATATGTTATCAAAGACGGATCATGCTTACAGGCGATAAACCGTGGAATGGATTCCATAGGACCGGGGCGGTACAGCGCTATGATTGCGGTAATATCTTCAATATTCTCCGGCTTCAGTCCCAAGCACACACCGGTCATACCGGTGGATTCCATCTGGAAAACGCCGGAAGTATGTCCTGCGGTCAGCATGGCAAAGGTGTCCGGATCATCCATAGGAATCTGTGCCAGATCAAAGTCCGGCTCATATTGCCGCACCATCTTCACTGCATCATCCAGCACGGTCAGGTTGCGCAAGCCCAAGAAGTCCATCTTCAAAAGGCCCAGTTCTTCCAAGGTAATCATATTATACTGGCAGACAATGGAATCATCATTGCGAGCCAGCGGCACATATTCATACACCGGTTTCTTGGTGATCACCACACCGGCAGCATGGGTCGAGGCATGACGGGGCATACCCTCCACTGCTTTTGCCATATCAATAAGACGATGAACACGCTCATCGCTTTCATAGAGGTCGGATAACTGCTTGGACAGCTTTAAGGCATCATCCAAGGTAATGTGGAGTGTGGTCGGCACCAGCTTTGCCACCGTATCCACCTCGGCATAGGTCATATTCAAAGCTCGGCCTACATCACGAATCGCACCACGAGCCGCCATTGTACCAAAGGTGACAATCTGCGCCACATGGTCATCGCCGTATTTGCGGCGAACATAATCCACCACTTCGGCTCTGCGCATATCGCCAAAGTCCATATCAATATCCGGCATGGATACACGTTCCGGATTCAAAAAGCGCTCAAAATAGAGGCTATACTCCATGGGGTCTATGTCTGTAATATGCAGGCAATATGCCACCATAGATCCGGCGGCACTACCACGACCGGGACCCACCGGAATCCCCACTTCCTTAGCATAGCATACAAAGTCCGACACAATGAGGAAATAATCGGTGAAGCCCATCTTCTCGATCATGTCCAGCTCATATTCCAGTTGCTGACGATAGGTCGGTTTTTCCGTGCCGTAGCACTCTTCAAAGCCCTCGTCGCACAGCTTGCGCAAATAAGCAGGCGAATCATAGCCCGGAGGCAGCTTGAATTCCGGCAAGTGGTATTTGCCAAAAGTAAACTCCAGTTGACAGCGATCTGCTATGCGCTGGGTATTTTCTACGGCCTCGGGATAATCCGCAAACAGCGACTCCATCTCCTCTGTGGAGCGGAGATAGAAGTTCTGCGGCTCATAACGCATGCGGTTTTCATCGTCTACTGTCTTTCCCGTTTGGATACACAACAGCACATCATGGCTTTGGGCATCCTCCTTGCGCAGGTAGTGCGCATCGTTGGTACACACCATAGGAATTCCCGTATCCTGATGCAGACGCAATAACTCTCTATTTACAATAGCCTGATCACGAATACCGTGGTCCTGTACTTCCAGATAGAAATTGCCCTCGCCTAAAATCTCCTGCATTTCCAGAGCGTATGCCTTAGCTCCGTCATAATCGCCATTGAGCAGACGCTTGGGGATTTCACCCGCCAGGCAAGCAGATAAGCCGATCAATCCCTCGGAATGTTCACGCAGCAAATCCAAGTCGATGCGGGGCTTGATATAAAATCCCTCTACGTATGCCTGAGATACCATATAGCTCAAATTGCGATAACCCGTTTCGTTTTGACAAAGCAGCACCAGATGGCGTGATTCGCTATCCAGCTCGTGGATCTTATCAAATCGGGTACGGCGGGCCACATAGACCTCACAGCCAATAACCGGATGAATCCCCTCCGCCTTACAGGCCCGATAAAAGTCAATAGCACCATACATCGCGCCATGGTCCGTAATGGCCACGGCAGTCTGCCCCATCTCTTTCACCAGCTTTGGCAAATCCCGGATACGGCAGGCGCCATCCAGCAAGCTATATTCAGTATGGACATGTAGATGCGCAAAAGCCATCGTTTACTCCTCTTTCATTTCCTCTAACATATCATACAGCAGTTCCGCTGCTGACACAATCAACACACCGCAGTGATCACTCACACCCAACTCCTCTGCCATAGGCATAGGAGCCAAATCCTTCTGCTTCAGCAATTCACTGCAATTGAGATATCCAAAACTCTCTGCAAAACGGCGCTGAAACTCTTTTGTCATCTTTGCCATGCGCTGTTTGCCCAGCATACCATTTTCCGTATTATGGGGGTACAGCATACCTAATATCATCACCGGTGCGCTGATGGCACCGCAAATATTGCCACAACGAACGCCACCGCCGAAGCCACTGGCAATACCGCAGCAAACGGTTTCATCCAAACCCGTCAGGTCACGGAACGCCAGCAAAACACTCTGGGCGCAGTTCATGCCCAGCTCATGATATTCTTTCGCCTTGCGGCAGTAATCTATCTTTTCCATCATAGTTTCTTTGCCTCCTCCATGATTTTACGCATACGGTGATTCATACAAGATTTACTGACCGGTGGGTCACTACGCTCCGCCAATTGCAACAAAGACAGCTCCGGATATTGGAGTCGGAGCTCTGCTGTCTGGCGGATTTTCTCCGGCATATTTTCCAATCGTCCATGTTGGCGTAATTTTTCAATGGCCTGCTTTTGCTCTGCTGCTGCATCCAGTGTCTTATTCACATTGGCAATATCACAGTTCATAGCACGGTTGGCATCGTTTCGAATACCTTTGTCCACCTTTGCCGTCATAATATCCATAGCTGATGCCGGAGCACCAATCATCGTCAGGAAATCTTCAATATGCTCCGATTGCTTAAAATAGATGACGGCGTTGCCGGTACGCATCACACTGCGGGGCATGAAACCGCTGTCTGTCAACAGCGCTGATACCTCACGGCTGGCTTGCACATGAGAGGTAGCCATCTCCAAATGGTAGCGTTTCTCCGGATCCGTCACACTGCCGCCGGACAAAAATGCTCCCCTCAAAAATGCCATGCGACAGCACTCATCCTCTAAAATTCCAAAGTTAACATGGAGCACCAAATTCTGCTTGGCATCGTAACCGAATTGGTTGATGATTTTCTCCAGCTTTTTCGGCTCAGTAATCTGAAAAATCAGCTTGCCTTTGTTATCCGAATCCGGCAGGCGATCAAACTTCAGTGAAAATGCCCGCTGGAACAACTTAGGCAATCTGGCGGCAAACTCTGCATTCTCCGTGATAATGCGAATTTCAGTATTGCTGAATGTATTGCAATACAGCAACACGCCGTATGCTTCCGCACGGGCGCAGCACAAGCGTTGAATCTGTGGACGGCATAATTCACTTTTTACCTTTGCAGCAAAAGATTGCATATTTTCGTTCCTCTCTTATCGTTCCACACGGCTATACGTCTTTTCACGGGATGAACCGCCGGCAAGACGCACACTGCGTGTCTGATAAAGCTCTATCAATTCACGAGCCAACTGCCCCGGATTGTGACGCACCTGATTGTTCTCCACCGTGGATATCGGTCGACAAATCATTTCTACGCCCAATGCTTCACAATAATAATTATCACACAAAAGAGGTTGGGCTCCCTCCTGCGCATAATGCTGCGCAACAAGCGGTGGAATCGTCGCAGAATTTGCCAAACAAATATCAAACAAACCCTGATAAGAGTGTTTGAACAATGCACGGATATGGTCTGATACGGTATAACCTTCCGTTTCCCCTTCCTGGGTCATCACATTACA
>JAZLJB010000040.1:0-10186 GCA_045617685.1 Vescimonas sp.
GCTGAGGCATATCACGGTCCTTCCCTGATCATCGGCTATGCTCCCTGCGAGATGCACTCCATCAAGGGCGGCATGATGAACTGCCAGAAGGAAATGAAGAAGGCTGTGGATTGCGGTTATTGGAACCTGTTCCGTTATAACCCCGAGTCCGAGGATAAGAAGTTCACTCTGGATTCCAAGGCCCCCGCAGGCGGCTATCAGGAATTCCTGATGAACGAGGCTCGTTACTCCCGCCTGACCCGTGAGTTCCCCGATCGTGCCGGCGATCTGTTCGCCCGCAACGAGGCTGAGGCGCAGGCTCGCTATGAGCACCTGCTCAAGCTGATTGAAATGTATAACAAGTAAGTTCCATTACCCATCTAACCCATCTAAAAACAGGGCATCCGTGTACGGATGCCCTGTTTTGCGTTACAATCAATTGTCCGCTAAACCCAAAATATAATCTGTTGTGACATGGTAAAACTTTGCGAGACGTATTAAAATATCAGTGGGAATGTCTCGTTGTCCCAACTCGTAGTTGCTGTATACCTGTTGAGAACAATTTAATATTTTAGCAAGTTGCTTTTGAGTTAAATCGTGATCTTCACGCAAATCCCTTATTCGCCTATACATATATTTCCCTACTTGATTTTTTTGCCATTTTACAATACTGCAATTTGAGGTATTGACTTTTACTGCAAAATGCGGTATTTTTATCATAAGAATTGAGGCAACAAAAATACATAATGTAAGGAGTAAAGTAATGGTAAAAATGGGTTGGAGAAAATGTTCGTGTCTGCTGATCATAGCCCTGTTTTTAGTTGGAATGCTGTCGGGGTGTGCAGTCACCAATAAGCAGACATTTTCAAGTGAAAAGGAAATATCAGATCACTTAGAGGGACTATGGGCGAGAAAAGATATAAAAGATGAAGATATGCAGGAATATTTGCTGTTCCGAAATGGAAAAGTATATGAATTCTCGTCACAAGAATTTTTTAGTGAGGTGGTCGATGCATTAGAATGTGATGTGGATACATACCCGACTTTTGAGGAGTTTATTCGAGAAAGACCGTTTTTGGCCACGACGATTGATTGGGAACAAAGCCAGATTACATATAACGAAAATATATTATTTGTATTGAAAAACGGAACATTAAAAACGGAAGACTCAATTATATATAAAAAGCTTGCGGATGATATATTGACAGAGCCGAATACAGTAAAAGAAACATATGAACTTCAAGTTGACTGTGAAGAATCCCTTCGAAAGGTAGAAGAAGCAGAGCAAGAGGCTGCAAAAGCAAAAACCGCAGATAAAATTAAATATGTTTTAGAACACACATATGTAACAAACGGGTATATGTCGGTAGATTATACATTTGCTGAGGGGATTTCGATAGTATTTGCATCGTACGAATGGGATTTTGAGGAAACGTCAACGTCCGATGTATATTATGTCACATTTTCCGGGACATACCGGCCAAATCCCAAAGATCTTCCCAGTTTAGTGTACAACGATGGATGGATAGAATATAAGGTAGACATTAATGAAGGAAGCGTGGAGTTGTCAAATGATCCATACGATATGACCACAAGTATTATCACCTATGCATTAGGATAATTATATTCTTCAAAATCAAAAGGAGGCATCCCGAACGGGATGCCTCCTTTTTTGTATCAAAAAAGTCCTTCAACACACGGTTGAAGGACTTTTTGATTATTTCAAGTTCAAAATTTTCTTGTAATAAGGCCACAGACCGCACTTTTCCGGATAGTGGGGATAGAGCTGACACAAGTCTGTGCCGGGGAAGTCATTGCCCTCGATGATGGCGGGTCCGTCCGGTGTGATGGCCATATCCCAACCCACATGTCCCACCTTGGGGATTACCTGTGCTGCCTGCTTGGCAAGAGCAATGGCCTCGTCCACCATGGGCAGCTGATAGCCCACAAAATGCACGCCGGTATCGGGATGCTCGTCATATACATTGAAATAATCGTCCGTGGCGGGGGAGCAGATCTTGCCGGTAGCGGTGTCCACACGGCACAAAATGCCGCCCTGACCGGAGTTGTCGCACACGCCGCCGCCCCGACCCATCTTCACGATGATATAGGCAACATAGACCTGACCGTTCACATTGTCTGTCACGATGCGCATGGTATTTACCGAAGAGGGATGCAGACGAGCCATATCAGGATGCTGGGGCAAAACATGCTCCAACACCACCAACTGATGCTCGTGCAAATAATCCAACATGGCTGACGGTGAGTCAAAATCCTTCACATAGAGCTTCTCCACGCCACGACCGCAGTCACCGTGGTTGATCTTGGCAAAGATTGCCTCCTGACCTTCCAAAAATGCGGCCAACTCATCAACGGTTGCGGTTGCACCATTTAACACCTTGCGGTGCAGATACGGGGCGAACAGCTCGTTGAACAGCAGTTTATCATCAAATTCATCGCAGGAGGTCAAAGGATTCATCAGTTCCTGCACTTTTTTGTTGCGCACACGGGTCAGATAAGTGTCACGCTGCCGGCCATTCATGTCATAGAAACCATACATGACATAGTCATAGTAGCCTGCACCGTAGCGCAGGGCGCACCACGCCATATCCAAAAATGTGTGTGCCTTACCCTGACCGCTTTTTTCTTTCACCGTGGTCAGCATGCGGTCGATTTTCTCCCAGCGAATGCCGGATAAAATGCGTGCAAAATATTTAACAGAGGGCATAGTTTTCCGCCTTTCTTAATACATCGGGTCGCGGTTGGTGTCCTTGAATTCTTCCAAACGCCTTGCATAGGCATCCATAGCAGCTTCCTCAAATGCCAAATGATCATCAGCACCCATTTGCCGCAGCAACCATTTGCACAGCGGCGGATTGAGTACCAGCAGTGGGCCGGTCAGATAGGTGGCCATCAGGTTGTTGCGATAAAAGCCTTCCACCAAAGCGCCCGGCTGTCGGCCAACGCCACGCACCACAGAGAACAGAGGATCTTCCAAGCCGGAGCCGTATGTGTGGCCGAACAGACTCTTGAAGCCCACGATTTCCATGTGCTCCTCGCCGGTATCGAATGTGCCGAGGAAGAAACTATTGTGGCGTTTCATCATGTGGTATTCGGCGTGGGTGTCAAGAATGCCCAAACCGTCAAAACGGAATGGCGCATCACTTTCCACATAATTGCCCAGAGCGTCCAAGGCGTTGCCGGTCACCAGCATCCGCTGTCCGTTCTCCAAACGCTGTACCAGCTCCTCTTTGACCGGTGACAAAGCGGCAACGATCAGCTGCAAGCCCTTTTCCGTGGCGGAGCCGAGATATACCAGGTCGATATCCTCATCTAAAAAGGCAGGGCGGGATTTCAGATCGGTTTCTATCACGGTAAGCTCGGGGCAGCATTGCTTGAGGTAGCGGATGTTCATGCCGTCACCGCAAAGATTGCAGATTTCGGGGAATAATACTTCTACCTTCATGCCTGCACCTCCTTATTCTCCGCTTTGGCCAGTGCCAGTTCCTTCATATAGTCATAGACCTTGTACGCACGGGCCAGCGAGTCTGTGCCATAGAGCAGATAGATATCATCACCCGGCGTGAAGTGCAGGAGATCTGCGGCACGGAACTCATCATCGTGGCACACGATGCGATCCTCCGGCACACCGGCCATCAGTAAGCGCAGCTTGTAGTCTTTGGCACGGGAGCCGGCGCAGACGATTTGAACGATGCTCTCATCCTTCAAAAATTCGAAGTCGGCATCATAGATCCAGCAGGTATTTTCCGACCAGTGCTGGGTGTCGCCCAGACAGTTCATCATCAGCAGCAGTTCTTTGCGTCCGGAACGACCGGCGATATAGTCAAAGGCACGGGAGCCGGCCAAGGCGTTTTTCTCCTTGGACATCTGCCGCACCAGATGCACATCACCCACCGCCTCCTCGGAGTGACGAGTCTTCGTCACCGTGGTGTGGGACAGCAGATCTATCAGCTGCTGGTGGGTATAACCCAATTGCCGCAGCATGGTAATTACCGTCAGTGTGTTGTAGACATTAAAATTGCTGTCGGTGATCAGAGGATACTGATATTGCTCATCGCCCTCGCAAACCAACATTGTTTTGTCGGTCATATTCACATTTTGTGCCAGATACTGACTTTCCGGCGAGGCGAAGCCGCAATCTGCGCACCGTGCCTTACCAATGTGATGATAGCGGCGATAGTCATATACCAATTTGCCATTGCATCTGGGGCAGATGCGTACATCGTCAATGAGATTGATACAATCGGTCACATCGCCGTCCATGCGGTCGATACCAAAGTAGACTCGCTCATTTTCCGGTGCCACACCGCAGGAAATCAGGTCATCGGCATTCAAAATCAGCTTGGCACTCTTGGGGATGGTGTCAGACAGAATATCCGCAATGAAGTAGGGGTGGGCATTGCGCATGATGGAGTCACGGAACAAGTTGGTAATGACCACAAAATCCGGCGTAACATATTGGTAAATGCGGGGTGAGCTGCGTTCATCCACCTCCAACACGCCGATGTCACATTGCGTTACCTTGCCCAGCAAATTGCAGTTGCGGATAAATGCGGTAGAGACGCCGGAGGTGATATTGCTGCCGGCACGGTTGTTCATCACCTTGTGGCCGCTCTGTTCCAAAATATCGCTGAGCATATTACTCACCGTGGTCTTACCGTTGGTGCCGGTCACGGCGATAATGGTTTTTGGACGCCCGATATAGCGCAGGAAATCCGGACACAGCTTAATGGCCAGACTGCCGGGGAAATCGGTGCCATTGTGGTGCGTTATTTTCAGCGCCGGAATGGATAGCTTTGCCATCCACAGCGCAAAGTAAAACCGTAGCTTACCCATCATGAATCCTCCTCTACGATCGCCACAGCACGACAACTGCAGCCATCAGCATTTTCAAATTTCAGCGGAAGCGTTGCAAATAGAAAACGCTTGCCGATCAATTGGTCTAAGTTCTTTAAGTTTTCCGTGTTCAAAAATTTCGAACGCATCAGTGTCAGATGATTGGGAAAATCCTCGCTGTCGCACGGATCAAGGGAAATGCAATCCTCGCCCACGCCCTTGAGCGGCAGTGTGGCCAGATAGGCGGCAGCCTCTGCGGTAAGGACAGGGAAGTCCTGATAGTAGTCGGCCTGACCCCAGCGCTTGTCCCAACCGGTGCAAAACAGCACAAATTCCGCATCCTGTAGGGGATATGCCTGCAACTTTTCCAGCGTGATGACATCCTCACCACGGCAATCCACCACGATGCCCCGTCCAATCAAACGCCCGGCATCGTACGCATCCAGCGTCATGCCCGATGCCACCATGTGGGCCGGTGCATCCATGTGAGTGCCGGTGTGGGAATACATGTGAATCAGCGTTTCTCGATAGCCCACCTGATCAATTGTGCAGGCGGTGGTCAATTGCGGCTGCTCAGTGCCGGGATATACCGGCATGTCGTTTTTAATAGTATGTGTCAGATCGATGACTTTCATCTTGATTTCTCCAAATGTATCATCAGCGCCGCAATGTCTGCCGGCGATACGCCGGAAATGCGGCTGGCCTGTCCCAAATTCAGCGGGCGGATCTCGTCGAGTTTTTCCCTTGCCTCCAAACGCAATCCTTGAATATGGCTGTAATCCATGTCGGGTGACAATGTGTGCTTTTCCAGTTTTTCGAACTCCTCCACCTGACGCATTTGTCGGCGGATATAGCCGTCGTACTTCACGCTGATCTCCACCTGCTCCCGCACGGCCTTAGGCAGCTGGGGAGCGCTGCTGTCAAAGGGCAGCAGATCCAGATACCCCACCTGCGGGCGGCGCAGCAGGTCGATCAAACGGCAGCCATCCGTAATGGGGGTGGAGTTTTTCGATTGCAGCATAGCATTCAGCGCATCGCTGCCGGCCACGCCGGTGTGTTCCAAGCGGCGGATCTCCTGCGCCACAGCCTGATATTTTTCTTCCACCTGCGCCAAACGCTCATCGGATACTAATCCGATACGATGCCCGATAGCGCACAGACGCTGATCGGCGTTGTCCTGCCGTAGCAGCAGGCGGTATTCAGAGCGTGAGGTCATGATGCGATACGGCTCATTGGTACCCTTGGTCACCAAATCGTCCACCAAAGTGCCGATGTAGCTTTCGCTGCGCTTGAGGATCATGGGCTCCTCGCCCTTGAGCTTCAATGCGGCGTTGACGCCGGCTACGAAACCTTGCACGGCGGCCTCTTCATAGCCACTGGAGCCGTTAAACTGTCCGGCGCCGTAGAGTCCTTCAATCTGCTTGGTTTCCAATGTGGGCTTAAGTGCCAACGGATCGATACAGTCATATTCAATGGCATACGCCGGACGCATGACCACAGCGTGTTCCAGTCCCGGCACAGAGTGCAGCATCTCAAGTTGTACTTCTTCCGGCATAGAGGAGGAAAAGCCCTGAATGTACATTTCCTCTGTATCAAGCCCCATAGGCTCCACAAAAAGCTGATGGCGGGGTTTATCCTGAAATCGCACGATCTTCGTTTCGATAGATGGGCAGTAGCGAGGACCGATGCCCTCGATCACGCCGGAATAGATGGGACTGCGATCCAAGTTGTCCAAAATAATTTGATGAGTAGTGGGTGTGGTGTAGGTCAAGTGGCATACAGCACGATTTTCCGGCACAGCCGTGGTTTCAAAGCTGAACGGCAGGGGATCCTCGTCACCCTTTTGCACTTCCATTTGAGAAAAATCGATGCTGCGGGCATTGACACGAGGCGGTGTACCGGTTTTGAAACGGCGCAGGGGCAATCCCATCTCCAAAAGGCTCCGGCTCATCTCAGTGGCGGCGTGCATGCCGTCCGGACCGGATTGCTCCACACATTCGCCGATAATGGTGCGCCCGTTGAGGTATGTGCCGCTGGCGATAATGGCGGCTTTCACATGAAACACAGCGCCGGTGCGCAAAACCACTTCGCTGATGTGACCGCTTTCGGCGCGCAAAGCAACGACCTCGCCCTGTCGCACCGTCAGATGCGGCTGCTGCTCCAGAGTCTTTTTCATCACCCGTTGATAGGTGCGCCGATCGGCTTGCGCACGCAGTGACCAGACAGCAGGGCCTTTGCCTCTGTTCAGCAGGCGGTATTGAATGCAGGCCTTGTCGGCGGCCTTTGCCATTTCGCCGCCCAGCGCATCCAGCTCCCGCACCAGATGGCCCTTTCCAGTGCCGCCGATGGCAGGGTTGCAGGGCATATTGCCGATGGCATCGAGATTGATGGTGAAACAAATGGTTTCCAGCCCCATGCGTGCACCGGCCAGTGCAGCCTCAATGCCGGCATGTCCGGCGCCGATGACTGCTATATCGAAATTTCCTGCAAAAAACTCGTTCATATATCGGACTCCAGTTATTGAAAATATCTTACCTCTTATCATACCACTTTTGCAGGTGCTATTTCAATCATTATCGTATATTTTCAGCTCCAATTTATCCGCCACGGCCATAGACAGCTCACGGCCTATGGCACATGACATGGTGACGCCGGTTTGTCCGATGCCGCTTACTTCGAAAAAGCCATCGCAGCTTTCGCCAACGATCATTTTACCTTGCTGCAACTTATAGTACGGAACGGAGATCGCCGGGCCGTCAAAAGGCGCTGCCAAGCGGGATGAAATTCCACCCTGGGGCAGGGGAATTATAGCACCTTCGTGATGCAGAGATAAAACAATGCGCCGCCACGGAATAGGGGAGGGATTGCAGCCATAGGCAATATGCTGATTTTGTAATGTAATCGTATCGCTGCAAAGCTGATTGTGAAACTTGGCGGCGGCATTGCCTGCGGCGCAGATGACCGCGCGGGTCAAAACCGTGCCATGAGCAGAAGTTACGCAAAAATATTTGCCTGAGCGGGCAATGCGGTGCACGGCGGTGCCAACAGAAATTTCAAAGCCGTTTTGCCGGGCGGCTGCGGCCATGGCCTGCATCATGGGTAACGGCATTGTTACGCCATCGGTGGGGGAAAACATGGCTGCCGCTGCATTGCCGGGCAATGAAGACTCTTTTCCTCGCATAGCATCGCCCCAAAGGAGTTGTAACCCACGGACTCTGTTTTTCTTGCCCTGCTGATGCAATTCCCGCAATTTGGGGAAGTCATCTTGGCTGTTGCCGATCAATAAAGCGCCGCAGCGTCGATAGGGGAACGATAATTCCTGACTTGCCGCAGCTAAAAGCGCATTGCCCTCCACGCCATATCGTGCCGCAGGGGAGAGGGGAGATACATCAAACCCTGCATGAACAATGGCGCCAATATCCGGAGGAATGCTGCCGCCAATGGTGTCATTTCGTTCTATCAGCAAGAATTTTCCGCTGTATCGACTCAGGTATTTTGCCAAGGTGCAGCCAATGATGCCGCCGCCGATGATCACCACATCATACACGGTGTTTCCCTCCTTTGATATTTCATGCGGCGTTATATAACTTAATTCATTATATAAATAGTAGTTTAATTGTCAAGCGGCTATATCTTAACGAGTATTTAACAAAGTTTTGTGGTACAATGATGCAAACCACGAAAGGGCGGTGATCGCATGTTGCAATGGCCGGAACAGTGGACGAAAAAGACAGCTGTGAGCAATCCGCACATTTTGTACTCCTCCCGTGATTTTATTATCTCCATGCTGCTGTTTTTAGGTGCGGTCATTTTTTGTTTAGTACTGCGGCATTTTGATCCCGACAATGATACCAGCTATGTAGCAATGATTTTCCTGTTGCAGGTATTCCTGACTGCCCTTATGACGGACGGCTATTTATTCAGTATTGCCATGGCAGTTGTGGGCGTTTTAAGTGTGGACTATATCTTCACTCCTCCGTATTGGGAAGTCAGTTTTACTTTGGCAGGTTTTCCGTTAACCTTTTTGGTAATGATGGTGATATCTATTACTACCGCCACGGTTACCAGCAAGGCCAAAGAGCGTGATGCAATGATGCGAGCCGCAGAAAAGGAGCGCATGTATGCCAACCTTTTACGTGCTATCTCTCATGATATCCGCACACCGTTGACGGGTATTGTGGGCGCCACAAATGTATTGCTGGAACAGCGGGGGGGATTGACACCACAACAGCAACAAGAGTTGTTGCGCAATACGAATGAAGATGCGCTGTGGCTCATCCGCACGGTGGAGAATCTGCTGTCTATTACTCGCATTGATACAGAGGACGCCTGTGTCAATAAACAGCCAGAGGTGGCAGAAGAAATCATCTCTGCTGCCGTCGGCAAGTTTATGCGCAGACAAAAGGAAAACAATGTTAAGGTAAAGGTCAATTTTCCGGAGGAAGTTCTGGTGATTCCGGTGGATGCCTTACTGATAGAGCAGGTTCTTACAAATCTGCTGGAAAATGCTATGCTGCACGGGAAAACCACAAGTGAGATTATTATCACACTGTTCGGAAAGGACGGTATGGCATGTATCCATGTGGAAGACAACGGGCAGGGGATTCCGTCGGAAACATTACGGCATTTGTTTGATGCGGCAGCCCACCGGGCGCAGCGAGGTGATACCAAGCGAAATATGGGCATTGGCCTTTCGGTATGCCAGACTGTGGTGCAAGCCCATAACGGCAAGATTTCGGGAAGTAATAGACCTGACGGCGGAGCAATTTTTACCATTGAACTACCGATGGATGATGAATCACAGACGAAAGGATGTTGACGATGAATATCAAAGATAAAGTTTTAGTGGTTGAAGATGACCAAAGTATCAGCAATTTCATTTCTATGATTCTTAACGCAAATGGCTTTGATAGCATGCCTGTCCGCACTGGTGAAGAGGCCATGACGATGATTTCCTCCCATTGCCCGGATCTGATCATTTTAGATTTGGGCTTACCGGATATGGACGGCATTGAGGTACTGAAGGAAGTGCGGAAATGGTCTAATTTGCCAATCGTTGTGGTGTCTGCACGAACTCATGAGCGAGACAAGGTGGAAGCGTTGGATTACGGTGCCGACGATTATTTGGTCAAACCGTTTGGGTCGGGCGAGCTGTTGGCACGCATCCGTGCAGCAATACGACATACACGTACCACATTGTCTAATCCGAAAATTGCCCAATCCGGCAAATTCATCACAGGCGATTTGACCATTGACTACGATAAACATCAAGTGTTGGTAAATGGCGAGAATGTACATTTAACAGTCAATGAATTTAAGATTGTGGCGCTGTTGGGGAAATATGCGGGTA
>JAZLJB010000041.1:0-7117 GCA_045617685.1 Vescimonas sp.
GTAATGATGGTGTTGGGTCAGTTTCCCGCCCGCAGCTTTGAAGATCTGTTTCAGGGCACCAAATCAATCGCATGGGAAGATTATCTTCCCGGCGATGCCGCTTTCCCGGTAAAGGGATACTCCATTTCTTCCCAGCTTCACTCTGTTCCCGCCTGCCAATCCATTATCAAAAAAGCAGTGGTTGAGCGGCTTAAGGCACATTATCACGTGGAGCAGTTTCCTGAAACCGGTGTAAAATTCCAAATTCGGTTTTCCATTTTCAAGGATGACGTTGCCATTTGCCTGGACACCAGCGGTGAAGGGCTTTACAAGCGCGGCTACCGCGCTGTAGGTGTGGATGCTCCACTGCGTGAAACATTAGCTGCTGCCCTGGTATTATTGAGTCGCTATCGTGGACGCGATCCTTTTTGCGATCCCTTCTGCGGCAGCGGCACCATCCCCATCGAGGCCGCTTTGATTGCCAAAAACCGCGCGCCCGGTCTTGACCGCAGCTTTGTTGCGCAGAAGTGGGCATTTCTCCCTTCCGATATCTGGCTGGATGCTGCTGATGAAGCCATGGACAAGGAGTTTCATGGCAACTATGACATTTGGGGCGGCGATGTGGATCCCCGTGCCGTTGCCATTGCCCGTGACAATGCCGTAAAGGCCGGCGTGGATGATATTGTCCGCTTTGAGGTTGCCGACATGCGTGATTTCCACCGTGACAGCGAATACGGTCAACTGGTCACCAATCCGCCTTACGGTGAGCGATTGCTGGAAAAACGAGAGGCAGAGGAGCTATATCGTGAATTCGGCAAGACCTGGCGCAATTTGCCGCCTAAGTGGCGCACTCTGGTGCTCTCCAGCCACACGGAATTTGAACGCACTTTTGGCAAGACCGCAGACAAGAAGCGCAAGCTATACAACGGCATGATCAAGTGTGATGTATTCATGTACGGAAAAGTATAACTTTGTGTCGATTTTTATCATTTGTTCACAATTTATTTCTTTACTTTTTCCCCGGCTCTGCTACAATTATAAAAAGATAGTATTATTCGGGAGGGCTTGCCCATGAAACATATTTTCATCATTAATCCCACCGCCGGAAAAACCGACAGCCGTCAACACATTTATGACATGGCTGACACCCTGCGCAGCAAATACAATTTGGATGTGCAATGCATCCTGACCAAGAAGCAGGGTCATGCCACCGAGCTCGCCCGGCAGCTATGCCAGACCGGCGAAGATCTGCGCTTTTACGCCTGCGGCGGTGACGGTACCATCAACGAAGTTGCCAACGGTATCATCGGGTTTGATAACGCCGCTATGACTTGCATCCCCATCGGCACCGGCAATGACTTTCTGAAAAATTTTGGTGACTGCGCCCAGCAGTTCAAGGACGCCGAAAACCTGTGGAACGGTCCGCAATTCCCCATGGATGCCATTGATGTGAACGGTCGCATTGCCCTGACCATTGCCTGCTCCGGCATTGATGCACGGGTGGCAAAGGATGTACATAAATACGGCGAAAGTCCCCTGCTGGACGGCAAAGGCAGCTATATCGCCTCCCTGTTGGTGAACTTCCTGTTCAAGGGCATTGCTTCTCACTGGACGGTGGAGTTGGACGGTCAGCCTGTCGAGGGCGACTATGCTTTGGTAGCCGTGTGCAACGGACGCTATTACGGCGGCGGCTTTATGCCGGTGGGCGAGGCACGCATGGACGATGGCGTATTGAACACGCTGGTGGTAAAGAAGATCAACCGATTGACCTTTGCCAGATTTGTGACACCTTACTCCAAGGGTGAATATCGTAAGTTCCCCCATGTGGCCCACTGCTCTACGCCCAAGGTCATCCGCATTACCTCCGATCAGCCGGACATTGTGACATGTCTGGACGGCGAGTGCATTACCAATTCCGAGGTAGTCATTCGCTTGAGCGAAAAGCGCTTGAACTTCTTCGGCCCTCAGGGGTGTGACTGCAATGCTACTGCTCGCAGCTGACTTTTGGGGCGGATGAATTTAACAAATTTGTGAACTTTTGGCTTTTTTTCCTTTTTCCCCTTGAAAATCTATTTTAATGTGGTATGATTATCAGCGTTAGCACTCGCAGCTTTTGAGTGCTAACGCTGAATTTGTTTACTGATAATAAAAATATAAGGAGGATTCAACCATGAAGTTGACACCGCTTGCAGACCGTGTGGTTCTGAAGATGATCGAAGTAGAGGAAACCACCAAGGGTGGCATCATCCTGACCGGCACCGCCAAGGAGAAGCCCTCCGTGGCAGAAGTTATCGCCGTGGGCCCCGGCGGCAATGTGGACGGCAAGACCGTGACCATGACCGTCAAGGTAGGCGACAAGGTGATTACCGACAAGTTTGCCGGTTCCAAGGTTGTTTTGGACAACGAGGAGTTCATCATCGTGAAGCAGGGCGAAATTCTGACAATCGTAGAGTAATAGTTTTAGGAGGTAATTCGTATGGCAAAGATTATTTTGCGTGGCGACGAAGCTCGCAAGGCACTGGAGTCCGGCGTTAATCAGCTGGCTGATACCGTTAAAGTCACCATGGGCCCCAAGGGCCGCAATGTGGTGCTGGATAAGAAGTTTGGCGCTCCTCTGATCACCAACGATGGCGTATCCATCGCCAAGGAGATCGAGTTGGACGATCCGTTTGAGAACATGGGCGCACAGCTGGTGCGTGAGGTTTCCACCAAGACCAACGATGTGGCCGGTGACGGTACCACCACCGCTACCCTGCTGGCACAGGCTATGGTGCGCGAGGGTTTGAAGAACCTGGCTGCCGGCGCTAACCCCATTGTGATGAAGAAGGGTATGGCCAAGGCTGTTTCCGCCGCTGTGGAGGCAATTCGTGCGCAGTCCCAGAAGGTCAACGGCACTGAGGACATCGCCCGTGTCGGTACGGTTTCCTCCGGCGACGAGACCATCGGCGCTCTGATCGCAGAGGCTATGGAAAAGGTCAGCGCTGACGGCGTGATTACCATTGAAGAGTCCAAGACCGCTGAAACTTATAGTGAGGTCGTGGAGGGCATGATGTTCGACCGTGGCTACATCACTCCCTACATGGTGACCGATACTGAGAAGATGGAAGCTGTCATCGATGACGCTTACATTCTCATCACCGACAAGAAGATCTCCGTGATCAGCGACATTCTGCCCATGCTGGAGCAGTTGGTTCAGTCCGGCAAGAAGCTGTTCATCATCGCCGAAGATGTTGAGGGCGAGGCTTTGAGCACCCTGATCGTCAACCGTCTGCGTGGTACACTGAATGTGGTCTGCGTAAAGGCACCCGGTTTCGGCGATCGCCGCAAGGAAATGCTGCAGGATATCGCTATTCTGACCGGCGGTCAGGTGATCAGCGAAGAGTTGGGTTATGACCTGAAGACCGCTGACATCTCCATGCTGGGTCGTGCACGCCAGGTCAAGGTCACCAAGGAGAACACCATCATCGTTGACGGTGCCGGTGATGCTCAGGCCATCCGTGATCGTGTTGCCCAGATCCGCAGCCAGATCGGCGTAACCACCAGCGATTATGACCGTGAAAAACTGCAGGAGCGCTTGGCTAAGATGGCCGGCGGCGTGGCAGTAATCAAGGTCGGCGCTGCTACCGAGACCGAGATGAAGGAAAAGAAACTGCGCATCGAGGATGCCCTGAACGCTACCAAGGCTGCCGTGGAAGAGGGTATCGTGGCCGGCGGCGGCACCATCTTTGTCAATGTGATCCCCGCTGTGACCGCTCTGCTGGACAGCGTTGAGGGTGACGAGAAGACCGGTGTTCAGATCGTTGCCAAGGCTTTGGAGGAACCCATCCGTCAGATCTCTGCCAACGCAGGCTTGGACGGCTCCGTGATTTTGGAGAAGGTAAAGACCTCCGGCAAGAACGGCTATGGTTTCGACGCTTACAAGGAAGTTTACTGCGACATGATCGCCAGCGGCATCGTGGATCCCGCCAAGGTGACCCGCTCCGCTTTGGAAAACGCTGCATCCGTCAGTGGCATGGTGCTGACCACCGAATCTTTGGTGACCGACAAGTCCGCACCTGCTGCTCCCGCAGCACCCGCCGCTCCCGATATGGGCGGCATGGGCGGTATGTATTAATCCTTTCCGTCTACTGTCAGCAAGGCTCACCGTCAACGGCGGTGAGCCTTGTTTTATGATATAAAACGACATTTGGGCGAAAGTGTACTTAAGTGCTGTTATCCCAAAATTTTCTCAATTATTTTCAAAAACTTCTTGACAAACAAAATTCTGCGTGGTATATTAATTCTTGCCTGTCGAGAGAGTCATGGCGGCGTAGCTCAGTTGGCTAGAGCATGCGGTTCATACCCGCAGTGTCACCGGTTCGAATCCAGTCGCCGCTACCAATACCGGTGAGGTTTTCCTCACCGGTGCCCCGACAGGGTTTTATGTATATGGCCCGTTGGTCAAGAGGTTAAGACACGGCCCTTTCACGGCTGTAACATGGGTTCGATTCCCGTACGGGTCACCAACGGAGGCTTAGCTCAGCTGGTTAGAGCGCCTGCTTCACACGCAGGAGGTCACTGGTTCGAGTCCAGCAGTCTCCACCACACAAATCCCCGAAACCGCAACGGTTTCAGGGATTTCTTTTTCGTAAAGACAAGGAGGAAAATAAACATGGCCTCATTACACGATGAAATATCCCGGCGCCGGACATTTGCGATCATTTCTCATCCCGATGCCGGTAAAACAACGCTGACCGAAAAATTCCTGCTTTACGGCGGAGCTATTGCGCAAGCCGGCGAAGTCAAGGGTAAGCGTGCTCGAGCAGCTACCTCCGACTGGATGGAAATCGAAAAGCAGCGTGGCATCTCCGTCACTTCGTCTGTGATGCAGTTCCGCCACAGCGGCTACTGCATCAACATTTTGGATACACCGGGACACCAGGATTTCTCCGAGGATACCTATCGCACCTTGATGGCAGCTGACAGCGCTGTGATGGTGATCGACGGCGCCAAGGGTGTGGAGCCCCAGACGAGAAAGCTCTTCAAGGTCTGCGCTTTGCGGCACATCCCTATCTTTACCTTTATCAACAAGATGGACCGTGAAACCCGTGATCCTTTGGAGCTGTGCGAGGAAGTAGAACGTGAGCTGGGCATCCATGTCTATCCCGTGAACTGGCCCATCGGCTGCGGCAGTGAGTTCCAAGGCGTATACGATCGGGAAAAGCACACCATTCTCCACTTTACCGATGCCGGCCATGCCAAAAAGGCTGCTATCACAGAGGTGGATCTGGATGATCCGGCATTGAGCGATCTGATCGGCGAGCGACTGACCAACACGCTGCGAGACGATGTAGAATTGCTGGGCGCCGGCGAAGAATTCGACTTAGAGGCCGTGCAAAACGGTACGCTATCCCCCGTGTTCTTTGGCTCGGCACTGACCAATTTCGGCGTGGAGCCGTTTTTGGAGGCATTTTTGCAAATGACCACCGCTCCTTTGTCCCGCGAAAGCGATGAGGGCGTGGTAGATGCCTTCTCTGAGGATTTCTCCGCCTTTGTATTCAAAATTCAGGCCAACATGAACAAGGCACATCGTGACCGCCTGACCTTTATGCGCATTTGCTCGGGTAAATTTGAGCGTGATAGAGAATATTACCATGTGCAATCCGGCAAGAAAATGCGCCTGAGCCAGCCCCAGACCATGATGGCTGCCGAGCGTGAAATTGTCGATGAGGCCTATGCCGGCGATATCATCGGCGTGTTTGACTCCGGTGTCTTCTCCATCGGTGATACGGTTACCCTTCCGGGCAAAAAGTTCCGCTACTCCGGTATCCCCTCCTTTGAACCGGAAATGTTCCGCATGGTTTCTCCCAAAGATACTATGAAGCGCAAGCAATTTATCAAGGGTGTGGAACAGATTGCACAAGAGGGTGCTATTCAGATTTTCAAATTCCCCGGTGCCGGATACGAGGACATCGTGGTCGGCGTTGTGGGTACATTGCAGTTCGATGTATTTGAATACCGGATGCGCAACGAATACGGCGTGGAGCTGCGAATGTCCGGACTGCCGTACAGCCACTTGATCCGCATTAAGGAATATCCCGGCAAGATGGAAGATATCACGCTTTGTACAGATTCCCGTGTGTTGCAGGATTTCCGTGATCGCTACTTCATCGCCTACTGCGGCGCCTGGTCTTTGGGATTCCTCACCAAGCACAATGAAGGCTTGGTGCTGGACGATCAGCTCAGTGTATGAGATAAAGCAATCCCCTTTATACGAAAAACAGGCTCTCGACTTTTGTCGAGAGTCTGTTATTTTTTTACTTAGTACAGCGTGGGGACATCCAGTTCCACATCGCTCAAAGGATAGGTGCAGCAAGGATGGATCCAGCCGAACTTTTTGTCGGCAGCACGGCGGCCGTCGGTGCTTTCGGGGATGAACACATCGCCGGAAATCAGCAGCGAATGGCACCAGCCACACTGGCCACTGCGGCAATCGGAGGGAGCATGAATTCCGCCTGCCTCCATGGCACGCAGCAGCGTCTGCTCTGCCTTGCAGGGAACGGTAAACTTCTCGCCACGGACACGCACGGTGATGGTAAATTCTTTACCAATGGCATCCTTGGGATAGGCGGCATCCTGTGCCGGATCGCCGAACTCACCGCTGAGCTCAAAGCGAACACGGCGATCGGGCAAGTTCAGCTTAGCAACTTCGCCGTGCAAAAAGCTATACATGGCCTTGGGACCACAGACAAATACGCTGTAATCGCCGTCGGGTGCATACTTCTTGATGATATCGGCAGTGATGAAACCGTGCTCATAGCCGTCCATCTCCTCGTCGGACAGCACATGCACGACCTTCACCTTGCCGCCGGAGCGAGCCGCCACAGCATCCAACTCATCACGCAGCAAAATGTTATCATGGGTGCGGCTGCCGTAAATCACGGTCAAATCGAAGTCCTCAATGCCATCGGCAACAGCGCAAGCCATGGAATGGAACGGCGTAATGCCGCTACCACCGGCCAATGCCACCACATGCTTGGCATCTCGCAGATCCTGATAATAGAAGTTGCCCAAGGGGCCGGACATGGCAATCTCGGTACCCTCTGTCCATGTATCCAAAATGAACTCGGATGCCTGACCGCCCTTGCTGTGCTTGATG
>JAZLJB010000042.1:0-53298 GCA_045617685.1 Vescimonas sp.
CTCTCTTCGGCGGGTTTTGTGTCAAAAAACTTCACTATGCGGACACCATTCGCTGCGTGGCTGTTTTTTATAAAGGAAAAGATAGACGGCTAAAATCCATTTGTCAACATGCGAGGACAATACCGCACAGTAGGAGCGCATGAAGATACGAAAGTTTTGATTGTGCAATTGACAAGCCGTGAAACAATTGTTAGAATAAGAATATATTCTAATCGCAAATAAAAAAATAGCAGGTCAAAGGAGAACGCAGATGCCTATTGGACAATATATTTTAGGCGGTCTGATCGGACTGATTTTCGGAACTGCGGTGGCGGCAGTCGGTGCAATGCTGACTCGACGCAGTTTGGAAAAGAGCAAGACAAGCGCTGTATTAGGTGTTAGTTTTTTGCGGCAATTAATGGATATATTAGCACTTCTTGTCGTATTTTTGCTGCGTAAGGTTATGCCATTCCATCTGTACGCAGTGCTGATTGGCACAGCTATGGGACTATCCGTGGGTGGTATTGTACTGGTTACCCGCATTAGCAAGAAGATGGAACAGAAAAATAATGACAACTGAGTATGATGAAAAATTTTGAGACGAGGTGAAAGCATGGAAGATACCGCAAATGTACTATTTTCCATTGGGCCGCTGGAGGTGACAAAAGCGGTGGTGTCGTTGTGGGTCATCATTGCAGTGATCGGCATCATCAGTTTTATCGCCACACGACGCCTGAAAGATGTGCCTGGGCCCATTCAAAATGCGGCAGAAATGGCGGTAACAAAGCTGCAAGATTACTTTACCGGGAGTATGGGGCCGGAAAATGGACGGCGCTATTTCCCCATTATGGCCACATTTTTCATATTCATTGTGGTGAGCAACTATAGTGGTTTGCTGCCGGGAGCCGGAAAGCTATTCACGGTGCCAACGGCAAATCTCTCCACCACTGCAGGGCTGGCAATCATTGCATTTTTTACCACACATATCGTGGGCGTGAAGCGCAGAGGATTTTTGGGATATCTGAAAACATTTCTTACCCCCTTTGCCGTGATGCTGCCGCTGACACTGGTGGAACAGATCGTGCGTCCGTTCTCACTGGCATTGCGACTGTACGGCAACCTGTTTGGCGAGGAAATGGTCACCGAGCAATTGGGCGAGCTATTCCCGTTGGTATTGCCCCTGATCATGCAGGTGCTGAGCCTGCTGTTCTGCCTGATTCAGGCAATCGTCTTTACGATGCTGCTGTCTGTCTATATTGAGGAAGCAGTGACGGAAGAGGAATAAACAGTTTATTAATTTAATTTATGAATAAAAATTTTTAGGAGGAAACACAAATGAGCACAGGAATCATTGCATTGGCTGCCGCATTGGCAATCGCATTGAGCACGATCGGCCCCGGTATCGGTCAGGGTATTGCTGCATCCAGAGCTATGGAGGCAATGGCACGCCAGCCGGAGATGGCAGGTACCATTCGTTCCAACATGATCATCGCACTGGCACTGATGGAGGCACTGACAATCTACGGCCTGCTGATTGCATTCATGCTGATCGGTAAGGTGTAAGCAACGCAGAGGAGTAAAGGAGGCACACGCTTTGAGCATTAATGTGTCAGAAGTAATCTGGACCATCATTAGCTTTTTTGCGCTGCTATTTGTGCTGAAAAAATTTCTCTTTGATCCGCTGATCAGCTTTATGGATGAGCGTAAAGCCCGCATTCAGGCAGGCTTGGAAGAAGGCCGTGAGGCACAGCAGAGAAAAGAGGAAAACGCTGAGGAATTGAAAGAGAGCTGGAAAGCTCGTAGTGCCGAGGCGAAGCAATTGTTGGCGGAGGGTAAAGCCGCTGACGAAAAAGAACGCTCCAAAGTGCTGCAGCAAGCACAGACTGAGGCGGCGCAAGCTATGCGCCAAGCACAAGAACGAGTGCAGCAGGAGGGCGATCAGGCTCGCAGTGAAGTGAACGAGAAGATGGATGAACTGGTGGATGTGCTGGCAAAGCAATTGCTGCCGGACGCAAAGCCGGAACAGACGAACGAATAAACCGGTGCAATCCGGAATAACCGATAGGAGAGGGGTGATGAAGCGGACATGACAGGTAAAGAAATTCTATTTGCGGTAATCAACTTTGTGATTTTGTTCGGTGCATTAGGCTTGCTGACACGCAAGATGATCGTGAAAATGTTCCGAGGTCGGAAAGAGCAGATCTCCGGCGAACTGGAGCAGGCGGAGCAGGCCCGGCAAGAGGCAAAGAATTTGAATGCCGATGTGGAGTCCGCCAAGCAGGAAGCAGCGCAGCGAGAACAGGCGCCTCTATCCGATACCCATCAGCAAATGCAGGAAAACAGCGAGGCAACGGCACAACGAGGCCGTGAAGAGGCCCAGACTTTGCTGGATAATGCAACAAAAACAGAAACGCAGCTGCGACAGACCATGCGCTCTCAGGTCAGTGCCGATGCCGTCCGACAGGTGGCAGCACAGACCGGCGAGGTGCTGAAGCAAAATGAGTTTGCTCCGGCCCGTCAGGCCATGACGCAGCGTTTCATTGAGCAGGTAAAAGAATTAGTGGCAGCAATGCCCAGTGACATTTTGACTATGAACGAACTGAAGAAATTAGATATTTCTATTGCCAGCCCCGAACCGCTGAGCGAGGAAGAAATGAAGAAACTGACACAGATTCTGTGTGAGACATTTATTTCCTGCCACAATGAGGTGGATGAGAACCTGATCGGCGGCGTGCGGATGCGTGTAGGCGATACGGTATATGATGGTTCCCTGAGCCACCAGCTGGATCGACTGAGCCAAGAGGTGGAATACAACACCCGCAACGAGGATAAGAACGAGCAGTCTATGCTAGAGGGTATTCGTGAGCAGCTGAAGAATGCCGACAACAGCATTGATGTGTTCCAGACCGGCGAAGTCATCAGCGTCAGCGATGGTATTTGCCGTGTGTCCGGCTTGGCCGACGTAATGGCCGGTGAGATGCTGGCCTTTGAAGGTGACCTGCGTGGCATGGTCATGGATTTGGAAAAAGAAAATGTGGGCGTCGTGCTGCTGGGTGATTTCTCCGGCGTGCAGGAGGGCGACAGCGTGCGCCGTACCGGCCACATTATCGAGGTGCCTGTTGGCGAGGCAATGTCCGGCCGTGTGGTGGACGCTTTGGGCCGTCCTGTGGACGGCAAGGGTCCCATCAAGAACGACGGTTTCCGTGCCATCGAGAGTCCGGCACCCAGCGTGCTGTCCCGTCAGCCGGTTAAGGTGCCTCTGCAGACTGGTATCAAGGCTATTGATGCACTGGTGCCTATTGGTCGTGGTCAGCGTGAGCTGATCATCGGTGACCGCCAGACCGGTAAGACCGCTATTGCTTTGGACGCCATTATCAACCAGAAGGGTAAGGGCGTACAGTGTATCTATGTGGCCATCGGTCAGAAGGAATCTACCGTGGCAAACGTGGTGCAGAAGCTGCAGGAACATGGCGCTATGGAGTATACCACTGTGGTGTGCGCACATGCATCTGAGCCGGCACCTATGCTGTATATCGCACCGTATGCCGGTGCTGCCATTGGCGAGTACTTTATGTATCAGGGCAAGGATGTCCTGATCGTATATGACGATCTGAGCAAGCAGGCAGCAGCTTATCGTGAAATTTCCCTGCTGCTGCAGCGCCCGCCCGGACGCGAAGCATATCCCGGTGATGTATTCTATCTGCACTCCCGTCTGCTGGAGCGTGCAGCAAAGCTGGACGATGCTTCCGGCGGCGGCAGCATGACCGCTTTGCCCATCATCGAAACGCAGGCAGGCGATATTTCTGCCTACATTCCCACCAATGTGATTTCTATCACCGACGGTCAGATCTTCCTGGAGACCAATCTGTTCCACTCCGGCGTGCGCCCGGCTATCAATGTGGGCTTGTCCGTTTCCCGTGTGGGTGGCGCAGCACAGCTGGCTGCTATGAAGCAGGTGGCAGGTCGCTTGCGTACCGATTTGGCACAGTATCGTGAACTGGCATCCTTTGCTCAGTTTGGTTCCGATTTGGATAAGGCAACGCAGGCAACACTGCTGCGTGGTGAGCGTATGACAGAGCTGTTGAAGCAAAATCAGTACGCTGCTATGGCAGTGGAGGATCAGGTGATCGCCATCTTTGCTGCAAATGAAGGCTTTGCTGACGATGTGGCATTGAATGAAATTGCTCGATTCGAGGCCGAGGTCGTACCTTATGTGAAGAAGGCTATGCCTGAACTGGTGGAAACCATTCAGGCGGGTAAAAAGATTCCTGCCGATATGCTGGAGACTCTGCGCAGCACCATTCGTTCCTTTAAGGAAATGTTCTGAGCTGCTTTGAACCAGCAGAGAAAGGAGGGGAGGAATCATGGCCAATATGCGTGAGATCCGTGCGAGGATCTCCAGTGTGAAAAACACCCAGCAGATCACCAAGGCGATGAAGATGGTGGCGGCTGCAAAACTGCGCCGTACAGAAGGCGGTATGGATGGAATCCGTACATTTGCCCAGCAGAGCCAGAAAATTTTGGATGAGCTGCTTGCCGGTGAAAACAACTATTCCAATCGATTCCTTGCCCCACGCAAGGAAGTGAAACACATTTGCTATGTGCTGTTTGTGGGCAGCCGCGGACTTTGCGGCGTATACAACCACGCGGTATTGCGCTATGCCCAGGAGATTCTGGCGCAGGAACAGCGTGATGCCACCGTCGTTGTATGCGGGCGTTGGGGTCGTGATGTGATTTTGCATGCCGGTCTGCCTGTGAGCAAAACATTTGCTGAGTTGAGTGATACACCTGATATGAACGAGGCCTTGCAGGTTTCTGAGTACCTCAAGCGTTTGTATTTGAATGGCGAGGCAGACGAGATCCATCTGATCTATCAGCATTATCACTCTGCGCTGCAGCAGACACCCTGCATTATGCAGCTGTTGCCGGCAGCCCCGGAAACAACAAACGAAACGGCAAATGACTATATCTTTGAGCCGGATGCGGAAAGCGTTTTGGAAAATGTGATGCAGCTGTATCTGAACAACACTGTGCTTTCCGTTATGCTGGAGGCTAAGGTGGGCGAGCAGGCTGCTCGCATGACCGCCATGAGCACGGCTACAGATGCGACCACGGAACTCATCGACCAGCTGAGCCTGAAGATGAACCGTGTGCGTCAGGCGGCGATTACCACCGAGATCGCAGAAATCGTCGGTGGTGCCAATGCTTTGAAAAAAGCAAAAAAATAATGCTGTCTACCTTAGATAGCAGAATGGAGTAATTTATGCAACATGGTATCGTGAAAAGGGTGACAGGCCCTGTCGTGGATGTCCAGTTTCCTGCCGGACATCTGCCGGATATCTATAATGCCATTGAGATCCAACTGGAAGACCGCAAGGTTGTGATGGAAACCATGCAGCAGTTGGGCGATAACACGGTGCGTTGCGTGTCGCTGTTCTCTACGGACGGTATCTCCCGTGGTTGCGCCGCTGTGGACACCGGCTCTCCCGTGACGATGCCGGTAGGCGAGGCAACACTGGGCCGCATGTTCAACGTAATCGGCGAGCCCATCGATGGCAAGGGCGATGTGGAGGCAAAGCGTATGCCAATCCACCGTTCCGCCCCTTCGTTTACTGAGGTGGCTCCGTCTACGGAGATTTTGGAGACCGGTATCAAGGTCGTTGACTTGTTGGCTCCCTATTCTAAGGGTGGTAAGATCGGTCTGTTTGGCGGCGCCGGCGTGGGCAAGACGGTGCTGATTCAGGAACTGATTCGCAACGTGGCTTATGAGCACGGCGGTTATTCCGTGTTCGCCAGCGTTGGCGAGCGTTCCCGTGAGGGTAACGACTTGTGGAATGAAATGACGGAATCCGGCGTTATCAGCAAGACGGCATTGGTGTTCGGTCAGATGAATGAACCGCCCGGAGCCCGTTTGCGTGTGCCTCTATCCGGCTTGACCATTGCGGAGAACTTCCGTGATGCCAGCGGCCAGGATGTGCTGCTGTTCATCGACAATATCTTTCGTTTTACCCAGGCCGGTAGTGAGGTGTCTGCTCTGCTGGGACGTATGCCCTCTGCAGTTGGTTATCAGCCGACGCTGGCAACTGAGATGGGTACGCTGCAAGAGCGTATTACTTCTACACGAAATGGCTCTGTTACTTCGGTTCAGGCAATTTATGTGCCTGCTGATGACTTGACCGACCCCGCTCCTGCCACGGCATTTGCCCACTTGGATGCAACGACCGTTTTGGATCGTGGCATTTCCGAATTGGGTATTTATCCGGCAGTGGATCCGTTGGCCTCTACTTCCCGTATTTTGGAACCCGATATTTTGGGCAAGCGCCACTATGAAACGGCTCGTGCCGTGCAGAGCGTGCTGCAGAAGTACAAGGAATTGCAGGATATTATCGCCGTTTTGGGTATGGATGAGCTGAGTCTGGAGGATAAGGCAGTGGTTAACCGTGCACGCCGTATCCAGCGTTTTCTGTCTCAGCCGTTCCATGTGGCCGAGAACTTTACCGGCCTTGCCGGCAAGTATGTGCCGTTGGAGGAAACCATCCGTGGCTTTGAGGTGATTCTGGGCGGTGAATGCGATGACATTCCCGAACAGGCATTCTTGATGTGCGGCAGTATTGATGAGGTCATTGCTAAGCGTGACAAGATGTAAGAGGTGCTTATGAAAGATCAGATCCATCTCCAAATCGTCACAGCCGGTGGTACAGTATACGATGGCCAGTGCAGCTATGCTGAAATCCCTTTGGATGGCGGAAGCATTGGCGTGCTGAGCGACCATGCACCGACAATCGGCGCTGTGTGTGACGGCGTGGTGAAAAGCCGCAGTGAGAATGGCGAGGCCTATATTGCTGTGGGACAAGGTGTGGTCAACATCGCACACAATGAAATCATTATTCTGGCTCGCACTGCTGAATTGGCGGAAAACATCGACTTAGAGCGTGCCGCAGAGTCTGAAAAGCGCGCACGAGAGCGTCTGGCCGACAAGCTCGGCGGCTGGGACATGGTTCGTGCCGAGGCATCGTTACACCGTGCATTGGCGAGACAGAGCGCTGTGCGCTTGCGCATGGGCGAGTAATCACATACAGAAGAGGGTATCCTTTCGGATGCCCTCTTTTTTGCAAAAATTCAGCACAAACAGGTTCCTATTGCGAAACAAAAGGGTTTGTGGTATGCTTATTGCGTATTGATGCATGATTTGAGGAGACAACGTATGCGTGTTATTACCGGAACTGCAAGAGGCAGAAATTTGAAAGAGTTAGAGGGTATGGAAACACGGCCTACCACAGGCAAGGTGAAAGAGGCACTGTTTTCTGCCATTCAATTTGATATTGAGGGACGCAAAGTACTGGATCTGTTTGCCGGTACCGGTCAACTTGGCATTGAAACACTGTCCCGTGGCGCCACAGAATGTCACTTCGTTGACAGACGGGCAGATGCAGTGAAACTGATCCGTGAAAACCTGGAACTGTGCAATTTGGGGGATAGAGCCCGTGTAAAATTGGGTGATTCCATGGCATATCTTAAGTCCGGTGAAAAGTTCGATTTGATTTTTCTGGATCCGCCGTATGCATCCGACTTACTGGAACAGGCACTGACGCAAATTGCAGAATTTGACATTTGTCGGGAGCATGGTATAATTGTGGCAGAAAGCGCAGTGGACAAAGAATTGCCGATCATGCCTGAACCGTATAAAATGTATCGAGAGTATCGCTATGGCAAGATTAAATTGACGATTTTCCATCGCAGCGGAAGTGAGGAACAGGCATGAAAACAGCAATTTATCCGGGTAGCTTTGATCCGATTACATTAGGCCATTTGGACATCATTCGCCGTGCATCCAATTGCTTTGACAAGGTGATTGTGTGCGTGATGGTGAACTGCGAAAAGAAACAGCCTATGTTTACACCGGAACAGCGTGTGACGCTGATTGAAAAATCTGTGGCAGACATCCCTAATGTGGAAGTGGAGATGTTCAGCGGTTTGCTGGCAGATTATGCGCGCCGGAAAAATGTACACATTTTAGTAAAGGGCGTTCGTAACAGTTCTGACTTTGATGTGGAATATCAAATGTCCAATATCAATCGTGAAATTGTGGAGGATTTGGAAACGGTATTTTTGCCTGCCAGCCCCGCTTATCAACATTTTAGTTCAACTATGGCAAAAGAAATGATTCGCTATGGCCAGCCGATGGAACGGTATGTTCCGGCACCGGTGGCGGAAGAATTGAAAGGAAGGTAACTAAGCATGGAAAATAAGGATGTACAGCGTTTACTGGATATGCTCTATGGTATGATTGATGAAGCAAAGAGCGCTACATTCAGCGCTGACAAGTGCGTAATCAACCGTGATGAGGCGTTGGATTTATTGGATGAAATCCGTGCCAAGTTGCCTTTGGAACTGAAAAAGGCGCAGGAATTGGTGCGTGCCCGTGATGAATACGTGGCTGCCGCTAAAAAAGAAGTCGAGAAGATGCTGCGTCAGGCTGACTTGGATGCAAAGGTCATTGTTTCTGAGAGCGAAACACTGCAACAGGCCCGCCAGAAGAGCGCTGACATTATCCGCCGTGCTGAGGAACGCACCAAGGAACTGTATCATGTGGCAAACTCCTATACAGAGGATGCTTTGCGCCGTACTGAAGAGGCGATCCAGATGGCTTTGAGCGAGGTACAGGAGTCCCGGGTGAAGTTTAAGGCCGCTTCTGCCGAACAGATGCGTGCACAGCGTGAACAGATTGAAAAGCCAGCAGAGAATCCTGTGGAAACCGAAGAATGATTTTTGTGATAATACACAAAAATAGAAGGACAATTTGTGATAAATTCTAAAAAAGCAAATATTGTAGGATAAAAGAAGACTTGACCACTATATTTTGTGGGCGGGTCTTCTTTTTTATGCAAAAAAATCAAAATGTAGGGAATAAATGTCAAAATAGGTAAAAAATAAGGAAAAAACAGCGAATGCGGAAGGGACTGATAACACAAAAAAACCTTGCATTCTGAAAGAAAATTATGTATACTCATTTTATGAAGTGGGGAAGAGTGGGGGAAGTGCCCCTATTTGTGGGGGAAAAACCCATATAAACCCATAGAGGAGGTGACAGACGTGACCGGACAATATGCACATAACATAGATGCCAAGGGACGTCTGTTTATCCCAGCTAAGCTGCGCGAGGAATTGGGACAGACTTTCCATGTGACGATGGGGCAGGATCACTGCTTATCCGTGTTTTCGGACGAGAGCTGGAACGAGAAGATGGCGCAGCTGAAAGAGAAACCCTATAACGAGGTCAAAAAGCTGCGTGGTATGTTTGCCTATGCGGCAGATTGCGAGCCCGATGCACAGGGTCGAATCTTGTTGCCGGTGAAACTGCGTGAGTTTGCAGAATTGAAAAAGGAAGTTATCATCATCGGTAGCTTTGACCGTGCTGAGATTTGGAATGCTGAGCGTTGGGCTGCTGTGGAAGAGGCTGCGTTCTCCACGGACGAACTGGAAAAGGCCATGGAAGAGATGGGTCTGTAAGATATGGAAGAACGGTTTACACACGATACGACGGAAGATGTTGCGTTTGGTCATAAGCCTGTATTATTGGACGAGTGTCTGGAAGCGCTGGCAATTCGGCCGGATGGTATTTATCTTGACGGCACATTAGGGCGTGCCGGGCATTCCTTGGAAATCGCTAAACGGCTAACAACGGGACGCTTGATTTGTGTGGATAGAGATGAAACAGCACTGGAGGCGGCTACAAAGCGATTGCGGGATTACATAGAGCATGTGACGTTGGTGCACAGCAACTTTGACCGCGTTGGCGAAATCTTGGACGAGCTGAACATTGCCGGCGTAGATGGCATGCTGTTCGACTTGGGCGTTTCTTCCCCACAGTTAGACGATGTCGAGCGTGGCTTTTCCTACATGAATGATGCACCGTTGGACATGCGAATGGATCGGTCCGCTTCACTAAGTGCGAAGGAAGTTGTCAATCTTTGGAGCTACGAAGAACTTCGCCGGATCCTATTTGAATACGGCGAAGAACGATATGCGCCTGTGATTGCAAAACATATTTGCAGACACAGAGAAGAAAAGACCATCGAAACAACACTGGAACTGGTGGATATCATTAAATCTGCCATGCCGGGCAGCGCACTGCGAGAAAAACAGCATCCGGCAAAACGAAGCTTTCAGGCCATCCGCATTGCAGTGAACGGAGAACTGGACGCACTGCCGCCTATGCTGACGGCGGCGGTGGACAAGCTGAATGTGGGCGGTAGACTGGCTGTAATCTCATTCCACTCGCTGGAAGATCGCATCATCAAGAAAACATTACAATCCCTGGCAACCGGCTGCACTTGCCCACCTAATTTTCCGGTGTGTGTGTGCGGTAAGAAACCGAAGGTGAAGCTGGTGAGCCGCAAACCCATTGTGCCGGGTGCGGCAGAATTGGAATACAATCCTCGGGCACGCAGCGCAAAGCTTCGTGTGGCGGAGAAACTATAATAAAAACGAAAGGAGCATCTGGTCGTGGCTGAGCAGAGAAGAAAAATGAATACGCCGACTTACGGCAACTTGGCATACGATTTAGATGCTTTGGTCAGAGAACGCAATCTGGATGAAGCCGGCAGAATGCCTCGTACGGAGCGCCATGAGCAGCCGCAGATACAGCGCCGCTCCAGATCGGCAGCGCAGCCAAGGCTACATGTGTCACCGCTGCTGGCAGGTAGTTTGGTGGCATTGGTCGTGGCAGTTGTTGTGATGATGTTTGGCTATGTGCAGCTGACAAAAACAACCGTGGCAGTCAGCCAGTTAGAGAGCCAGTTATCGGATCTGCAAGGTCAGCATGTGGACTTGCTGACACGATATGAGCAGACATTTGATCTGGCGACCATCAAGCAGGTGGCAGAGCGGGCTGGCATGGAAAAGCCCAGCAGCGGTCAGATTGAGTATGTTGACTTGTCCGGCTCCGATTCAGTAACCGTATACAACGGGCAGAGCGATGGCCTGTTGCACAAAGCGGCGGCATCCATCGGTCAGGGTGCAAAATCTGTGGTGGAATATTTCCGCTAAGGTGCGCCATATAGTGAAACAAAACAAGGAGTAAGAAGGAGACTTCTTGCTCCTTTGTTGGCATAGTGAAGTGGTTACAATAGTGCTGGTTTTCAGGTAAAAGCGTCAGGAGGATGTATCGTGCCCCATTCCAATCAGAGAAAAAGTGAAAAAATACGGCGAGCAAACCGTGTCATACAGACCCGTACATTTATCATGATGCTGATTATGGGCATCGCCATGTTTGTGGTGCTGTTCTTCCAACTGTACCATCTGCAAATCACACGGCACGAAGAACTGCAGAGCAAAGCGGTCAATCAGCAGACCCAGACCACGGTGGTGACGGCAAACCGAGGCACGATTTACGACTGCAACGGAAATGTTCTGGCAATTTCAGCCACCGCAGAGACGATTTTCTTGTCGCCCCTGGAGATCGACAAAGCGATTAATGACGAAGAAAATCCGGTGGAATGGACGAAGGACTCTTTGGCAGAAGACCTTTCTCAGATCTTGGATCTGGATGCGAAAAAAGTACGCAAGCGTATGGATCGCACCGACTCACAATATGAGGTGATCAAAATGCGCACCGATGAGGATATTGCCGACAAGGTGCGTGAATATATCAATAAAAACAATATCATCGGCGTACATTTGACAGCCGATGCCAAGCGCTACTATCCTTATGGCACACTGGCTTCCCATGTGATAGGCTTTGTGGGCAATGACAATGTGGGTTTGTATGGCCTGGAGGCCCGCTATGAAGAGCAGTTGGAGGGTCAAAGCGGCGTGGTCATCAGCGCAAAAGACCCGGCAGACACACATTTGTTTAACGACTACGATCAATACTTTGCCGCTAAAAACGGCAACGATCTGGTACTGACTTTGGATACTAACGTGCAGTACTATCTGGAAAAGGGCATTGAGAAGATGGTGGATAAGTTTGATGCCGCTAACGGTGCTACGGGTATCGTGCTCAATGCCAAGACGGGTGCCATCTTGGGCATGGCATCGTATCCCAACTATGACCTGAATGATTTTGGAACCATTCAGGATAGCAAAATGAAGCGGGCCATTAAGGCGGGCAAGACAACACTGGCGGATATGCAGTTGAAACAGTGGCGTAACAAATGCCTGAACGATACATATGAGCCTGGTTCGACCTTTAAGATTCTGACGTTGTCATCGGCGTTAGAAGAGGGTGTAATTGATATGAACACCACATTTAACTGCGGTGGTTCTATCCAGGTTGCCGATGCCAGAATCAGCTGCTCCAATACCTCCGGACATGGCTTGCAGACCCTGAAACAATCCGCCGGTAACTCTTGCAACCCGGCATTTATTACCTATGGCTTGCGGTTGGGCACCGATAAGTTCTATGAATATATGAAAAATTTTGGCATCATGGACGGAAGCGGTGTAGACTTGAGCGGAGAGGCGACTGGTATTTTCAAGGCACCAGATGATTTCACAAAGCTGGATCTGGCCTGCTATGCCTTTGGACAGAACTTTAATGTAACGCCCATCGCATTGATCGCTGCTCAGGCGGCTTGCATCAACGGCGGCTATCTGCACACGCCTTATGTGGTGGAGCAGGTATTGGATTGCGACGGTAATGTAACATATCAGCATGATAATACACCGGTACGGCAGGTTATCAGCGAGGAAACATCGGCTAATGTGCGTGAGTGTCTGGAATATGTTGTTGCTGAGGGCACCGGTAAAAACGGTCAGGTTGCAGGCTATCGTATCGGTGGTAAGACCGGTACAGCTGATAAGGGCCAGAGCGGCGATGTTGTGGTTTCCTTCCTGTGCTTTGCGCCGGCGGATGATCCGGAAGTGATCATGCTGATTACAATGGATACCCCCAGCCGAACCACCGGAACTTATGTATCCGGCGGTAACATGGTGGCACCGACATCCAGTGAGGTCATGTCGGAGATCCTGCCCTATCTGGGCATGGAGCCGTCCTACACCGCAGAGGAATTGCTGGGCGCAGACACCACTGTACCCAATGTTATGGATATGAGCCTGCAAAAGGCAAAGGCGAAACTGAAAAACAGAGGACTTAGTTATCGTGTGGTGGGTAACGGTGACAAGGTTACCGACCAAACACCGGTTGGAGGCGCCATTATACCAGGCAACTCCACAGTTATTCTGTATGCCGGTACGAAAAAACCAACCAGTAAATGCGTGGTGCCTGAACTGGTGGGCAAGAGCCCCGCTGAGGCAAATAATGCCGCAACCAGTGCGGGAATTCTCGTCCGATTCAGCGGCACAACAGACAGCGATTCCGGTGCAGTCCGTGTATTAAGCCAATCGGTGAAGGCGGGCAAAAAGGTGGATGCAGGCACAGTAATCACAGTACAGTTGGGCGATACCGGCGTAACGGACTGATGCGCACTTTTTGCCGGAAAAACAGCACATATTGCGATGCCATCTGCAAAGTGTGATTGCTATAATAGTGCATAACAAGAGTTGAAAGGAAGTTGATTCCATGAAATTAAAGGATATTTTGAATGGTTTGCACATCATATCTGCTACAGCCGATATGGATATGGAAATTAGCGGTGTGAGTTATGACTCTCGGACAACGCAGAAAGGCGATCTGTTTGTGGCGATCTCCGGCGTTGCTGCCGATGGACACAGCTTTATTGCTGGTGCCGCCCAAAAAGGCGCAGCCTGCGCAATTTGCGAGCATCCTATTGATGATGATATCGCCTATGTGGTGGTGGAAGACAGCCGCAAGGCGTTGGCGGTGATCGGCGATAACTGGTTCGATCATCCGTCTCGTGAGATGACAATGGTGGGTATTACCGGTACCAACGGAAAAACCACCAGTACCTATCTGATCAAGAATATTCTGGAGAAAAAGGCCGGCGCCAAGGTGGGCTTGGTGGGTACTATTCAGAATATGATCGGTGACAAAGTAATTCACACCGAGCGTACTACACCTGAGTCTTTCGAGCTGCACAAGCTGTTCCGTGAAATGTCAGATGCGGGATGCTCCCATGTGGTGATGGAGGTTTCCAGCCATGCCTTGAGTTTGAATCGAGTATATGGCATTCATTTCGCCATCGGCGTGTTTACCAACCTGACGCAGGACCATTTGGATTTCCACAAGTCCATGGAGAACTACTGTGATGCCAAGGCATTATTGTTCCAAAACTGCGACTTGGCCATCTATAATAATGACGATGCATGGTGTGATCGTTTGTTGCAAAACTGTTCCTGTCGGCGCTTCTCCTATGCCATAAATAATCAGGCGGATCTGATGGCCAAAAATGTGGCATTGTTTGACGATCATGTGGCATATCATGCTGAGGCAGACACGGAATGGGCGGAGATTTCTGTTGGCATTCCCGGCGGTTTCACCGTATATAATACTTTGGATGCATTGGCTACCTGCTGGAACCTGGGCGTGAGCTTGCAGGATTGTGCGGATGCCATGGCGCACGGACACGGTGTGAAGGGGCGCATGGAAGTGGTACCTACTCCGGGTAAGGATTACACCATTCTCATCGACTATGCACATACTCCCGATGCTTTGGAAAATGTACTGCGCAGTGCCAAAGGCTTTGCTAAGGGCAGAACTGTGGCTTTGTTTGGCTGCGGCGGAGATCGTGATCGCACGAAGCGTCCGCAGATGGGTGAGATTGCTGCACGCATGGCAGACTTCTGCGTGGTGACTACCGACAATCCCCGGACGGAGGATCCGCAGGCCATCATTGATGATATTTTGGCTGGCATGACCGGTTATGATGACTATGCCATAGTCATCAACCGCATTGAGGCTATCCACTATGCCATGGACAATGCACAAAGCGGTGATGTGATCGTATTGGCAGGTAAGGGACACGAAGATTATCAGGAGATCAACCATGTGAAGCATCATTTGGATGAGCGTGAAGTCGTGGCAGATTATTTGAACAACAAGTAAGAGAAGCGACCCCTTGTGGGACGAAAGGAAGAGAAGGAAAATGAAGATTATTTTGGCAGCGGTCATCAGCCTGATCGTTACGGCAATCGTTGGTAAGATACTGATTCCGGCACTGGTTCGCTTGAAGGCAGGCCAGAGTATCAAGGAGATTGGCCCTGCATGGCATATGAGTAAGCAGGGCACTCCCACAATGGGCGGATTGATGTTTATTATCGGTATTGCTGTTTCTATTCTCGTGTGTGGCTGGAAGGGTATGCTGGGCGGCAGTTTTGTACATCTGTATGTATTCTTGTTTGCTCTGGTATTTGGTATCATCGGCTATATTGATGACTATCAGAAGGTAAAGCATCATCAGAATACCGGATTGACGGCTATGCAGAAGTTTTTGCTGCAATTGGCGGCAGCTGTGGCATTCTTGTGTCTGATGCGTGCTGAGCACATGCTGACGCCCAATCTATATATTCCGTTTGCCAATACTTACATTGCGCTGCCGTGGATCGTATATTTGATTTTGGCCGCATTTATCATCGTGGGCACCGTCAACGCTGTGAATATTACCGATGGCGTGGACGGCCTGGCTTCCAGCGTAACACTGCCGGTGGCGCTGTTCTTTGCGCTGCTGGGCGGTATCTGGAGCGGTTACACGCAGCTGGGCGTATTTGCCGGTGCGATGTTAGGCGGTTTGCTGGGATTTTTGCTCTACAATCATCATCCTGCCAAGGTGTTTATGGGTGATACCGGCTCGCTGTTTTTGGGCGGCGCTGTGGCGGCGATGGCCTTTGCGTACGATATGCCGCTGGTGCTGATTTTGGTGGGTATCGTTTATATCTGCGAAACGCTGTCGGATATTATTCAGGTCAGCTATTTCAAGCTGACACACGGTAAGCGAGTGTTTAAGATGGCGCCGCTGCACCATCACTTTGAAATGTGTGGTTGGAAAGAGAGCAAAGTGGTGGCAGTATTTACCACAGTTAGCTTGATTTTCTGCCTGTTGGCATTTTTGGGTGTATATCAGCGCTTTGCTATGTGATTTTGAGAAATGACTGAAAAGGAGAGGAGGCGGAATATGACAAGAGAGAAACAGAGGGAACAGCGTGCCAGACAGCAACATATGCGTCAGATGGCACAAAAGAGCCGTGAAGCGGCCAAGGGACCAATGGATCTTTCCTTCCTGCTGCTGACGCTGCTGCTGACGGTGGTGGGGCTTGTTATGCTGTTTTCCGCCAGTTTTCCGGAGGCCTACTATAACCATGACGGTGATGCGGCTTATTATCTTAAGCGTCAGGGATTTTTTGCTGTTGCCGGTCTGACGGCTATGTTTTTCGTGGCAAAAAGCAATTATCAAAGATGGCGTGGCGCCGCAAAGCTTTTATTGTGGACGTCCATCGCTTTACTGATTTTCGTTATTGTGCCTAAGAACCCGCTGGCAATCACCAGTAATAATGCAACACGGTGGATCAATCTCGGATTGTTTACATTCCAGCCGTCTGAAATCGCCAAGTTAGCAATCATTGTATATTTTGCCGACAGCATCTCTAAAAAGCGTGAAAAAATGATAACATGGAAATATGGCATTAAGCCATATATCCTTATTCTGGTGCCTATCGGCGCTTTGATGATGCTGGAACCTCATTTGTCCGGTACCATTTTGATTTTTGGCACGGCACTTATCATGATGATTGTCGGCGGCATGCACCGACTGCTGGTTGGTGCTGGCGTTGCCAGTGTTGGTATCGTGGGCGCCGCCTATGTTTTTGCGGTGGAACACGGTAAGATCCACTACGGCGCCAGCCGTATTGAGATGTGGCAAAATCCGTGGATCGATCCACTGAATGACGGATTCCAGATGTGCCAGAGCCTGATCGCCATTGGATCGGGCGGACTGTTGGGCACGGGACTTGGTAGAAGCCGACAGAAGTTCCTGTATCTCCCTGAACGACAGAATGACTTTATCTTCGCAGTGGTATGCGAAGAGCTGGGACTCATTGGCGCGTGTGTCATTATGCTGATTTTTGCGTTGCTGATTTTGCGTGGATTTTGGATCGCACTGCACGCCCGTGACAGATTTGGCACGCTGCTGGTGGTGGGTATCATGACTCATCTGAGCTTGCAGACGTTTTTGAACATTGCTGTGGTGACGGGATTGGTACCGGCCACGGGTATTTCTCTGCCATTCTTCAGCTATGGTGGCACAGCACTGGTGTTACAGTTGGTGGAAATGGGCATTGTACTAAGCGTTTCACGGCAAATTCCAGCGCCACGGAATGGGTAGGAGGTTGAACAATGAATGTGATTTTTACCTGCGGCGGTACAGCGGGACACGTCAATCCGGCGCTGGCTCTGGCGGGTTATATGTGCCGCAAAGATCCTGATACAAAAGTGCTGTTTGTGGGTACTCCGGATGGCATGGAACGTGGCTTGGTGGAAAAGTCTGGATATATGTTTCGCTCCGTTCAGGTATCCAGTTTTCAGCGCTCTATCAGCGTGGCAGGAATTCGGCACAATATGAAGGCAGTAGGCCATTTGCTGACGGCTCGGCAGCAGGCAAACGCTATTTTGAAGGATTTTAAGCCTGATCTGGTGGTGGGAACCGGAGGCTATGCCAGCTTTCCCATGGTAAAATATGCGGCAAAAGCAGGTATCCCCACGGCGGTCCATGAATCCAACATGGTGCCCGGACTGACGACAAAAATGCTGGAAAAATTTGCTGACCGCATTATGGTTGGTTTCGAGGAATGCCGTCAACACTATCAGCATCCGGAAAAAATCGTTGTGACAGGAACACCTGTGCGTGGTGACTTTTTTGAATTGAGCCATGACGAGGCTCGGCAAAAGCTGGGCTTGCATGATAGTAAGCCGTTGGTGGTGTCCTTTTGGGGCAGTCTTGGCGCCAGCACGATGAATCACAATATGTTGGACTTTTTTGAGCGAGAAAAAGCGGATGGCCAGCCGTTCCACCATATTCATGCGGTGGGCGCACGGGGTTGGGAAACTATGAGCACAGATTTGGCAGAGCGAGGCTTGACCAATATTCCGGAACTGGATATTCGTGAGTATATTTATGATATGGCGGTGGTTATGCGTGCCGCCGATGTGGTCATTTGCCGTGCAGGTGCGTCAACAGTCAGTGAAATTACAGCGTTGGCGGTACCTACCGTAATTGTGCCATCTCCCTATGTAACGAACAATCATCAGGAAAAGAATGCCCGTATTCTGGAAAAGCACGGTGGCGCGGTACTGCTGTTGGAAAATGAAGCGTCCGGCGACAAACTTTACGAAACCACTCGTGATATTTTGAGCAGCTCCCAGCGGCAAAGCGATATGCGCCGCAGCATGGCGGAATTGGGGATTCTGGACGCTACGGAGCGAATTTATCAAACTGTGATGAGCTTGCGCTAAGGTCCAAGCACCAATATGTTGTCCTTTCGCATACAATAGCCTAAAAAGCGAGGAAAGGCGGAGCGACAAATATGAGCCGGATTTTAGTGGAAGGCGGCCAGCCTCTGCGTGGGGAACTGACGGTACAGAGCGCAAAAAACAGTGTGCTGCCGATTTTGGCGGCAACTATTTTAGCGGCTGATCTATGTGTTATTGAACAGTGTCCACATTTGAGCGATGTGGAAACAGCTTGCAAAATTTTACGGCATTTAGGCAGCAAGGCATACTGGGATGGAGATAACCTGATCGTTGACACCACTACGCTGATGCGTTGTGACATTCCTGAAGCGCTGATGCGGCAGATGCGTTCGTCGGTGATTTTTTTGGGAGCGATTCTGGCTCGCTGCGGTGGGGCAGAGATGTCTTATCCCGGCGGTTGTGAGTTAGGTGCAAGGCCTATTGATTTACATATTGCTGCGCTGAAAACACTGGGTGCAGAAATTCAGGAAGAGGGCGGCAATTTGCGTTGCCGATCCTGTCACTTGTGCGGTGATGAAATCATGCTCAGCATTCCCAGTGTAGGAGCCACCGAAAATGCTATGTTGGCGGCCTGCGGAGCAGAAGGCGTGACCACTATTACCAATGCGGCTCGTGAGCCGGAAATTGTGGATTTACAGCGTTTTTTGAGAAAACTGGGTGTGCATGTCAGCGGTGCGGGAAGCTCCGCCATCACTGTGCGTGGAAAAAAGCAATTGCATGGCTGCAAGCATCGCTGCTTCGCTGATCGGATTGTGGCAGCGACCTATTTATCGGCTGTAGCGGCTACAGGCGGTGAAGTGCGACTGAAACAGGTGGAATATCGTCATCTATCCACCGTGACAATGGCATTGATGCAAGCTGGTTGCAAAGTGTGCAGTCGGGACAAGGAAATTTACTTGAAGAGCAGAGGCGCTTTACGGGCCATTTCGCCCATACGAACCTCACCTTATCCGGGGTTCCCCACAGATGCGCAGCCATTGGTGATGGCGGCGTTACTGAAAAGTCGGGGTACCACCGTGTTTGTGGAGAATATTTTTGAAAATCGCTATCGACATGTACCGGAGCTGCGGCGATTAGGGGCAAACATCCGGCTGGAGGATCGGGTCGCAATTTTGTGCGGCGTGAAACACCTTTGCGGAGCGAAGGTCCGAGCCACCGATTTGCGAGGCGGTGCGGCGTTGATCGTGGCAGGCCTGCAATGTCAGGGCCAGACGCAGATCGAGCAGGTACAGCATATCCACAGAGGATACCAATCTATTGTGACAGATTTACAGGCGCTGGGCGCCAATATTCGGGAGTTATAAAGGAAGAAGATAGTATGGCAAGAAAAAGACGACATCGCCGCAGACGCAGTCGAGGAAGGTTCGCAATTCTTTATCGGTTGTTGACCTTTGTTGTCATTTGCGGTGCGATTATTGCCGCTTTGGCACTGTTTTTCAAGGTTGACAGCATCGAGGTAACAGGCAATAAGGTTTACGATGCGGAGGAAATCGTGGAAAGCAGCGGCATCACGGCGGGACAAAATCTGTTTTTCATGAACAAATATGAGGTCGCATCCCGTATTACCACGAAATTGCCCTATGTGCAGGCTGTGACCATCAGCCGCCGTTTGCCCGATGTGTTGAGTATTCATGTGGATGAGAGTCGGTCAGTAGCGGCAGTACAGCAGGACAACAAGTTCTGGATCATTTCCAGCAGCGGCAAGCTGGTGGATTGTAAAGACAACGGGAAAAAGGCAAAATATACCATGATTACGGGCGTGGAGCTGACTGACCCGGAAATCGGTAAGACGATTAAAACAGATGAGGAGCATCAGATGGCGCTGTCATGCCTGCTGCCTCTGTTGGAACAACTATCTGATAAAGATATGCTGGGCGCAACGCAGGCAATCGATTTGAGTGATCCTTCCATCATTACTTTGCGCTATCTGAATCGTTTTGAAGTGCAGATCCCCGTTGATGCGGATTTGGATTACAAGCTGAATTATCTGCTGGCAGTGGTTGAAAAGCTGGAAGGGAACGAAAAGGGAAAAATTGATCTGACCCAGGAAGGCAAGGCCAGCTTTATTCCGACCTGAGCTCGTTAGAAGTTTTTTTGTGAAATCTATAGGCGACTCTTGACCTTCGGGGCAATCCGTTATATTATATAAATAATACACATTATCTTGCGTTTTACGGTAGATAATTCTGCCATTTTGGTACAAATTACAGTAGGAGGAACCACAAAATGAGCTTTGGATTTGAAACAGGCCCGGAAAGTGTTGTAAACATCAAGGTGGTCGGTGTTGGCGGCGGCGGAAACAATGTGGTCAACCGTATGGTGCGCTCCGGCACCAAGGGTGTTGAGTTTATTGCCATTAATACAGATAAGCAGGCACTGAATGCATCCAGTGCTAACTATAAAATTCAGATCGGTGAAAAGGTGACTCATGGTAAGGGCGCAGGTGCAAACCCTGAAATGGGCAAAAAAGCCGCTGAAGAGAGCCGCAACCAGATTGCCAAGGCTTTGGAAGAAACAGATATGGTGTTTATTACTGCCGGCATGGGCGGCGGTACCGGTACCGGTGCTGCTCCTGTTGTGGCTGAAGTGGCTCGTGAGATGGGCATTTTGGTGGTCGGCGTGGTGACAAAGCCCTTCGCTTTTGAAGGCCGCCGCCGTATGGCACAGGCCGAGCAGGGCATTGAAGATCTGCGCAGCAAGGTGGATTCTCTGGTTATCATCCCCAATGAGCGTTTGAAATACGCTACCGATCAGAAGATCACATTTGCCAATGCATTTGAAATCGCTGACGATGTGTTGCGTCAGGCAGTGCAGTCTATTTCCGACTTGATTCGTGATACCGGTTTCATTAACTTGGACTTCGCCGACGTAACTGCTGTTATGAAGGATGCCGGTCTTGCTCACATGGGTGTGGGCCGTGCAGCCGGTAAGGGCAAGGCGGAAGAAGCTGCTCGCATGGCGATTGCAAGCCCCCTGCTGGAAACCTCTATCAATGGTGCCAAGGGCGTGCTGATCAATGTGACCGGTTCCATGGACATCGGTTTGGAGGAAGTGGAGCAGGCTGCCACTTTGGTGCAGGAGGCTGTGCATCCCGATGCACTGACGATTTTCGGCGCTGCTTTTGATGAAACTTTGGATGATGAGATCCGCGTGACGGTGATTGCTACCGGTTTTGACGAGGACAATGTAGTTCTTGATGATGAGGAAGAAGATGCTCCTGAAGTGCAGCCGGAAAACAAAGGCGTATCAACTCCTGAGCCTTTGAATGAAACAGAGGGTGTGACTGCAGAGGCAGCTAGCGAGGCAGATAGTTCTTTTGATGATATTCTGAAGATCTTTAGCCGCGACAATTTTTAATACATAATTTCCCAAACACCGCAGGATTTTCCTGCGGTGTTTTTTTACCATTTGCACCGAAATTTGCGTGGCATGAAATGTTGTTTTTTGCGCAAATTAGTGTTGTCGTCGACGATAAAAATTGAATAAGGGGTGATGGAATGCATGAAACACATTCGGTGCGTGCCGCAAACCGAGGATTGGCACTGCTGTTTACCGTTTTGTTTTCACTATCGCTGTGCTGGCAGTCGGTGTGGGCGCAGGAAACACCCAATGAGCGCATTTTGATTCCGTTAGGTAAGGCGGTGGGCATTAAGCTGTTTTCCGACGGTGTGCTGGTGGTCGGCACGTCTGAGGTATCCGGTGCAACGCCTGCCAGTGACTGTGGCTTAAAGGAAGGAGACCTGATTCTCAAACTCAACAATGAAAAGATAACATCAACGGAGCACATTCAGTCACTGCTTAACGAAAACGGCACTCAACCGCTGACGCTGACTTATCAGCGTGGCGATAAAAAGCATAAGGCTACCACTGCGGCGGTGCAATGCGCCGATGGCTCATTTCGCTTAGGTGCATGGATTCGAGACAGTATGGCCGGCGTTGGTACACTGACCTACTATGATCCACAGACCCATGAATATGGCGCGCTGGGCCATGGCATTACCGATGTGGATACGGCTATGTTGATGCCTTTATCCACGGGAACAATCATGGAAACCAGTATCAAAGCGGTAAAAATAGGCATGCGTGGCGATCCGGGTGAACTGAAAGGCGATTTCTCAGTGCAGCGAAATGTGGGCACATTGCAGGCCAACACAGACAGCGGTATTTTCGGAAAAATGTCTGACAACGATTTTATCACAGAACATGATGCCATGCCGATTGCTGCGGCGGCGCAGGTCAATACCGGCAAGGCGACCATTTTGGCTACTGTGTCAGGCAATCAGGCGCAGGAGTATGAAGTGGAGATCACACGACTATACGCCCATAATCAATCAACACGTAATATGCTGCTGCGTGTGACAGACCAACGGTTATTGGCGACTACCGGCGGCATTGTACAAGGTATGAGCGGAAGTCCGATCATTCAAAACGGACGGCTGGTGGGTGCTGTAACACATGTATTGGTCAACTCCCCAGACCAGGGTTACGGCATTTTTATTGAAAATATGCTGACATCCGCAGGGTAAATGGAAAGAGGGCAGGTGCACCTGCCCTCTTTTGCGTGAAAGGAGAACATGATGCAATCTGTTTTGATTAAAGATACCACACGCACCCAGCGTGAGGAGATCGTACGCCGAGGTCTAAGTGCTTGTGGCGGAAGCTGCAATGGCTGTGATAGTTGTGGCAGCTTAGGCGGCGGCACTGTGGAAAGCATTTACCAACCATATATCGATGGAGAAAAAGAACTGCACGAAATCAATGCAGAGTATCACCGTGGTTTGGTAAAATAGGAACTATGCACAAAGCGTCGAATTATGTCGAAAAGATTTTGTTTGTATTCGACAAAAATCCCTTGAAAATGATGTCCTATTATGATAATTTGTAAGCAAGCAAAACGATAAATGGTGTTTTGTGGTTAACCGCTTTTGCGGGAGTTAATCAATGGAGAGGAATTATCTGTATGGACATCAAGAAGAAAGTAGTACTCGCTGATGCCAGCGAAGAATTTCGTATGCTGCTGAAAAAGACGATAGAAGATACAGAAGAATTTATCGTGGTGGGTGACACGGGAGACGGAAACGAGGTGCTGCATTTCGTGCAGCAGGAGCATCCGGATGTATTGATCATGGATATGCTGTTGCCGGGATTGGACGGCGGTGCATTATTGCGCCGTCTGAATGATGGGACAAAGCCGAAGGTTATTGCTGTGTCGGCATTTTGCGCCGATCACATTGTGGCGGAAGCTATGGCGCTGGGTGTTTATTATTTCTTGCCGAAACCCTGCTCCGAGCAATCACTGCTGGAGCATATGCGTCAGGCAACTCAGACGGAAGAGGTGCCTAACGATTCCCCTCAGTTAGAAGGTGCTGTCACAGCTATCATCCATGAGATTGGCGTGCCGGCACATATCAAAGGATATCAATATTTGCGTGAGGCAATTATGATTGCCGTGCAGGATATGGATGTCATCAATGCTGTTACCAAAGTGCTCTATCCGGAGGTCGCCAAACGCTTTAACACAACGCCGTCCCGAGTGGAGCGTGCCATTCGCCACGCCATCGAGGTGGCATGGGATCGGGGCGATTTGGAAACGCTGCAAAAATACTTCGGCTATACGGTAAACTCGGCCAAGGGCAAGCCTACCAATTCGGAGTTCATCGCCATGATTTCCGACCGTTTGCAACTGCAAATGAAGCGTAAGTGGGCATAAAATGCGATAAGCGCAGCCTGTTCTTTTGTGGATAGGCTGCGTTTTTATACGGTTATTATAAAAAAGCGGTAAATGTTGCATAGCAAAAGACGAGCCAAGTTTGGCTCGTCTTTTGCTATATTCTTTCATATACGTGTACGTCAAAGGAAATCGTGACATCCAGTTCGCTCAGTGCCGCTAAGCGGTCACTGCCGGATTTGGGCGTTTTCCAATAATACGGGGTCATTTGGAACAAGGCGTGGATATCCTCCTGACAGGGAAGATGAATGACAGATTCCACATGGCGGATGGTTACATACTGAAACCCTTCATAAGGCGTTTCCTTGATCTCGTTGGGATAGGGATGGTCATAGAGTATTTCTTTCAGTTCCCACAAATGCTTCTCACCGGGAACGACATAGGCGAAGTGTCCGCCCTTACGCAACACCCGCTGGAATTCCTCCAATGCCAGAGGGGAAAAACAATTCAAAAGGAAATCAATACTGCGATCTGCCACCGGCAGATGATAACTGGATGCCACAGCAAATTCAATATCCTTTTCGCGCTTGGCGGCGCGGCGCAGAATAAATTTGGAGATATCAATGCCGGCCATTGTGGGTGCCTTTCCGGCACTTTGCAATGCACGATATACGCCGCTGGTATAATATCCCTCGCCGCAGCCGGTATCCAGCACATGGGGCGCAGCATCCGTCAGCGCTACCGCCAGTTCCTCCAGCGTATGGCGCAGGGGAGCGTAGTAATCCTTGCTCAAAAAGGCACTGCGTGCTGCGGCCATGCCCTTGTCATCGCCGGGCATTTTGGAGTTTTTGCGGTTGACGGGCAGCAGATGGGTGTGGCCCTCTTTGGCGATATCATAGTTATGACCATTGGGGCAGATATAGGCATGCGCATCTCTTTGCAATGGCGCACGACAGATGGGACAGATAAAAAGACTCATATCTCCTCCTTGTCGGGCAGCGTGACATTATTGATCCATTTACCGCTACGCACACGCAGCATACACAGCGGTACTTTCAAAAGACTCTCGGTCTGGATGGCAATGCAGATGGGCCAATAGCCCCAAGGCAGCACCAAGGCGAACAACGCCGTCAGCGGCAAAGCAAACAGCCACTGGGGACCAATATCCAAAGCAGTACTCCAATTAACATCGCCGCCGGCACGCAATACGCCGGTGACGGCCGTGATGGAATAGGCATGCCACGGTGTAGAGGCAAAGCTGGTAATGGCTAAAATAGCAGCGATTTTGGCAGTTTTGTCGTATAGGTTGAAAAGCGGGAACATCACGGGGACAAACAGAATTGGAATCAACACCAGTGAAATGATGGCCAGAGCTGCACCTACTAAGGTGCAGAATTGCAACAGGGTATGACTTAATGAAAGGACATCCTCGTTGCTTTGCCTTTCGCCGATGGATTTGCCCATTATGACGGCGGTGGCGGCGCCTAAACCGAAGCAGACCACCAAGAATAAGCGCCCCAAATTACCGGTGACGGCATACGCCGCCAAAAAACTGACCTGATCGCTTCTGTGTCCCAAAATAACAGTTATCATGCTGTTGCCCAAACCCCAGGCAGCCTCGTTCAGTACCACGGGGGAGGAGTATTTCAGGAAACGGCGAACCATATCCCAACCGGGACGGAAAAAGGCGGGCCAATCAATGACCAGACGCTTGCTGCGCAGCGCAACCACCACGCAGATGGCCAGCTCAGCAATGCGGGCGCAAAGAGTAGCAATGGCTGCACCACGAATGCCCAGTGCCGGCAGACCCCAATGACCGAAGATCAGCAGATAGTTCAGCCCGGTATTGAGAAGTGTGGAAAAGCCAAACAGCTTCATGCCAAATCCGGGGTTTTCCACGCTGCGCTGGGCGCTGACATACACGCTGGAGAGCATATTAAACACATAGGAAAAGCCGATGACCTGCAAGTACGGCGCACCCAGTACACTCAGCTCGTGATCGTTGCTTAAAAGGTCCATGATCCCCACTGGGAATAAGAACAGAACAATGGCGAGAATCAGCGCCATCATCGTGCCGATGATGGACGCAACACCGATGGCACGGGAAATGGAGGGCATATCTTTCTTGCCCCAATACTGGCTGACCAATATACCCAGGCCGCTTTGCACGCCGAATACAATGCTGATGAGCAAGAATACCGGCACATTGGCGGCGGTGACGGCAGCCATAGCTGAATTACCTAACTGGCTGACCATGAAGGTATCGATCAGACCTAAGGAGAATGTGATGAGATTTTGCAGGATCATGGGCAGTGACAGCTTCCACAAGTGTTGATAGAAGCTTTTGTCACGGCGAAGATAGTGGAACATAGGGAATTCTCCTTTTACAGCATGGGAAAACGATTTTCCTGATGGTTCTTCAATGCCATATACAAGGCATCAATCTCGTCAGTGGTGGTATCGGGGCCGAAGCTGATGCGGATCACACCGCCGGCGGTACGCTTGTCCAAACCCAAAGAGGACACCACATGACTGGCCTTGCCCTTGTGGCAGGCGCTGCCGGCACTGATGCAGATGCCCTGCGCACCCAAGTCAGTAACCACATTAGCGCTGGGGTATCCCACCAGAGAAACGCACAGAATATGAGGAGCGGTGCCGTTACCTACGGCTACCATACCGGGAATGGTAAGGAGTTTTTTCAGGCAATAATCCTTGATATCAGCCATGTGCTGCCACGCCGCAGACAATTGCTCCGTGCGGAGCTCTACTGCTTTGGCAAAACCGGCAATCTGCGCTGTGGCCTCTGTGCCGGAGCGCAGGCCGTTTTCCTGACCGCCGCCGGGCAACAGAGGACGAATATTTTTCAGCTTGTCCGCAATATACAACGCACCGATCCCTTTGGGGCCACCGATTTTATGGGCGGACAGACTCATCATATCCACGCCCCACTTTACAGGATTGCAGGGAACTTTCAAAAAACCCTGCACAGCATCGCAATGTAGCAGCGCACGGCTCTTGCGCTCTTTCAGCAATTGCGCCGTTTCTTTTACGGGGAAAATGCAGCCGGTTTCATTATTGACCAGCATCATGGACACCAGTACCGTATCATCACGGAGAGCATCCGCCACCTGCTGGACATGAATGTCGCCATTCTTATCAGGGCGCAGGTAGGTGATCTCATAGCCCTGCCTTTCCAACCATTTGCACGGCTCTATGATGGCATTATGCTCCACGGCGGTGGTAATGATATGCTTGCCAACATGCCGACCCTGCCACACGGCCGCTTGGATGGCCCAGTTATCGCTCTCTGTGCCGCAGGAGGTAAAGTGGAGATTTTTGGCATCACAGCCCAAAGCGTCGGAAATGGTTTGGCGGCACTGCGCTACCATTATTTTGGCTTCCTGACCATAGGGATATTGTGCGGAGGGATTGCCGAACTGCCCCATCAGCACATCGTACATCCGCTGTGCCACTGCCTGGGGTACCGGCGTGGTAGCGGCGTGGTCCAAATAAATCATAGCTGCACCTCAATTTCGCAAAGTCGGGGACTTGTCACCGACGAAAGATTGCTTTATAATAAACATTAACTATACTATTATAGCGACTTTGTAGATAAAGCGCAAGGAGAAAGACCATGCAAGTAGCCATTTACACCTTGGGGTGCAAGGTGAATCAATATGAAACGCAGGCCATGGAGCAGGAATTGCTGCGACGGGGGCATGAACTGGTGGACTTTGAGGGTGTTGCCGATGCCTATATCGTCAATACCTGCTCTGTCACCGCAGTGAGTGATAAGAAGTCACGACAGATGATCCGCCGCTGCAAAAAGCGCAATCCTGATGCCGTGGTGGTGGCTTGCGGCTGCTATGTGCAGACACATTTGGACGAGGCAAAAACATTGGGCTTGGATCTGATTTCCGGAACCGGTCAGCGCATGGTTTTTTTAGACCTGCTGGAGCAGGCTGTGCAGGAGCATGAGCCGCTGATCCATGTGGACGATTCTCTTAAACGGCGTGAGTTTGAGATTCTACCTGCCGGCGGTATGACCAGCCGCACCCGTGCTATGCTGAAAGTGGAGGACGGCTGTGTAAATTTCTGCACCTACTGCATCATTCCATATGCTCGTGGGCCGGTGCGGTCGCTGCCGCTCCATGTGGCGGTGGAACAGGCCAAAAAGCTGCGTGAAGAGGGATATCAAGAGTTGGTGTTCACCGGAATTGAAATTTCCTCCTACGGTCACGATTTAAAGGACGGCACAACGCTCATTGATCTCATTGAGGCGGTATCAGCGGTGGCAGGAGAGATGAGGATACGCTTGGGCTCGTTGGAGCCACGCACCATTACGGAGGACTTCTGCCGCAGAGCATCGAATCTGCCTAATTTGTGTCCCCATTTCCATTTGTCCATGCAATCCGGCTGCGATGCGACCCTCAAACGCATGAATCGTCGCTATGATACGGCACGGTTTTATCAGTCAGTGGAACTGCTGCGCCAATACTTTGATCAGCCGGCCATCACCACGGATATGATTACCGGCTTTCCGGAGGAGAGTGAGGAGGAGTTCCGGCAGACACTGGCGTTTATCGAAAAATGCGGTTTTGCTGATATGCATATTTTCCCTTACTCCATTCGACCCGGCACGAAAGCGGCCGACATGCAGCAAGTTCCCGGTCCGGTAAAGGATGAGCGTGCCGCACGAGGTGCCAAGGTGGCGGAGAAGATGCACCGGGCGTACCTTGCACAGTGTGTGGGCAAGACCTTCGAGGTGCTGTTTGAGCAACCAAAGGACGGACGCTATGCCGGTCACGCACCCAACTATATGGAAGTTGAGGTGGACGGTGAAAACCTGCACAATCAAGTGCTGCCGGTGACGATTATCGGCGTAGAGGGAGATATTTTGTTAGGAGTGATTGCCGAATGAACCACTTTTTTGCTTACATTGCCCGTATGCGCTTTATCAACCGCTGGGCGCTGATGCGTAACAGCTACACAGAGAATATTCAAGAGCACAGCCATCAGGCAGCGATACTGGCACACGCCTTAGCCGTGATTCGCAACACATATTTCGGCGGACAGATCGACGAAGGTCAGGTAACGGTGGCGGCGCTGTATCACGACGCAAGCGAGATCCTGACCGGTGATCTGCCTACGCCAATCAAGTACTATAATCCATCTATCCGTGATGCCTATAAGCAGGTAGAATCCATAGCCTGTGAGAAGCTGGTGAAGATGCTGCCGGAGGAACTGCGTGTCAGCTATGATGAAATTCTGCAGCCATCTGATCCCGAAATAGAAGAGCTGGTAAAAGTAGCTGACAAACTGAGCGCCTATATCAAGTGCTTGGAGGAATTAAAGGCCGGCAACAACGAATTCAAAAAGGCGGCGCAGGCTACCAAGCAGGCGTTGGATGAATACGATTTGCCGGAGCTGCGCTATTTTGAAGAGCACTTTATGGATAGTTTTCGCTTAACACTGGATGAAATGGACTGATGCGCCTATGATACGAAAAGCAACTATGGCAGATCTGCCGCACATTTTGCCCATTTATGCCACAGCACGGCAGCATATGCGTGACCATGGCAACACGGTACAGTGGGAGGGGCTTGATGCTCCCGAACCAAAGCTGGAACGGGACATCCAATCAGGTCAGCTTTATGTGCTGGATGATGGCGTCATTCATGCCGTATTTGCATTTATTATTGGTGACGATGCCCTATATGCACGTATTGAAGACGGTGCATGGCAAGATGACACGCCCTACGGTACCATTCATCGTCTGGGTAGTGATGGAACAGTGAGCAGCGTTTTTAAGCAGGTGATCGCTTGGGCTACGAGTGAGATTCATCATTTGCGTGCCGATACACATGAGAGTAATACCACCATGCAGTACCTGCTGCAGCGCAGCGGATTTCAGCGCAGGGGTATTATCTATGTAGAGGATGGAACGCCCCGCATTGCCTATGAGAAATGTGACTGATGCGTAGAGAGAACAAAATTTTTAGCGCTTTTCGGTTTTTATTCATAGGGAGGTCATATCTTTTGATTAGGATATGACATGATGAGAGCACAACAAAAGGAGTGGTTTGATGCCGAACGAAAACAGCAACAACATTCGCTTAAAAGATAGCCCTTTGCTGAACAATGTGCCACAGCAACAGCGTGAATTGGTGCAGGAAATGGTGCGTGTGCGCCATTTATACCGCAGTGCATTAAAAGTTGCCATGACGCAGATGGAAATTCTGGATGAGGAATTTGCCACCCTATATGACCATTCTCCAATTCACCATATTGAACACCGCATTAAGACCACTGACAGCATTGCAAAAAAACTGAAGCAACGAGGGTTTGAGTTGACGGTGGACAACATCTATACCCACATCACCGATGTGGCCGGTATCCGCGTCATTTGCAAGTACTTAGATGACATCTACTATTTGCGTGGACTGCTGACACGAAATGAGTCCTTTAAGGTGCTGCGTGAGGCAGATTACATCAAGGAACCAAAGGCGTCCGGCTATCGCAGCCTGCACCTGATCGTAGAGGTGCCTATTGTGATCTCGGAGGGCACGCTCCATCTGCCGGTGGAAATCCAACTGCGGACCATTGCCATGGATATGTGGGCCAGCTTGGAGCATGAATTGCGCTATAAGTCGCAGCGTAATTTCAACGATGAGGAGGCTGCCCGACTGCGACTTTGCTCGGATGCCATTTTTGAAGTGGATCGAGAGATGCAGGATATCTATCAGGGAAAAGGCCCGGAATACATTGAAACATGAGAAAAGAACGACCTCTTGAGGTCGGTCTTTTTGCTGTATAGCAGATGTTCAGGAAAATACGCTCACACCGCAGAAACTCAGCACGCTCATAATGCAACCGGCTAAAATCAAGCCGCATAGCGCAGCCAAAGTAGTTTTTTTCAAGCCCATGTTCAGGAAACTGGCTGCTAATGTGCCGGTCCATGCACCGGTCCCGGGTAAAGGGATGCCCACAAAGAGCACCAATGCCCAAAACAGACCTCGGCCTGCCTTTTCCTGCAGTTTTTTGCCGCCTTTTTCGCCTTTTTCAAGGCACCAGGTAAAAAAATTGCCGATGACAGGCTTATCCTGTCCCCAAATAAGTACACGGCGAGCAAACAGATAAATAATGGGTACCGGTAGAAAGTTGCCAACAATGGCGATAATATACGTCAGCCACAGCGGCAGATCAAATACGGCACCATAGGGGATCGCACCTCGCAGTTCAATGATGGGTACCATGGACACCAAAAAGACAATCAGACAATGCTTAAACATGAATTACTCCTCGCTCCATATCGGATATTCAAACTATAACATTATCAGTAGACATAGTCAACGCTTGTTCTATGTCTGTTGCATAATTCCTGGGCAGATCAGCATGCAAAATCTGTGACAAATTCCGGCTTTGTTTTGAAGAAATCTATCGACAAACGGATATTTTGTGTGTATACTTAAAACTAAGATAGTAAAACAAAATGGGAGGAAATACGACGATGGAAATTTCTGATGTCATTTCTCTGCTGGGTGGCGTAGCGCTGTTCCTGTTTGGTATGGCGTTGATGGGCGACGGCTTGAAAAAAGTGGCCGGCAACAAGTTGGAGCTGGTGCTTTATAAGCTGAGCAGCACTCCGTTGAAAGGCATTTTGTTGGGTACCGGCGTGACGGCGGTGATCCAGTCTTCTTCCGCTACATCTGTGATGGTAGTTGGCTTTGTCAACTCCGGTATGATGAGAGTAAAGCAGGCAATCGGTGTAGTCATGGGCGCTATCTTGGGTACCAGCATCACCGGTTGGATTATCTGTCTGAGTAGTATCAGCGGCGGCAACGGTTGGATATCCTTGCTGTCTACAGCTACACTGACGGGCATTATTGCCGTAATCGGTATTGTGATCCGCATGTCTGCGAAAAAGAAGACGACCATTTATGTCGGTGACATTATGCTGGGGTTTGCCGTGCTGATGTATGGCATGAGTATTATGTCCGGTGCGGTGGCGCCCTTGAAGGAAAGTGCCGCTTTTGTGGCTATTCTGACCAAATTCTCTAATCCTCTGTTGGGTATTCTGGTAGGTATCATATTTACCAGTGTTTTGCAGAGCGCCAGCGCTGCGGTTGGTATTTTGCAGGCATTGGCTATTACTGGTGCCATCACCTTTGATATTGCATTTCCTATCATTATGGGTATCGCTATCGGCGCAGCTGTCCCCGTCTTGCTGAGCGCTTTGGGCGCCAATACCAGTGGCAAGCGTACTGCTTTTGTGTATTTGATGATTGATGTGCTCGGCGTTATCATTTGGTCGCTGGTTTTCTACAGTGCTAATGCTGTGATGCACTTCTCATTCTTGACCCTGCACATGGATACCGTATCCATCGCATTGATGAATACGCTGTTCCGCTTTGCCACTGTTGTTGTGCTTGCTCCGTTTGTTGGCTTGTTGGAAAAATTTATCTGCTGGTTGGTTCCCGACAAATCTGCCACTTCGGCGGATGAGCTGGAAATGGATCGTCTGGAAGAACGATTTCTGGCGCATCCTGTTCTGTCTATTGAACAGAGCCGTCTTGTTACCAACTCTATGGCGGAAAAGGCGCAGGAAAACCTGTTTGCCGCTATGGATTTGCGCTCTGCCTTTACCGAAAAACTATTTCATGAGGTTACGGAGATGGAAACCACGGTTGACCGATTTGAGGACAAGCTTGGCACCTATCTCATGAAGATCACCAGTCACGAATTAACCACTGCCCAGAGCGAGGAAGTCAGCAAGTACCTGCACACTATTTCCGACTTTGAGCGTATTTCTGACCATGCGTTGAATATTGCTGAGGCTGCGCAGGAGATTCATGAAAAAGGTATTACCTTTTCTGAGGCTGCCGGTCACGAGCTCTCCATTATGGAAGCCGCTGTGCGGGAAATCATCGAGGTGTCATTCGACGCATTCATTAACAATGATCTGCACAAGGCTGCCCGTGTGGAGCCGTTGGAGGAGATTATCGACGGTTTGTGCGATGAGCTCAAGAGCCACCATGTGGAGCGCTTGCAGGCCGGCATCTGCACGCTGCATCAGGGGTTTGTGTTTAACGACCTGCTGACCAACTATGAGCGTGTGGCAGACCACTGCTCCAACATTGCCGTTGCAATTATTGAACTGGAGTCTGACTCTTTTGATACCCACGAATACTTAAGCAGTGTGCGTGAGTTCAAGTCCGATTCCTTTGCACGGTACTATGAGGAGTATCAGGATAAATACTCCATCTGAAAACAGTAAAACAGCGGATAGTCTATCGGCTATCCGCTGTTTTTTGCTGTATAAATCACTTAACTCTTGCCATGAATCTGATTGCCGCATTTGGGGCAGGTGATGACGATCTTACCCTTGCCACGGGGAACGCGGCAGACGGCATGGCACTGATTACAGGTGAAATACTTGTGTTCTTTGTCCTGGCTTTTCGTCTTGGTGCGGTTGAAAAAACGCTTAACAGGCCACCAGATCTTATTCAGAAATTTGGCGTTTTCGCTGCGGCGCTTATAAAGATTACGGGAAAAAATACGGAACAGTACGATCGCCACGATGACACCGGCTAACAGACTCAAAATCAAGGAAACCATATCGTTTTTCACAAAGCGACTGGCCAAATTCACCAAAATGCCGATTATCAACATGAAAAGACCCAGTTGATCGGCACGGTTTCGACCGTACATAAAGCGTGCCCATGCGTTTCCTAATTTTTGAAAGAAGCCCATAAACTCATTCCTTTACAACTTCCGAATAATGTTGTATATATTTTACACGAAAAGCCCCGAAAGGTAAAGTCTTTCCCAACAAAGTTAACAAATTGGTCATGTTTGCAATCCTATCACAAATCCGTTGCAATCATGGACGGCAATTGGTATAATGTATTTGTATTAGTATGCACACTGGGGATCGGCAGATAGCAACCCACCGATCCCCTATTCAAAAAAGCAACCGGGGCATCTCCAGCATAGGACGGAAACAGGCTGCGTGGGAATTTCAATTATGCCCGCACGGCTACTTATTTTATCTTATGTAAAGGATATCTGCTTGGTGCCCATGAAGGTCTTGTTTTGAAAGGAAGGTCACTCAACATGATTAAAATTGCTCCCTCAATTCTTTCTGCGGATTTTGCTAATTTGCAGCGTGATATTGAACGAATCGATACCGCCGACTATGTACATGTGGATGTCATGGATGGTTTATTCGTACCCAACATTTCTATCGGAATCCCAGTGGTGAAGTCCATTCGTCCAACCACCAATCTGCCACTGGATGTTCATCTGATGATCGACCGTCCCGTGCGCTATGTGGAGCAGTTCTGCGATGCCGGCGGTGATATCATTACCTGCCATGTAGAGGCGGACACCGAAGAGAATATCCACGAGGCCCTGCGGCGCATCCATGCCAAGGGGAAAAAGGCCGGCGTGGTGGTCAAGCCGAAGACACCGGCCGAGGCCGTTCTGCCCTTTATTAACGAGGTGGAACTGATTTTGGTCATGACTGTGGAGCCGGGCTTCGGCGGTCAGAAATTTATGGCGGATATGATGCCCAAAGTGGCGGCCATTCGCAGCTACATCAACGACAACAATCCCCAATGCGAGCTGGAAGTGGACGGCGGTGTGGACGGACAGACCAGCAAGGTCTGCATTGCTGCCGGAGCAAATGTGCTGGTGGCCGGCAGCGCTGTGTATAAAGCTGCGGACATTCCCGCTAAGATCAAGGAACTGCGAGGTTAATCGATATGGAATATTTTCCCGCTCCGCTGGAAAAGTTAGTAGAACAATTTGCAAAACTCCCCGGTATCGGCGGCAAGAGTGCACAGCGCCTTGCGTTCCATGTGCTGAATTTGCCGGCAGAAGAAGCGCAGGAATTTGCCGATGCCATTATAGAGGCAAAGCGGCATGTGACACTGTGTCCGGTGTGTCAGAATCTGACCAGCGGCGGTTTGTGTCCTATTTGCGCATCGCCCCGCAGGGATAGCTCTACCATCTGTGTGGTAGCCGATCCCCGTGATGTGATCGCCATGGAGCGTGCCCGTGAGTTTAATGGGCATTACCATGTACTTCATGGAGTTTTATCACCGATGAACCATGTGGGGCCCGATGATCTGCATTTGAAATCACTCTTGGACCGTGTGGCAAAAGGCGACATTCAGGAGGTTATCATGGCCACCAATCCTGATACCGAGGGCGAGGCCACGGCACTTTACATTTCACGCCTGCTCAAACCTTTCGGCGTGAAGGTGACTCGTCTGGCTTACGGTATCCCCGTGGGCGGCCATTTGGAGTTTGCGGACGATGCTACGCTGATGCGTGCTTTAGAGGGACGGCGAGAACTATGAAACGATTTTTGTGCGCCGTATTTGCATTGATGATGGCCTGCTCACTGGTGGGTTGCGGTACGCCGAAACCGGTGGAGCAGAGCATATTTGCGATGGATACCTACATGACGCTGATTGCTTACGGCGATGCGGCAGGCGATGCGTTGGGGGCTGCCGGTAAGAAGATCAATGCACTGGAGGCACAGCTTTCCCGTACTGTGGACAGCAGTGCCGTCAGCCAATTGAATAAAAACGGCACGCTGACACCGGATGACGAGATATATGATTTGCTGTGTGCGGCGGTGCGGTACGCCGATGCCACCGACGGCAATTTTGACATGACCATTGCGCCGATTGTTTCCGCTTGGGGCATTACCACAGATGCACCCCGTGTACCATCGGATGCTGAAATTGCAGAGTTGTTGCCCAAGGTCGGCAGCAAGCACATTCAATTCAGCGATGGTACCGTGACGCTGGACAAGGGATGTGCCATTGACTTAGGCGGCATTGCCAAAGGCTATGCCAGCGATTGCGTGGCAAAGATTTTCAAGGAATATGGTGTGGAAAGCGGTACCATCTCGCTGGGCGGCAATGTCTATGTATGCGGCAATAAGCCGGACGGTTCGGCGTGGAATGTGGCAATCCAGGACCCCGAAGGGGAGGACTATGCCTGCATGTTGGCGCTAAGCGATGCCTTTGCGGTAACCTCCGGCGGCTATCAGCGCAACTTCACGGCAGAGGATGGCACGGTATATCAGCACATTATTGATCCCAAGACCGGTATTCCGGCAAAGAGCGATTTGCGGTCGGTGACCGTGGTGGCGGAGAATGGAACCATGGCCGATGCCTATTCCACGGCACTCTATGTGATGGGTGAGCAAGGTGCCATTGATTTTTGGCATAATCATCGGGATGATTTTGATATGGTGCTCATTACCGATGACGGCCGGATTTTGTATACAGATGGTTTGAAAGAGCAATTCATCAGCGTGGAGGGTGTTTCTTATGACAGCGAAATCATCACCTAAATTACGCTTTACGCCCTTTGATGCTATTGTAATAGCGGTGATCGTAGGACTTGCTGTGTTAGCAGCAGTGCTGTTTTATGGCGGAAAGGTGGGCGGTGATGCACTGACTGCCGTGATCACACACCGGGGCCAGGAGATCGAACGCATTGATTTGGATGCGCTGCATGAAGATCAGACGATTGAAATTGACGGCACCTATCACCTGACCATCACGATGACGCCGGATGGGATAGCCGTGACCAAGACAGACTGCCCCACTCAGGACTGTCTGCATACCGGTACCATTCGTCGTGCCGGTCAGACCATTGTGTGTCTGCCAGAACAGGTGGTGATTTCGTTAGAGGGCACCACCGGTGGTGCAGATGTGGTATTGGGATGAGGAGTGCATGATGAAAATTTCCACCAGACAACTGGCGCTGTGTGCCGTTTTAACGGCGTTGGCGCTGGGGTTGAGTACATTTGAAAACATGATACCCATCACGCTGCTGATCCCGCTGCCCGGTGTGAAATTGGGATTGGCCAATATTGTCACGGTATTTGCACTGTACGAATTGGGACCTATTTATGCATTGGGCATCTTAGGGGCACGCTGCTTGCTGGGGGCTATGTTTGCCGGCAATGCATCTGCGCTGATTTTTTCACTGCTTGGCGGTGTGTTGGCCATGCTGGTGATGATCGGCTTGAAGCAATGCAGGAAGCTGAGCATCTTCGGCGTATCTATCGGCGGCGCAGCGGCGCATAATGTGGGACAGATCGCTGCGGCTATCATTACATTGGGCAATACAATGGTGATCGGTTATCTGCCTTTCTTGCTGGGCGTGTCGCTGATTACAGGCACAATAAGCGGCTTGATTGCCAGTTTGCTATTTCGGGCCATGAAAAATATCCACCTATCGCACTAACGGAGGTCGCACTATGAACAATAAAGACGAAATCATCTTGCAGCAGCTGAATGTGATCCGCTCTATGTCGGAGAATCAAATCAAGAATATGGCCTCTGATTTTTGGGGACACCCGAAGACAGATACGCCAAAAGAAGAAACGCCGAAAGTGGATGCACCGCAGGCGGAAACATCTGCCAATGCTGAATGCACTTCCCCTGCAGAGCAGGAGCAAGAGCCGGAGAAAATAGAGGATCTTCTGGCAGAGTTGGACAGCTATATTGGCTTAACGGAGATCAAGGAAGAAGTCCGCAGCCTGATCAATATGGTGCGTGTGTACAAAATGCGCCGTGAAAATGATCTGCCTACCACCGATATGTCGCTGCACATGGTGTTTTCCGGTAATCCCGGTACAGGCAAGACCACTGTGGCTCGCATCATGGCACGCATCTATCACAGCCTCGGCATTTTGAGCAAGGGCCAGCTGGTGGAGGTGGATCGCAGTGGTTTGGTGGCCGGCTATGTGGGTCAAACAGCAATTAAGACGCAAAAGGCCATTGAGAAGGCTATGGGCGGCGTGCTGTTCATTGACGAGGCATACGCATTGAATGGTAAGAGCGAAAATGACTTCGGTCAGGAGGCCATTGATACCATCTTGAAGGCCATGGAGGATCACCGTGATGATTTGGTGGTGATCGTGGCCGGTTATACAGATCTGATGGACAAGTTCATCCACTCCAATCCGGGTTTGGAAAGCCGTTTCAACCGATTTTTGGAGTTTGCCGACTACACGGCTGACGAATTGGTGGCTATCTTCAAAATGCAGTGCAAGAAGGGCTGCTACGAATTGGCAGAGGGCACGGAAGAACTGGTGCGGGACTATATCACAGAGGAAAACTGCGACAGTGAATCCTTTGGTAACGGCCGTGGCGTACGCAATATTTTTGAGCATATTCTCGTGGCGCAGAACAACCGTCTGGCAAAGATGGAAGATGTCACCCGTGAGGAACTGATGAAGATCACGGAGGACGACATCATGCACGCAAGAGGTAAGATCGACTGAGGAGGAACGCATTGTGTTTTATTTACTTTTGGCCGTCGTGGTTTTGCAGATCGCTGTCCTTGTGATTGGCGATTATATCAAGCGCTTGCGCAATAACGGACGCAAAAGTAATCAATCGGAAGAAGCGTATCATAAACAGATTAAGCGGTGGAGTAAGGTGCAAAATACCTTACAGGGCGAAGCGCTCCTTTTGCTGATACTATATTTGTTGTATGAAAAAGGAATGATCTGACTATGGCAAAGGAACAGACTTGGAATATCAACATAGACGGTGTGGAGCATAGCGTCACCTATGTCCACGAGGGCTTGCGCAGTAATGCATCTACGCTGTTTGTAGACGATGGTGAGGGCAAACTGGTGTGGCCCCGTGACGGATATCTGGATGAGCCTATCACCATCGGTGATAAAGAATGCCGATTTTTGCTGCGCAACTATGTGCCGGACATCGTGGTGGACGGAATGATGGTGGACAGCCAGAAAGAATATGTGGCCATTGAAGATGTGCCAACATGGTGCCGATATATCACGGCGGTTATGGTTTTGGTTTTCTTTTTCCTGCTGCGCAATGTGTGGATGGCGATTATCGGTTCCGGTGTAGCATGGTTGGGCACGGATCGCATTTCCCACATCCCCGGATTACCCCGAAAAAAGAAAACCTGGTATTATATTGGCTTGCTGTTGGCCCTGCTGGTCATTAGCCTGATCATTGCTATCATAAGGAGTGCAGCATGAAAACATTACAACTTGCCCTGTTGGGCTTTGGCAATGCAGGACAGGCATTTGCACAGCTGTTATTAGACAAGCATGCGGAAATTTGCCGTCGTTATGATATGGATGTACAAGTCACTGCCATCGCCACCGGACACCATGGTTGCATGGTGGATGAAAACGGCATCGATTTGGCAGCAGCCCTGTCTGATTTGTCTGCAAATCAGCATTTTTCACACACAACTGATATCACAACAGTGGATATTGTTAAAAAAGCGCAATATGATGTGCTTGTCGAGATGACGCCGCTGAATATCCGTACCGGTCAGCCGGCAATTGACCATATCCGGGGCGCTTTTGCCCGTGGCAAACATGTGATCACAGCCAATAAGGGACCTATCGCATGGGCATTTGACGAACTGCGTGACATGGCACGGGAAAAAGGCGTGGGGTTCTTCTACGAAACCACAGTGATGGATGGTACCCCGGTCTTCAATCTCTGCGACCATACGCTGCCACTGGCAAAGGTCACGGAGGTTTCCGGTATTTTGAACTCTACCACCAATTACATTTTGGAGGAATTGGCACGTGGGGTCGACTATGCGGATATTTTGGCCGAGGGTCGCCGCTTGGGCTTCGTAGAGGCAGATCCGGCTATGGATATTGAGGGCTATGATGCAGCCGCCAAGATCACAGCGCTGGCTAATGTGCTGATGGATGCCAAAATGACACCTGATCAGGTGGAACGCAAGGGCGTTGAGGACGTTACCCTGGAGGATATCCGTAGGGCGGCGGACAACGGTAAGGTGATCAAATTGCTGTGCCGTGCATGGTTGGAGAGCGACAAGGTGTATACTGCCGTGTGTCCTGTCGAAGTGCCGCAGAATAACTTGTTAGCCACCATTGATGCAACATCCTCTGTGGTGTCCATTACCACGGATCTGATGGGAAAGCTCTCTGTTGTAGAGCATGCACCCATGATTGAACAGACCGCCTACGGTGTATTTGGCGATCTGTTGCGTGTGATCAGAGAAAGCGTATCATAAAAGACCAATATAAATCCCCCACAATATGGATGATCATTTCATCTATATTGTGGGGGATATTGCTTTTATGCATTTGATAAGAATATCAAATTATTCTGTCGGCGTAGTATCCTGCTGCGTAGTGGAGTCCGACGGCTGAGTTGGGGTTTCGTGCGTGGTGGGTGCTTCGGGAGTGGTAGGAGTATCAGGTACCTTTGAATTCTCTTCCTTTTCGGGCTTTTCGGGTTCCTCAGGTTCAGGCGCTGTTTTATGGGCAGGACAGAGATCCTTTTCCGACAGCGTTGAAAGCAGATACTTATGGTCGGCGGCTTGAATCTTTCCGATAATGGCACGATCATAGTCCAGAACAGCGACATCTTCTACGGAATCCTCCGGACAAAATTCGGTGGCGATATGCTTGCCGTCCTTGCAGTAAGACACCATCTTGTGCATATTGCAGGCGGCAGTAGGAGCAGTATCAGCAGCTACAAGCACAGTGCGGCAGCGGTTGCCGCGCAAATCGTGCCTGCAGGCATCGGTAGCCAACAGACCGCTATCGGAGCAAACAGTTACTGTTCTCAGATTGGAACTGGAAGAGAAGCTCTTGTTTGCCAGACCCTCGTGGACACGGCTCATAACCTGACGCCAAAGCACAGCGCAGGGGTTACCGCCGATGCCGATAGTCTCATTGGTTTCATAACCGCACCACACAGCGGCACAGTAATACGGAGTGAAGCCGACAAAGTAACGGTCATGATTATTATCTGTTGTACCGGTTTTGCCGCCGATATTCATGCCGGAGAAGTAAGCTTCCGTACCGGTACCGCCAGTTACAACACCTTGCAGCATATTGCGCATCAGGTAGGCAGTGCTTTCCTTCATGGCGACATTGGTCTTGGGCGTGTTGTCCAGTATTACATTACCGTCGCTATCTTCCACCTTGGAGAAGGTGTGCGGTGCCGTATAAACGCCATCGTTTACAAAGGCACTGTAAGCAGCAGCCATTTCCTCTGTGGTGACACCGTTGCTCAAACCGCCCAATGCCATATTACCGACCTGCTGCGCATCCGTAGAGGTCAGGGTGGTGAAGCCAAGATTTTCTGTCATGAAATTATAGGACTTGGTCACGCCGTATGCCATGTTGGTGCGTACGGCAGTAGTGTTCAGAGAGGCGGCAATCGCACGCTGAACGCTGACCATACCGGAGAAACCTGCATGGGAGTTCTTGGGATAGGCAGAGCCGTTCATTAAGATGGGGTAGTCATCCAAAGCAGAAGCGGCTGTGATGGTGCCGTTATCCAGTGCAGGGGCATAGGTGGAAATGGGCTTGATGGCAGATCCGCACTGACGGACATTGGTGGCCCAGTTCCAACTGCGATCAGCAGTTTTGATACCGGTGCCGCCGACCATCGCCAACACTTCGCCGGTGTAGGGATCCATCAGCGTAATGGCGGCTTGCAGAGATTTGCCATTATAATCCTTATAGCCGGCAAAGTCTGTGTTCTTAAACACATCCTCGGCAATCTGCTGGAACTCAATATTCTGTGTGGTGTAGACCTTATAGCCGCTGAAGAGCTTATTCTCTGCGGTGGAACGGGTGTAACCGTACTTCTCCATCAGAGCATGGATGACATCCTCGATGACGGCATCTGTGAAGTAGGAGTTGGTAGCCTCGACATCTTCCTCCTCCACCTTACCCTCGTCCAAATGACCTTCCACATAGTTGTTCAGGCAGGTATAGCCGTTGGTATAGACGATTTCCTCGTTCATGGCCTTGTTGAATTCTTTTTCGGTGATAAGACCTTGATCAAACATTGCCTGCAATGTGGTGGTTTGACGAATGCGGTTTTGCTCACGGGTCCAATCACTGATCAGGGGATCAAACTGGGAGGGATTGTTGGTAATGGCAATCAAGCTGGCACATTCTGCCAGATCCAGCTCGGAAACATCTTTGCCGAAATACTTTTGTGAGGCGGTTTTTACGCCGTAGCAGGATTCACCCATGTAGATATAGTTGAGATAGGTTTCCAGGATTTCTTCCTTGGTATAGTCCTTCTCCAACTGTAATGCACGGTAGATCTCCGTGATTTTACGCTTCACGGTGTCCTGATTGTCGCCGGTCACATTTTTGACAGTCTGCTGTGTGATGGTAGAACCACCCTGCACGCTGCCGCCGCCCACGGTGCTGACAATAGCACGCATGGTGCCTTTCCAGTCAACGCCCTTGTGGGAGTTAAAACGCTTGTCCTCAATGGCGATGGCAGCATTGCGCAGATTTTCGGGGATGTCATCCAAATCTACCCAGATGCGGTTCTCGCCCTTGAGGAACAGGGTTTGATACATGACCCATTCATCGCTCTTGGGATCTTTGTAATAAAGCTCGGAGGAAACGTTGGCCTCGTACTGGTTCAGCTTGACCTCGACATTTCCTTTCATGGTACGATTGATATATGCCATAAAGATACCGGCAAAAATAGTTATCGTCAATGCAGCGACCAGTACCAGTGTGCCTACCCAGTAAAGCACCTTGCGGTGATGTGCCTGCTTTTCACGGGGAGAGCGTTCTGCCTTAGCTGTAGTGCGCTGCTTGCGTTCGTTATCCTGCGATGCATTAAAACGCTTGGAGTTACGAGCCATACAAACTACCTTCCTTTCATGGGATTATCGGACTGGCAAGAATATGCCAAATTTAATCAAAAAGTTATATGATCTCACGATACTCTTCATTTTACCACATCTGTCAAATAATAAAAACCAGTATTTTCCACCAAATATATTCCGGCTTTTTGCGATTTACCATGATTTTGATGAAAAAGTGGGTGAAAATATTATTATTTTAGCAAAAAATCCGATGGATGTGTACTTGCATTTTTGGCGCAAATCAGCTATATTTGTATGAACGAATCAAGAGGAGGTTTTCTATTATGAGCGAAGATTTTGGCCCTAATTTTATCACCTTGACCGACGATGAGGGTAATGATATTGAATTGGAGTATGTAGATGCCTTGGAGCACAACGGTCAGACCTACATGGCATTTTTCCCCGCAGTAGAAGACGAAGAGGACGAGGCGAACGCCGAAGATTATGGCTTGGTCATTCTCAAATCCGTGATGGATAACGGTGAAGAGTTCCTGTCTACATTGGATAGCGACGAGGAACTCAACGAGGTCTATGATCTGTTTATGGAGCAGATCATGGAGGACACGGAAGAAAATTCCTGATAGAAAATCTGTAATTCTGCTTTTATTTCACATGGATATCTGTTATACTAAGGGCGAACACAGAGATGTGTTCGCCCTTGCGCAGTTGTGACGGGTCTTTTTTATCCTCACATTTTGTTATAGGGGATGCCGGATCAGTATGCGGATTGCAGGCCTCCCGACTGCCGTTTGCGGTCGGATGTTGGAAGCGAAGAAACACGCTGGAGGCAACCCACCTGCTGGAGAACGGTGCAGGTTATAACTCGACCCCACAACCGCGCTTACTTAACCGGAAAGCAGCCGCTTTATAAGCGGCTGCTTTTTATGTTGCCAATCACTGCGAGAGTGGGGGGATAAAAATTGTAAACAAACCATGTCACCCGCAATTATTTCTTGCAGATTGTTCTGCTTTACGCTATAATGATTTGGTAAACTTATGAATGGGACAATGGATCCCTTTTTGAGAGGAATGAATCAATATGAGTGCTTCAAAGCAAAGAAAAATGCGTCAGGAAAAGGCAACCAATGGTTTCACTGATCCCAAGACGCTGCGTGAGGCGGAGGAACAGGCAAAAGAACGCCGCAGCAACCGCATGTACGCAATCATCGGTATCATATTTGTGGTAGTAGCTGCTTTTTTGGTGGTGTGGAACTCCGGTATGGTACAGCGCAACAGTACTGCACTGACCATTGACGGCGACAAGTATACACCGGCTGAGGTAGGGTATTTTTATCACAGCAGCTATAATCAAATTGCAAATTCTCAATATGCAAGCTATTACGGCTTGGATACCAAGTCTGCCCTCAGCTCTCAGGATCTGAACGATACGGCTAAAATGATGCTGGGTGTCAGTGATGATATGACTTGGGATCAGTATTTCAAGAATTCCGCCGTGGATGCATTGAAGGAAGTCAACGCAATGACCAAGGCTGCAAATGCGGATGGATTTGAATTCACCGACGATATGCAGGCTGAAATTGATGAATTTATCACCACGCTGAAAGGCTATGCCAAGAATGCCGGTTACAGCACGGCAAAGTATGTCAAGGCACTTTATGGCCCGTATATGACTTTGGATGCCCTGAAAGATATTTTGCACGATACCACGCTGGTATCCCATTATCAGGAGCATTATTCCGACTCTCTGCATTATAGCGATGCAAAGCTGGAGAAGTATTACAGCAAGCATAAGAACGATATCGATGTAGCTGCATATGAGTACATCTATTTCGACGGTGCCGCTTCTGCCAAGACCGATAAGGACGGCAACACCGTGGATGCTACGGACAAAGAGATTGCGGCAGCAAAGCAGGCTGCTTCCGATGCTGCGGAGAAAGCAATGGCCCGTTATCAGGCCGGCGAGTCTTTGAAGAAGATTGCCGATGATTATGAATGCGCTACCTATTCTAAGGTGGATGATGGCTCCAGTTCTTCTGCCTCCATCATGGCTGATTGGATTTTCGACAAGGATCGCACCGCTGGTGACTATAAGATGATCGACAATGATCCCAGCAGCTATCTGGTGGTATTCCACAGCCGTGGCCGCCAGGAATACAATACAGTAGATGTACGCCACATCCTCATCAAGGTGGATTCTTCTACCTTGGATACCGCCTCCGAGACCTACGACGATGATTTGGCTGCTTTGGATAAGGAAGCCAAGGCAAAGGCCGAGGACTTGCTGAAGCAGTGGAAGAAGGGCGATGCTACGGAAGAGAGCTTTGCAGAACTGGCAAAGACCAATTCCGAGGATAACGCTGATCAGGGCGGCTTGTATCAGCAGATCTATCAGGGTCAGATGGTGTCCGAGTTCAACGATTGGATTTTCGACTCTGCCCGCCAGAGCGGCGATGTAGATATCGTTAAGACGGATTACGGTTACCACATCATGTATTTCGTTGGTCAGAACGAGGTGTACTGGAAGGTACAGGTAGAGAACGTGCTGAAGAATGACGATTATGCTTCCTGGCGTGAGTCTGTTTTGAAGGATGTAAAGGCGACGGAAGCGAAGGGTATGAAGTATGTCGGCTGATGCTGACGGATTTCACTAAGAGCAAACAAGCAAAAAAAGGCCGGCAATTTGCCGGCCTTTTTTCGGAGGAATACTATGCATGAACAGTTTTTGCGAACAGAGATGATTTTCAGTGCTGCTGCCATTGAACGATTGCAGCGCAGCCATGTAGCTGTGTTTGGCTTAGGCGGCGTGGGCAGCTATGTGGTGGAGGCGTTGTGCCGGGCCGGTGTAGGAGAACTGACGCTGGTGGATCAGGATACCGTCAGCGTTTCCAACATCAATCGGCAGCTGATTGCCACACATTCTACTGTGGGACAGTACAAAGCGGAGGTGGCTGCCAGCCGTTGCCACGATATCAATCCGGCTGTGATCACCCATCCGATCTGTGCGACCTATGATGCACACCACCGTGAAGACTTCTTTGCGGCTCAGTATGATTATATTGTGGACGCCATCGATCTCGTAAGTTGCAAACTGGATCTCATCGAGCAGGCAAGGATGCGGAATATCCCCATTTTAACAGCGTTGGGTACGGGGAATAAGCTGGATCCCACACAGTTTCAGATTACGGATATCTCCAAGACATCCGGCTGCCCGTTGGCACGAGTGATGCGCAAAGAGCTGCGCCAGCGTGGTATTCAGCATTTGAAGGTGCTGTTCAGTCCGGAGCAGCCTGCGCAGACCCAACAGTTAGAGCAGCCTGCGCCGGGACGGCGCAGTGTACCGGCCAGTGTGCCCTGGGTACCGTCGGTGGCCGGACTTATTATGGCAGGTGCTGTGGTGCAGGACTTGATTGCGGAGGAATAAGGAAATAAGCCGAAAGGGAACACCCTTTCGGCTTATTTTTAACGGTTAGAACGTTCTTGAATGAGTTGTGCCACGGCGGAGATGGCCACCTCTGCCGGCGTTTCGCCGCCTATCTCGATGCCAATGGGGGCGTGAAAACGCTGCCAATCATCAGCGGAAAAATCGCCTAACTGCGCTTGCAGCAACTCAATTTTGCGCAGACTGCCCAAAAGGCCGATGTATCGGGCGGGCGTCTGCATTACTTGCGGCAGTACCACACGATCCGCCTCAAAACCGGAGGTCATCAATATCGCATAATCATCTTTCGTGATGGAAATATGTTGCGTAAGCTCTGTGAACGGCGCACAAATCACCGTATCTGCTGCGGCAAAGGCAGGGGATTGACACAACTCACGGCGGTTATCATAGACCACCACGGGAAAATCCACCGATTGCAGCAACGGTACGGTGGCCTGCGCCACATGGCCGGCACCGAACAGATATACCGTGCCACCATAATGCAGCGGAAGATAAAAGACTTCATCAGCAAAGCTGGAGGATAAGTCCTCATCAGTGACCGACAAGGTCTGCGCAGAGAGGATCAACGTGCCACTCTGTCGACAAGATAGCTTATTGAGCAGTGTTTGCAGTGCCGCCAAGTCAGCAGGATAGATCAAACGGTGCAGTATGGTTGCAGTGCCGTGATCGTCGAGGGAGTACTCTTTTAATAGCGGCTTGCCGGTTTGCAGAACGGTCTTGGCATCATTTGCGGCTGTAAATTCCACAATGCCGCCGCCAACCGTGCCAAACTGTTGCCGAGCTGATACCGCCATAAAAGAACCTGCAGAGCGAGGTGTCGTGCCACTGATACTGACGATCGTGCTGAGCACAAGTACTTCACCGCCTTTGACGGCAGAGATCAATTCAGAGAAAAAATGTCGCATATTACCTCACATATTCATCTTAATTGCAGAATTCTGTAGCTAAGGCACATCCCGCACCGGAACGGGGTGCGGGATGTGGGAAAATTACTTTTTCTTGTTGCCGTGGGTAGCTTTCATGCGCTTTTCGTGGTTCAAAATTGTCTTGCGCATACGCAGATTGTTGGGCGTGACTTCCAACAGCTCATCATCGTTCAAGAACTCCAGGCATTGCTCCAGACTCATCTTACGAGGAGGCACCAGACGCAGTGCGTCATCGCTGCCGGAAGCACGGGTGTTGGTCAACTGCTTTTTCTTGCAGACATTGACGGTGATGTCTTCCTGCTTGGGACTCAAGCCCACGATCATGCCTTCGTAAACGGGTACGCCCGGCCCAATAAACAGAGCGCCACGCTCCTGCGCATTAAACAGACCGTAACTGACGGATTCGCCGGTCTCGAAAGACACCAAAGAACCGGTGTTGCGGCGGTTCAATTCACCACGGAAGGGGGCATAGGAATCAAACACGGAGGCCATAATGCCTTCGCCACGGGTGTCGGTCAGGAACTCGTTACGATAGCCAAACAGACCACGGGAGGGAACCAGGAACTCCAACTTCATGCGGCTGCCAACGGGGTTCATCTCCAGCAGGTCGCCCTTGCGGGAGCCGATTTTCTCAATGACCGAGCCGACGCTTTCCTGCGGTACGTCTACCACCAAACGCTCCATAGGTTCACATTTCTTGCCGTCGATGGTCTGATACAGAACACGGGGAGGCGAAACCTGGAATTCGTAGCCTTCGCGGCGCATAGTCTCAATCAAAATGGACAGGCTCATCTCGCCACGGCCTGCCACATTAAAGGCATCGGTAGCACCCTCGATTTCGGTGACACGCAGAGACACATCCTTCAGCGTTTCACGCTGCAGTCGCTCACGCAACTGGCGGGAGGTGACATACTTACCTTCACGGCCGGCATAGGGGGAGTCGTTAACGGAGAAAGTCATCTCCATGGTAGGAGCGCTGATTTTCACAAAGGGCAGCGGCTCAATGCAATCGGGTACGCAGATGGTATCACCGATGGTGATATCACCGATACCGCTCATGGCAATGATGTTACCGGCGGTAGCAACGGTGATGGGCTTTTTGCCCAAGCCGTCAAACTCATACATAGACACGGCCTTTGCCTTCTTGGCAGGTGCATCGGGATCGTGGAAATTGCACACGGCGATTTCCTGATTTTGCTTCAATTCACCACGCTCAATACGACCAATAGCAATACGGCCCACAAACTCGTTGTAATCAATGGCGGAAACCAGCATCTGAAACGGCTCGTTCACATTGGCTTCAGGTGCGGGGATATACTCCAAAATGGTATCGAACAAGGGCTTGAGGTCATTACCGATGGATTCCGGAGAGTAGCCGGAGATACCCTGACGGGCGGAACAGAACAGCATGGGACTGTCCAACTGTTCGTCGGTGGCATCCAAATCCAACAGCAGCTCCAGCACCTCGTCAATCACCTCGTGAATGCGCTGGTCAGGACGGTCAATTTTGTTCACCACCACGATAACACGGTGACCCAACTCCAAGGCACGGCTCAGCACAAAACGGGTTTGGGGCATGGGACCTTCTGCAGCATCCACCAAAAGAATGACACCGTTGACCATCTTCAAAATACGCTCTACCTCACCGCCAAAGTCGGCATGGCCCGGAGTATCCACAATATTGATCTTGGTATCACCATACTGGATGGCGGTGTTTTTCGCCAGAATGGTAATACCACGCTCACGCTCCAGATCGTTGGAGTCCATAACACGATCTACGGTTTCCTGATTCTCACGATATACGCCACCCTGCTTTAGCATTTCATCCACCAAGGTGGTTTTGCCGTGGTCAACGTGGGCGATGATTGCTACATTTCTCAATTTTTCGTTCTGCAAAAGTAAAACCCCTTTCTTGGGTATAATTTTTCTTTCTAACCTTGATATTATAGGCTTTTTTCGGTGTAATTGCAAGACCTTTACACATATTTTTACCCGTTTTGCGTTGACAAAAAAGAGGGCGGAGAGTAGAATAACTATAAGTTGTGCATCAGTAACTCAGCTGGATAGAGCGACCGCCTCCTAAGGTTACGCACTATCGCTCGCACCTTTTCGAAAAGACGATCGATTACAAGTTCAAAAGCGAATAAGCCCTGATAGCTCAGCTGGATAGAGCGTCCGCCTCCTAAGCGGAAGGCCAGCGGTTCGAATCCGCTTCGGGGTGCCATTTTAAAGAAGCCGAAAACCCTTATAAATAAAGGGCTTCCGGCTTCTTTCTTGTTTTGCTTTTCCAAACTGATTTCGAACGCTATTCAATGCTTGTTAGCAAAAATGACCTTTTTGCTAGCAAGAAAACTGAAAAGGCGGTATATTCAAGTTCGATATTTCTATACTCCACCTTGCTAACATTGTTAGCAGGAATTACTCCGTCCTGCTAACAAACTGCTAACAAGATTTTTTGCATTTTTCTGCTAACAAGCGCAGGCGTATGATCTATCCATATTTTTTGAGATAAATCAAGTGTATTTTTATAAAACCGGCTTTTTCTTGAAATCCATTGAAAAATAGGCACTGATTGATTATAATATATTGTGTGTAAGTATAATTTCAACCTAACGCCATAGGTCTTTGGGTGCCTGAAAAAGTTTTTGATATTTTTTCAAAAAACTTGTAGCCATTTTTCAATCTGCATCGTATAAAGAGATGCAAGGACAAAAGCAAAATAAATTAAAAGGAGATTTTAACAATGGAAAACAAGAAAATATTAAACGATAAAGAACTCGAAAAGGTCAACGGCGGTGCTTCCTTCAATGTGAACGGCAGCAAGCTGGAAATCTTACTGGATCCTAACGAATCCGCCGTGACAGAATTGCAACAAAAGCTGGAAAGCGGCATTCAGTTCTATGGCATAACCCTGACTGTGGAGGATCCCAACAACTGTTTGATGAGCGCTGCCAATGAATTGGACCAGCCAAATAAAATCGGTCTTAGTCGCAAGTGCACTGTGGCATACTCCATGGTTGGCTTTGCAAAGGTGATTGTAAAATCTGTGGAAATCTCCTTCTAATTTCCGCATACATTTTTATTATGATAGTGCAAAGCCGGATGTAGAAGACACCGCCGTTGAAAATGCAGGCAGTTACCATGACGCCTGGAAATAAATCACCATTGAATAACCTATATTCGCAAACAAAAAAGCACTTCGAAAAGTGAACCGCTTTCGGAGTGCTTTTCAGTTTATATATGCACAATCGGCAATTGATGTCTGCTAAGCGGCATGGTATAATATCAATATCATATACTGCAAGAGAAGGGAGAGACTATATGAAACAGTTACATGATTTTCCTCGTGTCCCCTTGGCGATATTACCCACCCCGATGCATCGACTTGATAATATCAGCCGCATTTTGGGTACCAATGTTTGGATCAAACGAGATGATCTGGTAGGTGTAGGACTTGGTGGCAATAAGGTGCGAAAGCTGGAGTTCTTACTGGCGGATGCAAAGGAAAAAGGTGCTGAAGTGGTGCTTACCACTGGCGGTGCGCAGTCCAATCACGCTATGCTGACGGCTGCTTGCGCTAAAAAGCTGGGTGTGACACCGATTCTTATTTTGAAAAAGCGTGGTGTTACGGAGCGAAAGGGCAACCAACTTCTGGAATACTTGATGGATACCGATGTGCGCTTTATGGATACCGACAGCTACGATGATATTTATGCCGAAATGGATCGCGTAGGGCAGGAATTGGGTAAGCCTTATTACAAGATCCCTTGCGGCGGTTCCAATGCCATAGGCGCACTGGGATATGTGAACTGCATGAAAGAAATTGCACAGTCCGGCATTTCATTTCAGCATGTTGTCTGTGCCGAGGGCAGTGGCGGAACCCATGCCGGTGTGACATTAGGTGCCAAGCTTTATCTGCCGGATACGCAAGTCACCGGCGTGATGGTGGACAGCGATCCCTTTGATGTTATCACATTAGGCATCATGCGTGAAACTGCAGCACTGCTGGAAACGGACATCCCTATTGAACCGGAAGATGTACATCTGCTGGATATGTGCGGACCGGGATACGCCATTGCCTCGCCTGAGGGCAACGCAGCAATCAGCATGATGGCACAAAACGAGGGCCTGTTTTTGGATCCGGTCTATACCGGCAAAGCATTTGCAGGACTTATTCAAATGGCGCACGAAGGTGTGTTTAAGCCGGAGGACAATGTTTTGTTCCTTTATTCCGGCGGTGCCGGCGGCTTGTTCGCCATTGATATGGAGTAAAATTAAAAGATGCGTTACATCTATTTCTGGATGTAACGCATCTTTTAACGGAAAGTTTTTACCGTAATACGATAAAAAGTTATTGACATACGGGGGGTGATGTGCTATAATGCAGGTAACAGAGGAGGTAATAGATATGGAACAGAAAACACTATCCAAGTGGTTGAAATGGATCATTATCGGCATTGCTGTTTGCGGTGTAGTGGTGTATGCTGCAGTTGTACCAATGCTGGGGCAGACGATTGTTTGGGAAAACCCCGAATGTGCCAATTACTATATACCATGGCTGATTTTTCTGTGGATGACGGCAATTCCCTGCTATATCGCTTTGATTTTCGGCTGGAAAATTGCGACAAATATCGGGCAGGACCGTTCGTTTTCCGAGTATAATGCAAAAATGTTAAAGTGGATTTCAGGATTGGCGATTGGCGATGCAGTGTTTTTCTTCGCAGGGAATATCGTCTTGCTGTTCCTGAATATGAACCATCCGGGCATTGTATTAGGATCTTTGATTGTTGTTTTTGCGGGCGTTGCCATTGCCGTTGCCGCAGCGGCTCTATCGCATTTGGTGAAAAAAGCGGCAGTGCTGCAGGATCAAAGCGACTGGACTATATAGGAGGACGGCAATGGAAGGCGAAATCATTTTTAACATTGATGTCATGCTGGCCAAACGTAAAATGAGTGTCACAGAGCTTGCTGACCGTGTTGGTATTACCATTGCCAATGTTTCGGTATTGAAAAACGGAAAGGCAAAAGCACTGAAAATTTCCACACTGATGAAACTCTGCGAGGCACTGGATTGCCAACCGGGTGACTTGCTGGAGTATAGGAAAGGTGAGTAAGCAGTGGGATTTTCCGGTATATTGTGTCTGATAGTTGTGGCGCTGTTGGCAACTGTCATTTGGCTTGTTATAAGCAGTATTCGAGAGAAACGGTGGATGAAGGCGATTCTATCCGTTGTGATATTTATAAGCATCGTTTTTGTGATGTATATGGTTTTCATCAATTTTATTACATCCATGTAGGAGGTAAGGTGTTTTGAAAAAGGCTTTTGGCGTCATCGCTGCTGTGGTGGGTATGATCCTTTTAGTTGCGGGGGTTTTTGTAGGAATATTTGTCTATAAAACATCCTATGCAAAAACAGAAATCGGCACAGTTATATCAGATGATGGGACTCGCAAGGTGGTCATCTATGAGATTGGCGAACCCGATTGGCCGTTTGGCGCAGCACACTGCCGAGCTGTACTATATGACGGTGGCAAAAGGCTGGATAGTTGTAATATTGATATTTATAATGACGGCGGTTGGGCGTTAGATACCAATTTTGCAGTGCAGTGGAACAAGGATCATGCCCAAATTATGACCAACGGGGAAGAGCAGGAAGAAGAATCCTATTACCTTTATTTTGACGGGCATACAGAATAAACCAGTGACTGGCTCTATTGATAAACTTGATATGAAACAAACACCGAGGCGGTTGCCTCGGTGTTTTTACTATGAAACGCTAAATTAGAATTTGGAGATGATATCCACCGATCTCAGCGCCGATGTGGGAGAGAGCCGAGCGCCGCCGGGGACGGAAAAAGCGAGTCGAACGAGTAGCAGCGGTCAAATTTGCAAGCGACCGGCGTAAGCCAGCGCAGGAAATTTGGGCACCGCAATATGACACGAAGCGCACCGCAGCGGGGGAAGGCCGCTGCGGAATGGTATACGCCAACAATAGAAACACCCGAGGTTTTCCCTCGGGTGTTTCTATTGTAAGAAGTTTGATTAGAAGTTCTTGATGATCTCTACGATCTCAGCGCCGATGCGCTTCTGAGCTTCCTGAGTAGCTGCACCGATATGGGGAGTGCAGGAAACCATGGGATGGCTATACAGAGCCTTGTTGGTAGCGGGCTCGTCAGCATAGACGTCCAAGCCGGCAGCGCGAACCTTACCGGATTCCAGAGCGGCCAACAGAGCAGCCTCGTCAACGTTGGTG
>JAZLJB010000043.1:0-10432 GCA_045617685.1 Vescimonas sp.
TCCAGCACCACATAGTTGATATCCGTGCCCAAGTGGCGTACTGAGGCATTGAGCAGGTGGAGGTCATTTTCCAGACACAGTTTGGAAATTTTCGGCGAGCTGGCGTTGTAGAGATGGGTATCCTGCCCGCCGTTTGCCACATTGATCTCGTCAACATATTCCATCAGCGCCATTGCCTCGTCCCGACCGATGTACTCATACAGCGTACCACCGAACTCGTTGGTAATGTTGTACTTGCCGTCAGAGAACGCGCCTGCGCCGCCAAAGCCGTTCATGATGGCGCAGGAAGGACATTTCACACATTCCTTCACCCTCACGCCGTCAATGGGGCAGCGCCGCTTTTTCAGTTCACGACCCGCCTCGATCATGGCCACCTTGGCTTCCGGCCACTTCTGCATCAGCTCGTAAGCCGCAAAAATACCACCCGGTCCTGCACCGATAATCAATACGTCATATTTCATGGTAGCGCCTCCATTTTATTATTTCTAATGACATTGTATATTATATAAAATATACTTCTGAATCACAAATTATTTCTCCTAATGGCAGGTATACACAGTACTTCGTGGTGGGTTTCACTTAATTGGCAGTTCTTGCCGTGATATAATAAAAAACTATGAATACGCAGCGCAGACGAGTTGGTTCATGTTATCGCCGCCTTCTTCCCTTCGCCGGGTGTCTGGCAGATCACCGAGAAAAGTAAAATCATGGAGAAAAACGAACTCCGCTTCCGGTATATGGATTATATCCGATAAACATCAAAAAGATCGCAGAGCAAAAAGCCCTGCGATCTTTTTTTTGCTTTATACTGATTTGTAGGATCAAACAATTCCTTACATGCGGGAATCGGTTCGCCTTTGATCTGATACTGCATAACCATTCTCCTTTTCTCGAATAAACTCAATTGTTTGTCTTGCACACGCTTTCAATATACCACATGTGTCACGCCTTGCAATAAAAAAGGCTTCCCTTTGAGGGAAGCCTTTTTATCTTTATTATTTGCACATTGCCTTGACCTTGTCGAAGGTATCCACCGTTTCCTGACCGGGCTTTGCCGTAGCCAAAGAAACCACGATATTCACGATCAATGCCACGATGAATGCGGGCAGCAGCTCGTAGATGCCCCACACGCCGCCCATGGGAGCCAGCAGGTACTTCCAAACAAAGACCATCACGCCGCCGGCGACCATGCCGCACAGTGCGCCCCACTTGGTGGTACGCTTCCAGAACAGAGCCGTCAGCATTGCCGGAGCGAAGGTAGCGCCGAAGCCGGCCCATGCGAAGGACACGATATTGAACACGGAGCTGTTGGGGTCACGAGCGATGACCACAGCTATGACAGAGATCACAACCACGGTGATGCGAGCCACCCACATGGTGGTCTTCTGAGACATCTTGATGCCGAACACACCGCTCAGCAGGTCCTCGGACACGCTGGAGGAGGCAGCCAACAGCTGGCTATCGGCAGTGGACATGGTGCTTGCCAAAATACCGGCCAAAACCAGACCTGCCACCAAAGCAGCGCCCCAGCCGTACTGGCTCAGCAGGTCAGAGATCTTAACGATCACAGACTCAGCAGCAGATGCGGAATCGAAGGCGGCGATTGCGCCGGCCTGAGACATGGCGTAACCCACGATACCGATGACCACGGCAACTGTCATGGAAATAACCACCCAGATCGTACCGATACGGCGGGAGATTTTCACCTTGTTGGGATCGCCGATACCCATGAAACGCAGCAGGATGTGAGGCATACCAAAGTAGCCCAAGCCCCAAGCCATGGTGGAGATGATCTCCAGGAAGCTGTAATTGGACACAGCGCCGGACTGGACATCAGCCACATGACGCAGGCTCAGATAACCGGCGATGCCGTTGGCGTTGTCGCACACAGCGCTCCAGCCGCCGGCAGTGCGGATACCGAAGCACAAAATGACGATCAGCGCAATGGTCATCACGATAGACTGGATCAGGTCCGTGGTAGACACAGCCAGGAAACCGCCCAAGATGGTGTAGAGAATGATGATAGCAGCGCCCACCATCATAGATGTCATGTAATCGAAACCGAACAGGCTGTTGAACAGCTTACCCACAGCGGCGAAACCGGATGCGGTGTAGGGCACGAAGAAGATGATGATGATGGCAGCGGCGATACCACGCAGGATCTGCTTGTTGTCACCAAAACGCTTGGACAGGAACTGCGGCACGGTGATGGCGTCGACTTCCTCGGAATAGATACGCAGACGCTTTGCCACCAGCAGCCAGTTGAAGTATGTGCCCACAGCCAGACCGATTGCCGTCCAACCGGGACTTGCGATACCGGTGAAGTAAGCCAGACCGGGCAGACCCATCAGCAGCCAGGAACTCATATCGCTGGCCTCGGCGCTCATTGCCGCCACAATGGGATTCAGACCACGACCGCCCAGATAAAAACCTGCGGTGTCGCCGGTACCACGGCGAGAATAAATAATACCAATCGCGACCATCATGCACAGATAGGCAACGATGGCAACGATGATACAAATGTTAGTTGCTTGAAACATGTGACATTTCTCCTGTTCTCCAAAAATTTATCAACAAACGGAGTATACCACACTTTTTTCTGTACGTAAATACAGAACGGAGTATAGACTAAATACTATACTCCGTCCTTCTATTTTGTTATCTTTTCGCTTAACCGCAGTATTTTTAGCACTGTACGATTTTGCATATTTTATTTTAGTCGAAAAATAAATTTTTTATTTTTCCCGAAAACTTTGCAAAAACATGGGCATCATCTGTGCGCTGTACTTCGCCAAAGCGTACTCGCCGTTGCACAAACACCAGTCATACATCAGCGCACGCTCAAACATCGCATAGCCCTTGACAATTTCGTTGGCGGACATATCGCTGCGCAGCTCACCCCGCTCCTGACCGGCACGCACGATCTGGTGCAGCAGCTTGAAATAGGTGCGGTTGCGATCCAGCAGATGCTTTTCGCCTCGGGTCACCAATTGCGAGGAGAACAGCCGCGCCAGCAGCTCCAACGACACGCTGTTGTCGATCATGGCAAACAGCTCACGATTGAGATAGATCAGCTTTTCCACTGCGTCCATCTCCGGATCCATTTCCTCACGAAGTGCCTCGTATTTTTCATCGAAGATCATGGACAGCGAGCCCAAAAGGGCGTCCTTGCCCTCAAAGTAGTGGTAAAAAGAACCCTTGGATGTGCCGGACTCAAACACGATATCCTCCACCGTAGTGTTCTCATACCCCTGCTCGTAAAAGAGCTTCCATGCCGCAGAAACGATCTTTCCTTTTGTGTTGCGTCCACCCTTTCTGGGCATAGCCGCCGCCTCCCCTCATCTTCTGCGCCGCAATAATCTGCCGGCAACCTTTCTCATAGGCTCCGCCACCAGACTGCGCTCAAATCGGTTCATGCCGAACAGCCACATGCTCACGGCATAGACCGCCACGAAAATGCAGCCCGGTAGAATCAGGCCCCAATAGCTCTGCGTTGTAAAGTGGAACGAGAGCCAGATGGCCACTGCGCCCGGCACCACCATAGCCGGAAACAGATGGAAAATATGTTTCCAGAACTTCGGAATATTCAAGCCGATGCGTCTGTAATAATACCAGTTCATCAGCAGTACATTGCCCACAAAGGTGGCGATCATCGTACCGATTGCGCTGCCCAAACCCTGCCACTTCATACAAAGTGGAATGGAAATCAGCATATTGCCCACAGCCACGCCCAAGTAGGTCAGCGAGCGGAACTTGTGCATATTCTTGGCACGCTGGATTTCAATGCCCACCGTCTGCACATTGGTCCAGATGTTGGCGAAAAACAGCAGCAGCGTGGTGTAATAGTCCACTGAGAACATCTCATCGCCGCCCCAAAGCGTCACGAAGGAGCGTCCCACGGCAACAAAGCCCCAAAACACGCCGCCCAGCACGATGAATTGCAGTCGACCCACCTTGGTAAACAGCGCATCCAGCAATCGGCTTGGCTCGTTGGCTGCCACCAGTCGATGCACTCTCGGTGTCAGCACATTGGAGATCGTATTGCCAAAGGTCAGGTAATAGGTGTTCAGCTGGGAGGCAACGATGTAAATCGTCACTGCCTTCGTACCGTGGATCCAGCCCAACAGCAATTGGTCGATGGACCAGTTGAAGTTATCCACCACGATACCGATAAACACATATACCGTGAAGCCGAACATTTCCTTCATCATGCCGAAATCGTACCCACGGAACGCAAAGCGGATCCGCAGGTTGCGCACGCAGAACCAGATGTTCACCAAGCCCGTCACCACGGTGAACGCCAGTGCCACCACCGTCAGCGTAGTGGAACGGCAGCCCAAAATCAGCAGCGGGATCATCAGCAGCGGATTGAGTACCTGCTTACCCATTGCCACGATCTTCTGGAACAGATACTGCTCGTGGATGATGATGTTGGACTCAAATACGCTCAGCGGCAGATGAATGGCGGCATTCACCGTCATGATCCGCAGCAGCCGTTCGCCCAGCGCCACTTCGTCGGCCGTCAGCTTATTGCCGAAAATCACCGCTCCGTGGAACGACAGATAAAATCCGATCGCAAGGATCATACATCCCAAAAAAGAGAATGTCAGCAAAAACATACCGTTGATTTTTGCCATTTCCCTTCTGTCGCCTGCCACTTTGGCACGGGAATAATATCGCACATAGGCGCTGCCTAAGCCTAAGCTCAAAAGCTGCAAATATGAAATGATGGGCAGCACAAGGTTGTAAACACCGTATTCACTGGTGCCCAACCGCTGGATCATCACCGGCGTATACACCAGCGAGATCACCGTACTCAATCCCATGGACACATAGGATAGGATAGCACCGGCCCTAACCTGATTTACCTTCAAAGAAAGCTCCTCCTCATCGGCATAATCTTCCAAACTAACAGTAAATTATACCTGATTTCGCCATATATGTAAAGTGTTCCTTACAATTCATTCCCCTCATCAGGCTGCTCAATGGTCACTGCCGTCTGCACCTCATCCGTAAAGTCCAATTGCAGCACAGCCTGCGCCATGTTCACACGGCAGGCGATTGCCTTGTTCTTCTGCGCCGCCAATGTTCCGCACCGCTCCACCAATTCGCCCACGATGGAGCGGTTCAATCCGCCGCCTCGCCAATGGAACACAAAGTGCTGCTTTTTCTTTCGCAGCGCCTGCTTCACTCGGTTTTCCACATCCTCCATCTTGGTAAAGGACATCTTGCGATAGTAAAAGTGATCGGCATCATTGCACGCAGGCACCGGATACACCAAGGACTGATGATCCCGAAAAATGTGCCGATCATCCAGATTGAAGTAGTCATACCGCGGCTCGCCGCATTGCAGCGAGTTATCGAAGGTAGCGTCCACATGATAGCGTTTTCCGTTCACCTTGATCACATTCCACGCATGGCGGTATTTGATGCCCGCCTCCGGATTGGCCTCGCTGAGTGCCACGACGCACTCCAACCCCACCGCATCACACAGCATCTTCACCGTCTTGGCGATGCCCTCGCATACGCCCACACCTTGTGTCAGCGGGCCAATGATCTCGTGGGAATAGGACTTTTTCAGCTTGTCATAGCGCACATTGCCCAGAATAAAATCATGGATCGCCAGCTCACGTTCTTCCTCGCTTTTGCTTTTCCAGTCCCGTGTCAGCCGTGCCAGCCGTGCATCGATGGCCTGCTGATGGGTGCGGATCTTGTTTTTGTCGAATAAGTATTCCGGCAATAGCTCCACATGGTCGGCACCCTGATAAAACCGATAGGTAAAACCCACCACATAGAACAGCCTCGGCTCATCCAGCTTCAGCTTTTGATATACCTCGCTCAGTGCCTCATTGCTCAGCTTAGGCACACGGATGGCACTGCTCAGATTGCGAAAGCCCGCCGCCATCATCTCGTAAACAGCCTGCTCCGCCTTATTCAATTGTCGATAGTAATATCCTGCCACCGCCGCATACCTCCTGAAATTCTGAGGTTATTGTAGCGGAAACGGCGCCGCTTGACAAGTCTTAGAGTGAAGCTTTCTTGCCGTATTTGCTGTAAAGATTGCGTACCAGCTTCTTCTGTGCAGGCGTCATGCGATCCTTGTATCGTGTCACCAAGTGATTGGCGCCGCTGACATTACCGCTTTTCAGGTAATTGGTGATGGAGCGCTGCAAACTGTCGCAAGCCACAGAGGAAAGCTTCGTTTTCTTGGTGGTTTTCTTGCTGCTTGCTGGCGTGCCGGTACCGTTGAGTTGTTCCTGCGCCGCCTTATTGCTGAAATAGTTGAGCTGATTGTCATAGTTGCTGCGATCGGCCTGACTGGCATACTGATAGTCCTGCCATGCGGTGTCCACTTCCCTTTCCCAGACGGACATACTATCCTGCCAGCGCTGATATTCCGCATCCTGCCGATCCTCCAGCAGCTCATAGCGATCCATCAACTGCTCGCTCTCGGCGTTGTAGCGCTGCCATGCGTTCTCTTCAAATTCCGGCGCCAGCTTTGCCAGCTCTTGCAGATACTGGTTGTAGCTTTGCTGACCGGCCACCTGCGCATAGGTAGAGCCATAGCCGCCGGTCAGTGCCGCTGCCTCGCCCATGGTATCCTCCATCGCCGCCTTACCCTGCTTGGCGTAAAGTCGGGCGTAGTTCTGATAGGATACATCGTCCTCCACATTGTAGTCGAAGTGCCGCTTTTTCATAGTGTCATACAGCTTCGCCAGCTCCGAGCTGAAACTGGACTTGTAAGCCTTGGGCTTAGCGGCAGCCGTACTGGTGTATAAGCCATGGGCCGCAGTAACTTCAGCAGAGGGCTTGTAGCCTTTTTCCAAAGACGCCAACTGCACCTGCGTTTTTGTTTTCTTCTTGGTGGTGGTCGTGGTGGACGGTGTGGTGGTGCCCATCAGGCTACCCCATGTTTCCGTACCCACAACTCCGTCCAGCTTCAGTTTGTTCTTCTTCTGATAATCTCGCACAGCCGCTTGCGTCTTTGAACCGAAAATGCCATCCACGGACAGATGGTAGCCTTTCTTGTTCAGTGTCTGCTGCAGCAGCTTGACCGAGCTGCCGCGAGAACCCTTTTGTACCGTTTTATAGGTTGATGCCATTGCGTTCCCTCCTTATGTTAGATAAACCAAAATCCCGTCACATAGATACCATATTTGGATGTTGCCCCGATATCGACATTTGGGCAAATCACAATACGTCCGGCCTCATCATTGTCATTGGCACTTATGATTTTTGCATTAACGCCGCCCTTGCTGCAATAGGCAGCCACGGCATAGCCCACAGCGGGTCGGTACGCCGTGGCCACTCGTCCCATCGAATATGTCGTGCCGCTCTCCAAAGAGTGGACACCGGTGTCGCAATAGCCACGAAACAGCACCATACCCAGTGCCGGAATTTCCCACACCTGTACGCTGTGGTTTTGAAAATAATTGGTGTTGTTTTGAAAAGCATCATCCGATAACCTCGCAGGTGCCATTGATTTGCCGCCCATATAGATTTTCTTTTCAAAATAGGCATCCCAAGCGCACTCCAGCGCCGCTCTCTGCGAATATTTCCCAAACGCTGCGCCGTTACCGCCCTCACGCAGATGCAGTGTCACCTTTGCCGTAGGCACGGTCACCGTCACTTTCTTTTTGCCATCCACGCTGTCCACGGCGCTGATCTCCACCACATAGGCAGTTTCCGTATCAAAGCCGCTCAATATCCGAGTGCTGCCACTGGTGAGCGTTGTGTATTCCCCGTAAGAGCCCGTCAGGGTCTTTGTCCTCATGCGCAATGTCACCGCATTTCTGCCGCCCAGGGATGAGCATCCCGCCTTAGCGTATACACGGATATACTTGCCGTCATCGGTCTTTTTGCCGCTTCCATCGCAGCGATAGACGCTGATACCGGACAGAGTGGGTTTGGCGTAGTCATAGACTTTTATAGCCGCTGCACTCTTGCTGTCCGTGCGGCCACGGCTGTCCTTTACCGTCACCTTCGGTGTCAGAGTGCCGCTGCGCTCAATTTTATCCGTGGTGCCGGAAGATGCCGTTTTGCTCTGTCCGGCAAAGCTGAAAGCATAGCTTTTTATGGTGGCGCCATATACACTTTTGCTGCCGGTAGCATCGTAGCAGAGCTTTGTGTAACCCTTTACCGCAATGTTCCAACCGTTTATCACGCTGCTTGCGCTGTTGTCAAGCGCCACGCTGAGCGATGCCGCAGGCTTCACCGATGATGGCAGCGTTACCTTGCAGGTTTTGCTGTCGCTGCCCACCAAGCTGTCATATCCGCTGTCGGCATAGGTGTAAAGCGTGACCGTCATGGTGCCGCTCACCGCCGAAGGCAGTTGATTTGCCACATTGCTGACGGGAATGGTGTAGTCATCGAAGATATAGGCAGTGGAGGTATTCATCTTGCCTACCGTTTCTGTATGGGAGAAATCTCCCAGTGTAAACTTCAGCTTGTAGTAATAGCCGCCCAGCGGTTTCCATTTCACGCAGCACTTGTTGCCCGCCGTCACATCGAAGGCGGCAGCAATGTCGCTTGCCGCCGGCACGATGGGCAGATAATAGGAATAGGTGGTGTCACGCTGTGAGCCGCTGCCGCTGTATAATCGCAGCTTCAGCGATGTGATGCCACTGCTTTTATCCGCCACTGTCAGCCAGCCGGACTCGTAGGTAATAGCGCTGCTCCATTGACTGGGTGATGCGGTTTTCAGCGTGTGGCGGCTCACCTTTGTGTCGCCTGCCATGGTCACATCCAGATAGATGGGAAACCCAAAATAGGATGCCCCCTGAACAGCGTTCACCTCCACATAGATTTTGTATTGCATGTCCGCTCCGCTGCGCCGGGCGTCATAGCGAAATGCGGCAGAGATACCGGGTCCGCTGCCCCAGATAACACCGGCAAGTTTTGTACTCATCCCGTCACCTCCTTATGACCCAATCCATTGAAATGCCAAACCGTTGTCCGTTGAGATCCGCCATTGCCCCAAGTCCACGCTGTCCAGTACCGTGATATTGGTGATATACAGACGGTTGTTGGACACATAGGCGATCTCGGTTTTATCCTGCCAGAAGCTGAGCTTTTGCGCCGTAAAGGTGGCACGAAAATCGTTCTGCTCCACCACCTCCACGCCGTCCACCTCGGTGGTGGTCAGATTTTGTCCCACCGCCACACCGTAAATGGGCACCTCGTCTTCAAAATACACCGCACCGGTGCGAATGTAGCCTTGGGTGCTGGTTTTATAGTCCTGAAAGGCCACATCCACAGCATCTGTGTTGGCCCGAAGGTCGGAGGCAAAGCTGTAGTATTGGGTGATCGCCTCGGGGTTAGCCTCTACATAGGCGTTGAGCTGCTCCATGTAGGAGCCGAAATCCGACACCGCAACGTAGCTGCCTTTCAGTTCGGTGGAAATGCTGTCCATCTCCTTGCGCACGATATCGGCTGTCTTGATGACAAGACTTTTCAGGGTATCGTACTGCTGCTTTGTTGTTTGATTGACAGCGGTGGTTTTGTGTTCCACCACTGTCACATCCTGTTTCATGTTGCCAAGCAGCAGATTAAGCTGCTGCGCCATTTGATAGAGATAGGAGTATTGCTGTACCAGTGCCTGCTGAGGGCTGCCACTGGGATAGCCGGGCAACGCCAACACGCTCATGGACCGTCACTCCCCTTCTCGTATACTGCCGACCATGAATAGATTCGGCATCCGCCCACGCCGGCGATTTTCAGCCGCAGATGGCGGCATCGTTTTGGCCGCACATATAGCACGCAGGTTCGCACGCTCTGTTTTGTGCCGTGCATCTGTCCCTGCTTTTCCCAGTGTTTACCCTCATCATAGCTGACGAACACCTGGGCTTTTGCATCCTTGTCCAGCCGCAGATAGAGCTCCAAGCGCTGCAGGTATTTGTTTTCCGCCATGTCAAGGCCCAGTTCTCCGCTTTCGGCAAACCAAGCAAAGTCCGCCTCCGGTGCGCCCTCCTCACCGTGAATGGCAACGATGGCGCCGTCCGCCGTCAAGGCGTATAATTCTCCGTCACAGCAGGCAAAGTCCTTTGCCCTCAGGTTGTCCTCGGCGTGCCATAGCTTCTTGCGTGTGTCGAATACATATAGTCCCTCGTCGGCGGATAGATAGTACTTTCCGTTGCAGCCGCCTGCCACAGCGCCGTGGAGCTTCGCATTGCCCAGTGGCTGCGAAATCGGCACAGGCATACTGCCGTCAAAGGCAAAAATACCGTTCAAACCGTGGTAATATAGCACGCCGTCCACGCAGACGATGCTTTTTGCGCTGCCCTTTTTCACGCCGGGACACTCCGACGTGACGATTTGATGTGCACCGCCCGGATTGGCGTAAACACGCTCCATGCAGTTTTCCTTGAAAAAGATGGGGTTTCCCAAATAGGTCACCGCCCCGGTCCACGGGCCGTCACTGCCCCGTGATGCG
>JAZLJB010000044.1:0-22766 GCA_045617685.1 Vescimonas sp.
TCGCACTTGATCATACCGTTGTATAGCTTGCGCTTCTTGTCAGCGGTCTTGCCGAAAGTGCGTTCAAATTCTGTGTGGCTGGAGAGCACCAGTGTGCGCCATTTGGGTGGCAAGTTGCGCCATACTTTGCCAAATTCCCGGTACAGTTCTTCCGCCTCCTGCTTTTCCAGCAGGCGCTCACCGTACGGCGGATTGGTCACCAGTTGGCCGTATTCGCTGTCACGGCGGAAATTGCGCATATCGGATACTTCAAAGCGGACGATGTCATCCACACCGGCCTTTACGGCATTGTCACGGGCAATGGCAACCGCACGAGGATCCACATCGCCGCCCCAAATGTCATAGTTGCCGTGAAACTCCTTGTCCATTGCCTCCTCGGCAGCGTCCAGCCAGATGTCGGTGGGCAAAAATGCCCATTTCTGCGCATCAAAGCTGCGGTCAAGACCGGGCGCACGGTTTTTGGCGATCAGAGCGGCCTCAATGGGAATGGTTCCGCTGCCGCAGAAGGGATCGCAGAAGGGATCACGACCACGATACCGACTCAGTAGCACCATGGCGGCAGCCAATGTTTCACGCAGCGGGGCATCTACGCCTACGGCACGGTAGCCACGCTTGTAAAGTCCCTCGCCACTGGTGTCCAGACAAATGGCAGCCTCGTCCTTGAAAATGGAAAAGCGAATTTGGAATTTCACGCCGGTTTCGGGAAACTGTTCTATGTGATAATGTGCCTTGAGCCGCTCCACCATGGCTTTTTTGATAATAGACTGGCAAGCCGGAACGGAGTGCAGCTGGGAAGAAATAGAGTAGCCCTTCACCGGGAAAGCGGCGTCACGGGGCAGATAATCCTCCCATGGAATAGCACGAGTTCCCTGAAACAGATCCTCAAAGCTGCGGGCAGGGAATTGACCAAGCACCATCATCACACGGGCGCCGCAGCGCAGATTGATATTCAACCGTGCGCAATCCGCCAGTGAGCCACGGCACATAATGCGGCCGTTTTCCACCTTGACATCGGAAAGACCTAATCTTTTTACTTCGTCACCCACCAGTTTTTCCAGACCCAACAGGCAGGGAATCAGATATGTGTACATATTTAATACCTCATTTAAGCATAATGCAATGATAACTTAAATTATACTGCCCTAATCCATAAAGCGCAAGGTACAAGGCAAAAATAATGGTGGCATAAACGGTGAAAATAAGATATAATAAACGAAAGCGAAGCTGTAAACTTTAAGTTGCGTGAAAAAATCTGCAATGCAAATAAAAGTTGATAGACTTTTTTCGCCGGCTAAGATAAGATAGCACCATCGAGAAACGGAGGAAACACGATGGCTTTTTCAGAACAATTGGTTGCCCTGCGCCACGAGAACCATTTGACGCAGGAACAATTTGCCGAGGCGCTGCAGGTTTCACGGCAGGCAGTCAGCAAATGGGAGTCAGGACGAGGCTACCCGGAAATTGAAAAGATCATCTATATCTGCAACCGATATCATGTGAGTCTGGATGAAATGTTTGAAGAAGAAGTCCCCACCGAACACAATGAAGAGACGATACAGAGATTAGAAGAGGGGACGCTGCACAAATCGTTTTCTTCGTTTTTCAATAATCTATCCCCAAAGAATAAATGGTTGGGTGCGGGCATTTTACTGGGCGTTGCCATTCTGGCGGCATTGATCGCCCTATGCCTGAAAGGAGGAAGCAGCAACATGACAGTTTCAACAATGGTTTGGATCGGCGTGATCGTTGTGTTTGGCGTAATGGAGGCTGCCACGGCGGGATTGACATCTATCTGGTTTGTGCTGGGCGGTGTCGCCGGCTTGCTTGCCGCTATTTGCAACGGATCGATCTGGCTACAGGTGATCTTGTTCTTCACAGTGTCCATCGTGGCATTGATCGCCACACGGCCGCTGGTACGCAAGCTGACCCAAAAAAATCTGACGGCGACCAACGCCGACAGAGTGGTAGGCGAGTTGGCTCGGGTGACAGAGAAAATCGACAATGCAGTACCTACCGGCGCTGTGTATGTGGATGGAAAAACATGGTCGGCACGCAGTGTGGATGGCTCGGTCATTCCGGAGCAGACTATGGTTAAAGTTGTACGCATGGAGGGCGTCAAGCTCTTTGTAGAAAAAGCATAAACAAAATCATAAGGAGGAACAAATCATGCAATTAGGAAGTTACATTGGTATTATCGTACTGGTCGTATTGGTGTTGCTGGTGATCGTCAGCAACATTCATGTGGTGCAGCAGTCTAAGGCCTATGTGGTCGAGCGTCTGGGTGCGTTCCACTCCGTCTGGGGCGTTGGCCTGCACATCAAGCTGCCGTTCATTGAGCGTGTGGTGAAGAAGGTATCCCTGAAGGAGCAGGTGGCGGATTTCGATCCTCAGCCCGTGATCACCAAGGATAATGTTACCATGCAGATCGACACGGTCATCTATTTCCAGATTACCGATCCTAAGCTCTACACCTACGGCGTGGAGTATCCCATGAACGCTATTGAAAACCTGACCGCAACCACACTGCGTAATATCATCGGCGATCTGGAGCTGGACCAGTCCCTGACCAGCCGTGATACCATCAATGCCAAGATGCGTTCCATTTTGGACGAGGCTACCGATCCTTGGGGCATCAAGGTCAACCGTGTGGAGCTGAAGAACATTCTGCCGCCCCGTGAGATCCAGAACGCCATGGAAAAGCAGATGAAGGCTGAGCGTGAACGCCGTGAGTCCATCCTGCAGGCAGAGGGCCAGAAGGCCAGCCAGATCCTCGTTGCCGAGGGTGAACAGCAGTCCGCTATTTTGAAGGCTGACGCTGCCAAGCAGGCTAAGATCATGGCCGCTGAGGCTGAGGCAACCTCCATTCTGAAGGTGCAGCAGGCACTGGCCGACTCTATGCGTATGCTCAATGAGAACGCACCCAACGATCAGGTCATTAAGCTGAAGGCTCTGGAAGCATTCCAGAAGGCCGCCGACGGCAAGGCCACCAAGATCATCATTCCCAGTGAAATTCAGGGCCTGGCAGGCTTGGCTGCCGGCGCTAAGGCCATTGTGGAAGACGACAAGGCAGAGTAATGAGATCACGAACGAGGCGGTCATCTGACCGCCTCGTTTTCAAGTCGGAGGAAGTATATGGCAAAAGCGAAGGGGCACTGGACGAAAAAGCCAAATATGTTTGGGCTGATCACCGGTATAGTGATATCAGCGGTGTCTGTGTGGATGGCGATATACAGTGAAGCTCGCCCGATCTATGCATATATCTACATACTGCTGGGAGTGGAGAGCATGATACGAGCATTTTGGGTGAATCCGGAGCCGCCGAAAGATTCACGGCCCATGGAAGAGCAGTATGAGGAGCTTTTGCAGGAGTACAGCAACGAACAGTTGGAGAAGATTTTGAATGACAGCTTGCGGAGCGATGAAATCAAGCAGGCTGTGCAGCGTGTTTTGAAAGGGAGAAATCGTACACAGTGAAGAAAAAAGACGCACCTATAAGGTGCGTCTTTTTGTATGGTTACGCTGAGAGAATCTATTGTGTCCTGATCGACACAGTACTTCGCTTACAGCAGGGTAATAGTGGGGATGACCATGGGGCTGCGCTTGGTGTGCTTGAAGAGATAACTGCTCACGGCGCTGCGAACGGCACGGCAAACCTCGCCCTCGTCACGGCGCTTGCGGGCGGGCATACGGTCCACGGTACCCTGCGCAATATCACGCAGCTCCTGCAAAAGCTCCTCGGACTCCTTGACATAAACAAAGCCTCGTGTGACAATTTCCGGCTGACACAACAACTGGTAATCATGGCTGGACATACTCATGACCACCACCACCATGCCGTCTTCGGCCAGCAGCTTGCGGTCATTAAGCACCACGGCGCCGATTTCACCGACACCGCTGCCGTCCACAAATACCTCGCCGGCAGGTACGGAATGTTCGCACTTGAGATGCTTGGTGGTCATTTCAATCACGCTGCCGTTTTCTGCCACGCAGATGTTGCGGGCAGGCATGCCCATAGACTGCGCCACACGCTTGTGAATCTGCAGCATACGCTGCTCGCCATGCAGGGGGATGAAGAAACGGGGACGGGTCAGGGCATGGATAATTTTCAGCTCCTCCTGACAGGCGTGGCCGGAAACATGGAGCATATCCGCCTTGTCATACACCACATCGGCGCCCTTGCGGAACAGTTCGTTGATCACACGACCCACGGTGACCTCGTTGCCGGGGATGGCACTGGCGGAGATGATGACCTTATCACCGGCGCCGATATCGATCTGCTTATGGGTGGAAAACGCCATGCGGTACAAGGCGCTCATTTCCTCACCCTGGGAGCCGGTGGTGACGATGACCTGCTGATTCAAAGGCAGACCCTTAATGCGATTGATATCCATGAGGGTGTTTTTGGGGATCTTCATATAACCCAATTCGGTGGAAACACGCATAATATTTTCCATGCTGCGACCTGTGACCGCCACCTTGCGGCCGCAAGCGTGGGCGGCATCAATGACCTGCTGGATGCGGTGGACATTGGAGGCAAAGGTGGTGACAATAATACGCTTGCTGCAATTGGAAAACTGGCGCTTGAAGGTGGCACCCACGGCACTTTCACTCATGGTATAGCCGGGGCGCTCCACATTGGTGGAGTCAGCCAACAATGCCAGCACACCCTTTTTGCCCAGCTCGCCGAAACGGGCCAAATCAATGACCTCGCCGTCGATAGGGGTGGAGTCGATCTTGAAGTCGCCGGTGTGAACGATGACACCCATGCGAGTATGGATGGCAAATGCCACACTGTCGGCAATGGAATGGTTGACATGGATGAATTCCACCTGAAACTTGCCGGCTTTGATGACTTGCCCTGCCTCTACGGTGATGACCTTGGTGGAATTGGCAAGACCGTGCTCCTGCAGCTTCAGCTTAATCAGACCGGCGGTCAGTCCGGTGCAATAAATAGGCATATTGACCTGCTTGAGGACATAGGGGATTGCGCCGATATGATCCTCATGGCCGTGGGTGATGAACAGACCACGCAGACGGCTCTTGTTCTTCAGAAGATAGGTAACATCGGGAATAACGCAGTCGATGCCGTACATATCATCGCCGGGAAATGCCATGCCGCAATCCACAACAATGATCTCGCCGCCATACTCATAGGCGGTCATATTCTTGCCGATCTCATTCAGACCGCCAAGGGGAATGATCTTAAACTTTTCTGCCATAAAATGCAATACTCCTTTTTACTGAGGCGATCCATGCAAACGGGCATTTATGCGCAACAAAACAAAGGCGTTCCTGCCTCGCACGGCCCTGCTTCGCCGCCGAAGGCCCGGTATCACGCCCGAACTGCCTGAATCTTGTGGTGATGGGGACTTGCCCCTCTATCTTTTTACGCAAAACTATTTGCGATACATACAAAAAATGTGCGACTTTTTCGGCACTTTGTGCAAAGTATACCACATTTTTGCCTTTTTGTATACCCCTAACTTTCCGACGCCATTCGGCCGACTGCGACACTTTCGAAAAATCCCGAAACAATGTGTTGTGAAGCAGTGAAATTTGTGATATAATCAATTATTCATATATTAGTGTGGAGAGATATCCCTATTTTCCAAAAGGGGGAATGTTCTTTGAATAAAAAATTTATGCGGATTTTGAAAACAAATGGAACCATTTTCACCGTTTGTACGGTGCTATTTGTGTGCGCTGCTATTCCGTTTTCTATATATTTGGCGATCGGTGAGGCAATTGTGGCGGCACTGGTGATTTTGTTTTCTCATAAACGCAATAAGGCCGGACAGCAGAGTATGCGCCAATACATAGACCGTGTGACCGGCGGCATGAATACCGCTCGGTCCAGCAATATGCTGCATGCGCCGCTGCCGATGATGGTGTTTGACATGGAGTCGGGCGAAGTGGTTTGGAGCAACGATGTGTTTTTGGCACTGGTACCCAACAAGGATAAGGTCTTTGAATCACATTTGGATGATGTGGTGCCCACATTCAATACCCATTGGTTGCTGGAGGGTAAGAATGAGTGTCCGGATTTCGTGATTTGGAACGAGAGAACATATCGTGTGTTCGGCAGCTTGAGCCATCCGGATGTCAGTTTGGGTACGCAGGGCGCTATGGCCACCACTTATTGGATGGATGTGACGGAGCTGGAGAGTCTGCGCCGTGAAAAGGAACTGAGCCATCCCGTAATAGCCATTCTGATGATCGACAACTACGAGGAGTTGATGAAAGCTTGCACCGAAAGCAAGCGCTCAGCCGTTTTGGCGGCGTTGGAGGAAAGGCTGAATGATTGGAGTGCTGATTCCGGCGGTCTGCTGCTGAGCTATGACCGTGATCGTTATGTGTTCCTGTTTGAGGAAGAGGACTATGCAGCATATGCCAAGAAACGCTTTGATATTTTAGATAAAGTACGTGAAGTGGTGGCCGGCGACGGCGTGGCGGCAACACTGTCCATCGGCGTGGGTCGTGAGGCTGACGGATTTGAGGCGCTGTTCAAGAACGCCACATTGGCGCTGGAAATGGCCCTCTCCCGAGGCGGCGATCAGGCCGTGGTGAAAGACCGGATGAACTTTGAGTTCTATGGCGGACGCTCCAAGGCAACGGAAAAGCGCACGAAGGTGAAATCCAGAGTGATGGCCAACGCACTGGGCGAATTGATCGACGATGCCAAGCAGATTTATATTATGGGCCACAAATACGCCGATATGGACTCGCTGGGCGCTGCCGTCGGTATTGCTGCCATCGCCCGCAAGCGGGGCAAACGGGCACAGGTGGTAATGGATACCGGCAACAATGCGGCACATCCCATGCTGCGCAAATTGCAGGCAATGCCGGAGTATTTGGGCACATTTATCAGCGGAAACGAGGCTTTCCTGCGTGTGCAGCCCGGCTCATTGCTGGTGGTGGTGGATACCAACCGACCCGGTAGTGTGGAGTCGGAGTCCTTGCTGGAAACATGTAACCGTGTGGCGGTGATCGATCACCATCGACGGGGCAGCAGCTATATTGAGAAAATGGCGCTGAACTATCATGAGCCTTACGCCTCATCCGCATCGGAATTGGTGACGGAGCTGCTGCAATATCTATTGGAGCAGGGCGATTTGCTGCATACGGAGGCTGAGGCGCTGCTGGCAGGTATTGTACTGGATACCAAGAACTTTACCAATCATACCGGTGGCAGAACATTTGAGGCGGCTGCCTATCTGCGCCGCTGCGGTGCGGACACCCAAGATGTGCAGCGTATGTTCCAAAGCGATTTGGATTCGATGATTTCCCGCTACGATATTATGCGCCACGCAGAAATTGCCCACGAAACGGTGGCTGTGGCGGCGATGGAAAAGGAATGTGACCGTGTGACGGCGGCCAAGGCGGCAGATGAATTGCTAACGCTGAAGGGAATCAATGCATCGTTCGTGTTTTACCCCAAGGAAGAGGGCGTATACATTTCTGCACGGTCACTGGGCGAGATCAATGTGCAAGTCATTGTGGAAAAGCTGGGCGGCGGCGGAAACTCCACCACGGCCGGCGGATACTTATCCGACTACACTGTGGAACAGGTCAAAGAGCACCTAATGCAGGAGCTGGACAGCTATTTTGAAGAACAATAAATTATTGGAGATAAAGGAGATACAACATGAAAGTCATTTTGAAGCAAGATGTAAAGGGTAAAGGCAAGAAGGGCCAGATGATCGAGGCTGCCGAGGGTTACGCTCGTAACTTCCTGCTGCCCAAGGGCCTGGCCATTTTGGCAACAGCGGATGCTGTGAACACCATGAAGCTGCAGGCAAAGGCAAAGGCAAAGGCTGACGCTGAGGCCAAGGCTGCTGCAGAGGAAATTCGCGAGAAGTTGAAAAGCTGCGCTGTCAAGATCGCTGCTAAGGGCGGCGAAAGCGGCAAGCTGTTCGGCGCTGTGACAGGCAAGGAAATCGCTGCGGCATTGAAAGAGCAGCACGGCGTGGCAATCGACAGCAAGAAATTGGTCATGGAGGAGCCTATCAAGACATTCGGCTCTTTCAGCGTGAAGGCAAAGCTGGGCTTTGAGATCAGCGGCGTGATCAGCGTTGAGGTTGTTGAAGCTTAAATCTATTTCGTACAAAGTTTGACGGAAAGGAGGTTTCCCCATGGATGAACTATTGGTTCGCCAAATGCCACACTCCACAGAGGCGGAGCAGGCAGTGCTTGGTTCCATGCTGATTGATGCTGAATGTATCAAAGATGTGATGGACAAACTGCAGCCGGAGGATTTTTATCTGCGGCAAAATCGGGAAATCTTTGAAACGATATATTCTATGTTCGTTTACTCCAAGCCTATCGACGGCGTGACTGTGGCCGGTGAGATGGAGCGGACGGGCGTATCCAACGACAGCACTCGCTCCTATCTGGCGCAGCTGATGGAGGTGACGCCCACCTCCGCCAATGTGATGGAATATGTGCGCCTGGTGCGGGATAAGTCTTTGGCACGATCGGTGGCTGTGGCTGCCGGCGAGATCACTGCTATGGTGCAGGAAGGCACAGGTACGGCTGCGGATATGTTAGAGTCTGCAGAGCAGAAGATCTATGCCATTCGCCATGGCCGCAGTGCCCAGAACATGGCCACCATCGGCGTGGTATTGCAGGATGTCATGAGCCGTTTGGCAGAGTTGACCGCCAACGGCGGCGAAACGCTGCCGGGGCTTTCCACCGGCCTTTCGGCGGTGGACGGCAAGATCAACGGTCTGAACGATTCGGATTTACTGCTCTTGGCTGCCCGACCCGGTATGGGTAAAACCAGTATGGCGTTGAATGTGGCCTTGAGTGCAGCAAAAGAGTCGGGAAAAACAGTGGCTATTTTCTCTTTGGAAATGTCAAAGGAACAGCTGGTGACCCGTCTTATTGCCACAGAAGGTCTGGTGGAGAACACACGCCTTGTGACCGGCAATCTGCGTGAGAGTGACTGGATGAAAATTGCCGAGGCTGCGTCTACACTGAGTAAGACGGACATTCGCATTGATGATAACCCACTGCTGACAGTGGCGGATATGAATGCAAAATGCCGGCGATTGGATAATCTGGGCCTGGTGGTCATCGACTATCTGCAGTTGATGACATCGGCAGGCGGCAATCAGCGACATAGTGGCGAGAGCCGCCAGCAAGCGGTGTCTGATATTTCTCGTATGCTGAAGATCATGGCAAAGGAATTACAAGTGCCGGTATTGTGTTTAAGCCAATTGAGCCGTGCCAACGAAAAGCGCGATGACAAGCGGCCCATGCTGTCCGATTTGCGTGAATCCGGCGCTATTGAGCAGGATGCGGATATCGTTATGTTCCTATATCGTGACGATTATTATAATGAGGATTCCGAGAAGCGCAACATTGCCGAGTGCATTGTGGCGAAGAACCGTCACGGCGAAACCGGCAAGGTAGAGCTGCGCTGGATGCCGGAGTATACCGCATTCGGTACCATAGAAAACCGCTACGGCGACAGCGAATAAGATAGATACGGGAGGCACGGCATGGACCTGACACGCTGGATGGAACAATGGAATATGTTTCCCCCAAATGGTGGTACGATCATCTGTGCTGTTTCCGGCGGACGGGATTCCATGTGCTTGCTGCACTATCTATATGAGCTATCCAAAACACGACCATTTGTCGTGGTGGCAGCGCACTACAACCATCAGATGCGCAGCGTGGCGGATAGCGATGAGGCATTTGTGGCAGACTTTTGCCAAGAACGCAATATCCCGTTTTTTGCGGAACGGGGCGATGTGTACGCCATTGCCGATAAAACCGGCATCGGCGTGGAGGAAACCGGGCGGTGCCTGCGGTATACATTCCTGGAGGAACTGGCGCAGCGCATTGGCGCAGACAAAATCGCCACGGCGCACCATGCCGGAGATCAGGCGGAAACAGTATTGCTGAATCTGCTGCGTGGCACGGGGCCGGAAGGACTTGCCGGTATTCCACCGGTGCGAGGATCTTTGATCCGGCCACTGCTGCAAACTTCCCGGCAGGAGATCGAGGCATATCTGGAGGAGCATCACATTGGACATGTGGAAGATCAGACCAATGAGGATGTGAGCTATGCACGCAATCGGCTGCGCTTACAGATTTGGCCGGAGCTGGAAAAAATCAATCCGGCAGTACGGGACAACATTGTGCGGGCTGCTGACATTGTGCGCAGAGAGAACGTCTATTTAGACCAGCTGGCGCAGCAATATCTGAGTGAGTCGGGGGCTGAAATTCCATGTCAGGTGCTGTTGCAGGCACCGAGCGTACTGCGACCCAGAATCTTACGGCAGATGATTGACCGTTCCGGATTGGGACGCAAAGATATTTCCGCCACGCATCTTGCGGGTATGGAGGAGTTGGTACATCACAGCGGCGAACTGAGTTTACCGGACGGCGGAGTGGCTTGCTGCGATGGGATGAAATTAGAGATCTTACGAAAGGCAATACCCCTGCAACCGTGCGTGTTGGACCAGAGCACAGTGCGTTGGGGAGATTTCACAATTCACTGTGAAAAAAAAGATAAAAATTTTTCACAAAAATGCGATACAATTTTGCTGAACTGTGATAAGATAAATCAAACTATTACCATCAGACCGTGGCAGCCCAAAGATCGGCTGCATATAAGCGGTCAGCGGGGCGCACGCTCGTTGAAACGGCTTTATACCGAGCGGGGAATTACCCCTACCCGGCGAGACCGATTGCCGGTCTTTTGCATGGGCGAAAGACCCATTGCCGCTTACGGCGTAGGTGTGGAGCAAGAGTTTCTTCCGGCAGAAACCGGAGAGATCATAGAAATCACTATACACAAAGAAAACTGAGGAGGACATAGGAATGGCAAAGAGCAATATGGATCAGGATATTTTGAGAGTTTTGCTGACGGAAGAAGAGATCAAGGCACGCACGGCTGAGATGGGTGATGTGCTGTATGAACAGTTTAAGGATAGAAATCCTATGTTCGTGGGCGTTTTGAACGGTTGCTTCGTGTTCATGGCTGATCTGGTGCGTGCTACCCAGCTCAAGAGCGAGGTGGAGTTTATCGGCGTTTCCTCTTATCAGAATGCAACCAAGAGCTCCGGCGTGGTACAGATCACCCGCGATTTGCAGCGTGATATTACCGGTCGTGATGTAATCATCGTGGAGGACATTCTGGACTCTGGCAATACCCTGGCATTCCTGTCTGAATATATGAAGACCAAGGGCGCTGCATCCATCACCATCGTAACGCTGCTGGATAAGCCCGCACGCCGTGCAAAGCCCATCAACGCTGACTTGGCAGGCTTCGTGGTGCCGGATGAGTTCGTCGTCGGTTATGGCTTGGATTACTGCCAGCAGTATCGCAATATGCCCTATATCGGCGTATTGAAGCCTGAAGTTTACAGCAAGTAATTTTTCTTTGAGGGGAAATGAGGTATATATGCAGAATAAAAAATACCGTGGCAAGCGACTTGCGAAGAAAAATGTGATCACCAAACCGATAGAGACATCGAGTACTGACAGCACTCCGGAGACCAAAGAGAAAGGAAAATTCCGCCAATTTTGGAACGATTTCGGATACTTGGTGGTGACTGCTTTGGTGGTGGTATTGGTTTTCCGTGTATTCCTGCAACTGGCATATGTACCTACGGGTTCTATGGAGACTACCATTCCTACGAAATCTCTGCTGATTTCGTGGCAATTACCGTATCTGACATCTGACCCGGTGCCTGAACACGGAGATGTGGTTACATTCTGGAATGATGAACTCAACGAAATACTCGTGAAGCGTGTAATTGGCTTGCCCGGCGATACCGTATCGTTCGATAAGGGGTATGTTTATATCAACGGCGAAAAAATTGAGGAAGCATATTTGAATGAAGCCATGCAGGGGCAGACGAGCAGCGGAAATGCCAACAGCTTTACTGTGCCGGAAGGTGCCTTGTTTATGATGGGTGATAACCGCACAGGTTCACTGGATAGCCGCTATCTGGATAATCCCTATATCCCCGTTGAAAAGGTGCGGGCAAAGGTTCTTGTGGGCATTTCTGTCGGCAAACAACAGAGCTGGCAGGGCGTCCATGTTATTCATTAAATAGGAAAGGAACAGCAAATGGGCGAAAAGAAAAGAATAAGTTTTGGCAGCATCATTGTGCTGATCCTGGTAATCGTGCTCTTATTTCAGCTTGTTAATTCCATCGGTGCAAAGGATGCCATCAGCTACTCGGACTTGTGCAAACTGTTTCATGAGGAACAGGTAACGGAAGTGATGGTGGCAGACACAAAATTGACGGCGACACTGAAAGACAACAATAAGGTAGTTTGCAATCTGTACAGCTTCGATGTCTTTTATCATGATCTGGGCGATCTGATCCAGCAGCAAAATGAGGCAGGCATCATTAAAAGCTACAATTACAAGGCGGATAACTCTACCAATTGGCTGCAGGTGCTGCTGCCCTATGTGCTGGCTATCATGGCATTTATACTGTTGATGAACCTGATGACCCGCATGGGCGGCGCCGGGGGCATGAATGACAAAATGGCCCGATTCGGTGAGGCACGGATACACAGCGTGCCGGACGACAAGAAGAAAGTTACTTTCCGGGATGTGGCCGGTGCGGAGGAGGAAAAGGAAGAACTGCAGGAGATTGTGGAATTCCTGCGTGATCCCGATAAGTATCTGCGTCTGGGTGCACACATTCCCAAAGGTGTGCTGCTGGTAGGCCCTCCGGGTACCGGTAAAACACTGTTGGCAAAGGCTGTGGCCGGCGAGGCCGGTGTGCAGTTTCTGTCTATTTCCGGTTCCGATTTTGTAGAGATGTATGTGGGCGTCGGCGCAAGCCGTGTGCGTGATCTGTTTGAGCAGGCCATCAAAAATGCACCGGCAATCATCTTTATTGATGAGATCGATGCAGTGGGACGCCAGCGTGGCAGCGGCTTAGGCGGCGGTCACGATGAGAGAGAACAGACCTTGAACCAACTGCTGGTGGAAATGGACGGCTTCGGCTCCAACGAGGGCGTTGTGGTGCTGGCCGCCACAAACCGTGTGGACATTCTGGATCCGGCACTGCTGCGTCCGGGCCGTTTTGACCGCCAGGTGTATGTGGGCTTGCCGGATATCAAGGGCCGTGAGGAAATCCTGAAGATCCACGCTCGCAACAAGCCTTTGGCGGAAGATGTGGATTTGAAGCAGGTGGCTCAGGGCACGCCCGGCTTTACAGGCGCGGATCTGCAGAACCTGATGAATGAGGCGGCTCTGTTGACCGGTCGACGCAATCAGGCTGCCATCACCAAGGATGCACTGGATGAAGCTGTGATCAAGGTAATTGCAGGTCCTGAAAAGCACAGCCGTGTTATCCCTGAGCACGAGCGCAGATTGACGGCTTATCATGAGGCGGGACACGCTATTGTGATGCACGCTTTGCCCAGTCATGATCCCGTGCATCAGATCACAATCGTACCCCGTGGGCAGGCAGGTGGCATGACCATTTCTTTGCCGGACGAGGATCGATCCTATTTGTCCCGTCAGCACATGATCGAGCAAATCGTTTCGCTGTTGGGTGGCCGTGCCGCTGAGCGTTTGATACTGGGCGATATATCAACCGGTGCGTCCAATGACATTCAGCGTGCCACTGCGATTGCAAGAAAAATGGTAGGCACCTACGGTATGTCTGACCGCATCGGAACGGTTGCCTTCGATGCCGGACACGATGAGGTGTTTATCGGCAAATCTATGGCACAGACCCGTGCCTATTCGGAAAAGATCGCCGCTGAGATGGACGAGGAAATTCGTCGGATCGTGGACGAGGCATACCAGCAGAGCCAGAACATCCTGAAGGAAAATCAGGCGAAGCTGGTGACTGTGGCCGAATATCTGCTGGCACACGAAACCATGTCCCGTGAGGTTTTTGAGCGCATCTGCGCTGATGAAACGGAAGAATAAGTGTGAAAAGATACCTGTTTTACGACAGGTATCTTTTTTCGTGTGAGTAGTATTGTGCAAAATAACGAAAACATCCGTCCACCACAGGAGGACAAAGGGCGAGGAGAGGAGGATTGACATACCGGGAGTGGGCAAAGAGTGGCACAAACGGCAAAAACAGCATATAGGTCAGAAAGGTTAGGGAATCAGCTGAAATTGTGAATATGCACGAATTTGCAGGCCGAGAGAATAAAAAAATGGGAGTTTGAAAGATCGCAAAGGCATTTTGAGGAATTTTAGAAAAATGAATGTCTTTACATGATGAACAAATGAGGGCGTGTGGCAAAACAGATGCGCCGAAAACGAAACAATTTGCCATGAAAATTTATGGTAAATGACATCTTGCCAAAACGCAGTACTTCCAGTAAAATAGCATCATTGAAAAAGGGAGGGGTGACCTCCCCGAATAATTTAGGAGGAAAACATTATGAAAAAAGCGCTTGCTTTGATTTTGGCACTGCTGATGGCCCTGTCTCTGGTGGCTTGCGGCGGTGGTTCCAATGGCGGCTCTGATGGCGATAAGGTTGTTAAGATCGGCGTGTTTGAGCCTCAGACCGGTGATAATGGCCCCGGCGGTAAACAGGAAATTCTGGGTATGCAGTATGCTAACGCTATCTGCCCCACTGTTGATATTGCCGGCGAGACCTATCAGGTTCAGCTGGAGATCGTGGATAACCGCACCACTGCTGAGAATGGTCCCTCTGCTGCTGCTGAGCTTGTAAACCGCAATGTCTCCGTGGTGCTGGGTTCCTACGGCTCCGGCGTGTCCATGGCCGGCGGTGCTGTTTTTGCTGAGGCTGGCATTCCCGCTATCGGTGTTACCTGCACCAACCCCCAGGTTACTTCCGACTGCGATGTGTACTACCGCATCTGCTTCCTGGATCCCTTCCAGGGCACGGTTCTGGCCAACTATGCCTGGAGCCAGGGCGTGAAGACTGCTTATACTTTGGGCATGCTGGGCTCCGACTATGACCAGGGCCTGCTGCACTATTTCAAGGTTGCCTTTGAAGATCTGGGCGGCAAGGTCGTCGAAGAGAGCTTCCCCGAAGGCAGCGCAAACTTCGTTTCTTACATCAACAACGCCAAGAGCGCCGGCGCCGGCTGCATCTTTGCTCCCGTTTCCACCAACTATGCACAGCTGATCATCGAGGCTGCTGCTGCACAGAGCTTCGACGGCGTTCTGCTGGGCTCCGATACCTGGGACAACAATAAGGTTGCTGAGTCCACTGTTGGTAAGAGTGTTGATGTTAAGGTCACTACCTTCTATCAGGAGGGCGGTAACGCTGAGTTCGATAAGGGCATCAAGGAGTGGATGAACTCCAACTCTGACGCTTTGGCCAACAACGGCGGCAACGATGATATCGCTGCTGTTACCGCTATGGGTTACGATGCTTACTTCACCGCTTTGGAAGCTTTGAAGGCTGCCGGCTCTGTTGATCCCGCTGCCGTTCTGGAGGCTCTGCCCGGCGTCAAGTACGAGGGTGTTTCCGGCATGATCGAGTTCGATGACATCGGCGATGCTAAGCGTGACAGTGCTTTCATCAAGGTCGCCAACACCGAGACCGGTGCATTCGACTATGTGACTGTCCAAACGATTGACTGATAACCAATAACTCTCGCTGTACATAACTTGGCGGGGCAAACGCCCCGCCAAGTTTTCCGCATTTCATTATTACTGTAAGAAAAGAGAAGATTTGCCTGCTTTCCCATCTGTCCGATGTAGCGGAGAGGCGGGAAAGCAGACAAAAATAAAATTCTATCAGGAGAGGAAGAGGAGGATTCCCTTATGCAAGGTATTTTGCCTTATATTATTAACGGCATTTCCGTGGGAGGCCAGTACGCCCTGATCGCCATCGGCTATACGCTGGTGTACGGCATACTGCGCCTGATCAACTTTGCCCACGGCGATGTGTTCATGGTAGCAGGCCTGGTGATGGTGTATGCCAGCGCTACCATGCCCATGTATGTCGCTCTGCCGCTGGTGGTCGTTGCCACGGTGGTGCTGGGCTTTGCCATTGAGCGTGCAGCCTATAAGCCGCTGCGTACGGCACCGCGTATGTCGCTGATGATTTCTGCCATCGGCGTGAGCTATCTGATTCAGAACCTGGCGTTCTACATTACCGGCGGTCTGCCCCAGCCCGTCAGCAACACGATTCCCTGGATCAGCGAAAATGTGACGCTGCTGGGTGCATCCACCAAGCGCGTAACACTGGTGACGCCTATTCTGACCATCGTTCTGGTTGTCGTGCTGGTGTTGATCATTAAGAAAACCAAGATCGGTATGGCCATGCGTGCTGCTGCCCGTGACTTCGAGACGGCACAGCTCATGGGCGTGAAGATCAACAGCGTCATTTCCGCCACCTTTGTGATCGGCTCGTTCCTGGCTGCCATCGGCGCAATGCTGTACTTCACCAACTATCCGTCCGTTGCCATTACATCTGGCGGTATGCCCGGCCTCAAGGCCTTCGTGGCAGCCGTGTTCGGCGGCATCGGTTCCATCCCCGGCGCCGTGGTAGGCGCATTCCTCATCGGCTTGTGCGAGGAGATCATCAAGGGTTTGGGTTATACCACATTCTCCGATGCGTTTACCTTCGTGCTGCTGATCGTGGTACTGTGCGTGAAGCCTACGGGCCTGTTCGGTGAGAAAGTCACCGATAAGGTGTAAGGGAGGTGCTGACAGTCATGAAAAAGATAAAACGCGAAAATATTATTGCAGCAGCCGTTGTTTTGGGCCTGCTGATACTGGCTATGGTGCTGGACATTGTGCTGCCCGGCTATCATGTGGCCATTAAAGTGTTGAAAAAGGGTGCTGTCTATGCACTGGTGGCAGTATCCATGAACCTGCTGAACGGTTTTACGGGTCTGTTTTCCCTGGGCCAGGCTGGCTTTATGCTGCTGGGCGCATATTCCTACGCAGTATTTTGCATTCCCGTGGCCAAGCGCCTTGGCGTATATCAGTATTTTGATGGCGGTCTGGTACAGTTCTCCCTGCCGGAGCTGCTGGGCAAGCTGCCCGGAATGCTGGTTGCTTTGCTGATTGGCGGCATCGTTGCAGCATTGGTGGCATTCCTCATCGGTTTGCCGGTGCTGCGTCTGAAGTCCGACTATCTGGCCATTGCCACACTGGGCTTTGCGGAGATCCTGCGTGCTTTCTTCCAGTGGAATGCACTGGGCCCCATTACCAACGGCTCCAACCTGCTGAAGGGTTATCCCGAAATCGGCGGCGCCTTTGCCTATGTGCTGCTGGCGGGAATATTCATCGCCGTTATTGTTCTGCTGGTAAATTCTACTTACGGTCGTGCCTTCAAGGCCATCCGAGATGACGAGGTGGCTGCCGAGGCAATGGGTATCAATCTGGCCAAGCATAAGCGCATGGCCTTCATCATCAGTTCTTTCTTCGCCGGTATTGGCGGCGGTATGCTGGCAATGTATATGGGCGCAGTGCAGGCACTGAGCTTCAAGTCCACCATGACCTATGAAATTCTGCTGATCGTGGTCATCGGCGGTATCGGTTCCATTACCGGTTCTGTATTGACCAGTTTCCTGTATGTGGCCAGCCTTGAGTGGCTGCTCCGTGGCCTTGACAGCGGTACATTCCTGGGCATCAATGCACCTGCCATCTTCAAAAACGGCTTCCGTATGGCAGTCGTGTCGGTGATCATCATGGTGGTGGTGCTGTTCTTCCGCAAGGGTATCATGGGCGACAGAGAATTACCGGAGCTTATTGCCGGTTGGAAACGGAAATCGGCAAAGCGTAAGGAGGTGGCGTCCAAATGAGTGAGAAGAAAAATATTCTGCGTGTGGAAAACGCCACGATGCAGTTCGGCGGCGTGGTCGCTGTCGACAACCTGAACATGGAAATCAATGAGGGCGAGATTGTGGCACTTATCGGCCCCAACGGTGCCGGTAAAACCACAGCTTTCAATGTGATTACTGGTGTGTATGCACCGAGTAATGGCCGTGTGTGGTTTGAAGGTGAATGCATTGTTGAAAATCATCCTCAGGGCAAGATGAAGAAGCTCTATAAGGGCGAGCACGCCGGCGAGTACACCCATGTGAAGGAGCCCACACCTGACCAGATCACCAAGCTGGGCATGGCGCGTACCTTCCAGAACATTCGCCTATGGAAGTCCATGACGGTGTTTGACAATGTGCTGATTGCCAAGCACATGCGCCGCACCAGCAATGTCTTTTCCGCCATCTTCCGGGCAAACCGCAAGGAAGAGGCGGCACAGCGCAAGGAAGTAGAAGAACTGTTGGAATTGGTAGGTCTGTCCGATGTAAAGGACGAGTTGGCCACCAGCCTGCCCTACGGTAAGCAGCGCCGTCTGGAGATCGCCCGTGCGTTGGCAACCAATCCGAAACTGTTGTTGTTGGATGAGCCCGCTGCCGGTATGAATCCGCAGGAAACACTGGAACTGGCTGAGTTTATTGCTCAGATTCGTGAAAAGTTCCAGATTACTATTTTGCTGATTGAGCATCATATGGATCTGGTCATGGATATTTCCGACCGCATTTATGTGTTGGACTTCGGCAAGCTGATTGCACAGGGCGTTCCGGCTGAAATTCAGAATAATGAACACGTTATTGATGCTTACTTGGGGGTGGTTGAAGATGCTGAAGATTAAAGATTTGCATGTTTCCTATGGCGGCATCAAAGCGCTGCGCGGCATCGACATTGAAGTGCCCGATGGGAAGATCGTCACCTTGATTGGCGCAAACGGCGCCGGCAAGTCTACTACGCTGCGTACGATTTCCGGTTTGGTGAAGGCAGACAGCGGATCTATCACATATGATGACAAAGAACTGATCGGCATGTCCATCAACAAAATTTTGGAGACCGGCATTGCCCACTCTCCCGAAGGCAGAAAGGTTTTTGCCGATCTGACCGTGCTGGAAAACCTGAAGATCGGTGCATATCTGCGTAAAGATAAGGCTGAGATAGAAAAGGATATTAAATGGGTGTACTCATTGTTCCCTCGTCTGGAAGAGCGCCATTGGCAGCTGGCAGGCACCTTGTCCGGTGGTGAGCAACAGATGCTGGCCGTGGGGCGTGCATTGATGAGCCGTCCTAAGATACTGATGCTGGATGAGCCGTCTTTGGGTTTAGCTCCGCTGGTGGTGCAGGATATTTTCAAGATTATTCGCACCATCAATGAACAGGGCATGACTGTATTGCTGATCGAGCAGAACGCCAATATGGCACTGAAGATTGCAGACTACGCTTATGTGCTGGAGACCGGCAACATTACCAAGCATGGTACCGGTGCTGAATTGCTGGCTGATGAGTCTATCAAGGAAGCATATTTGGGTAAGAAAAAGTAATATGGCATATAAGAAAAAGGACGGCTGACGCCGTTCTTTTTCTTATATGCGGGTTTCCTAAAGTCGAGATATCTGTTATAATGAGGGTAATCCACTATCAGGAGGCGATACAGAGTGGTTTGGCCAATTGTCATAGTCAGCGCTATCCTGGCAGGCGCACTACAGACCATCTCGGGCTTTGGCTCGGTGGTACTGATGATGATTATTTTCCCATTCTTTTTTAATATGATTGATTCGCCTACGCTGGCGCTTTCTATCAACATGCTCTACTGTACCATACTGTGCGTAAAGTATCGACGCAATATCGATTGGAAGGTGACTATACCGCCGACGATCATATATTCGGTGGTTTCGTTTGTGATCACGGGGCTGATAGGCGGCACGGATTTGCGCACGTTGCTGATCGTATTTGCTATATTTCTGATACTGCTGTCACTGTACTTTTTGGCGTTTTCCCATAAGGTCAAAGCGGCGCCCAAACCCATTGTTGGTGTAGGCTGCGGAGCGCTTGCCGGTGTGGCGGCGGGGCTATTTGCCATTGGCGGACCGCCCATTGCACCGTATTTTATTGCAGCGACGAAAGACCACCGAAGCTATGTGGCCAGCATGCAACTGATGTTTGTGGTGACCAATATTATCAATCTGGCAGGTCGCATGATCAATGGTATCTTCAACTGGTCTTTGTGGCCCTACATCGCTGTGGGCAGTGTATGTATCCTGGGTGGACTAAAGCTGGGCGAATATGTGGCGGACAAACTCAATCCGGCACGCCTGCGGAAAATCGTATATGCCTTTGTGGGCATTTCGGGATTGGTGCTGCTATTACAACAGATTTGAACATAAAAAATGCAGGTGCTCAGCACCTGCATTTTTTATGAATTACTTTTTCAAAATCTCATCAATTACGCCATCCAGCCAGTTACCTTCAAAGCTCTCGATGTCGCCGTTATCTACCAGCTCAGCCAGTTTAGGATCGATAGGCATCTTAGCCAACAGTTTCAAATCGTACTTGTCGGCAGCCTCCTGCGTCTTGCCCTCGCCGAAGAGATAGATCTTCTTGCCGCAATCGGGGCAGGACAGATAGCTCATGTTCTCCACCAGACCGACAATGGGAATGTTCATCATCTGTGCCATTTTGACAGCCTTTTCTACCACCATGTTGACCAGATCCTGAGGGCTGGCCACGATGATGATACCGTCTACGGGCAAAGTCTGGAAAACATTCAGCGCCACATCGCCGGTTCCGGGAGGCATATCCACAAACATATAGTCCACATCGCCCCACAGCACATCGCCCCAGAACTGCTGCACCACACCGCCAATCACAGGACCACGCCATACAACGGGATCGGTTTCGTCCGGCAGCAACAGGTTGACGCTCATCAACTCAATACCGGTGCGGGAACTGACGGGGATGATAGCATCAGCAGTACCTTCGGCACGGGCGTGGACGCCAAATGCCTTGGGAATGGACGGGCCGGTAATGTCTGCATCCAGTACAGCTACATTGTAACCCTCGCGGCGCATTGCCACAGCCAACTGACTGGTCACCATGCTCTTGCCTACGCCACCCTTGCCGGATACAACGCCGTAAACCTTGCCGACACGGCAGCCTTCGTGCAGGGGCTTGATTTGAAACGGACTTTCATTTTTGCGATCGCTGCAATTTTCACCACAACTGCTGCAATCATGCGTACATTCACTCATGATGGATCTCCTTTATACATTATTAGCATATACAATATACAGTAAAAACTTCCTTATTAGGTATACCACGAAAAACTTACTCTGTCCAGTCAATGGATACAAAATTCACATTTTCATCCTTAATGGGGAAAAATTTATCCGGCGACTGGCTTGTAAAAAACAAGATCTGACGAGTTTGGCTCATCTTCTGAAGATAGTCCATGGCGGCATACAGCCACTTGCCCTCCAAATTGAAAAAAGCATCGTCCAAAATCAGCGGTACACCAGACTCGGCGGGGAAAAACAACTCAAACTGCGTCAGGCGAGCGGCCTGCATGGCTGCGGCGATACGGCTCATCTGAGAAACAAGGGTTTCGCGATCCAACTCCGGCGGAGTAAGTGCACGACCCGATCCGGGCAATGGGCCGGATGGCAATTGGTCTTTGGCGATTTTCAACTGCTGTAGGGCATCGCTGGCATCGTTTTGCGCTAACTGTACAGCGGATAACTGGTGGCGCAAAGAAGTAAGCGCCTGCCGGACGCTTTCCAAAGACACGCTGACGGATATATAGCGGTTGACCTGCTTCGCCAACGAGAGAATGCCCTCCTGGTATGCATCGGCAGCGTCTTGTGCAGATTTTTGCGATTGCCGGGCATGGAGCAATTGCTTTTCGACATCGGTACAAGTATTTTCGTAGTCCTGCTTGATGCGCTTGACCTTTGCGTGATGTGTCAGGGAGAGAACAATACCAGCCAAGGCGGCAACTCCGGCGATGGATCCACACAAAAGCTTTGGCAGGTCATCCGGAACAAAGAAAAAGCAAAGAGCCGCAAGACAGGCTGCCAAAAAGGCGGTGATCCAGGAGATGGCGGCTGCGACACTGGGGTCGGAGGTTACATGCTCTCCGACCTCCTCTTGCAATTTGGCGGCGGCAGCTGCCTCATGGGAGGCGGCAATACGCATCTTTCCTATCTTGGGAGCAGCTGCACTCAAAATGGCGGCATGATCTTCCATCTGCTGCAATTCGGACTCGCTGGGCAGATCGGAGGCCATAGCGGTCAAAGATTGAGAGCGGTGTGCCGTTTCCTGTGCCACGCGCTGCGCAGTCTGAAAATCTCGCAGAGCGTTTTGACGATCGATTTGGGCCCACTGTGCTTGCTGGGCGCGCAGTGCCGTCAACTTCGGCTTGGATTGGCGCAGTACCTCCTGAGAGGCAATAAACTTCGCCTGCATTGCCCCGTTGCTGAAAGGCGGCACAGAAGGCGGCGCATCAGAATAATCGGGACCGATTACATTATAATAAGAATAGATCGGCAAGGACTCCGGCAGAGATAAATACTGAGAAAAATCATCCCCAACATGGAGCGCATGAGTAGCTCCGCCGCATGTGACTTGCATATACGAGGCGGCGTCGGGTGCGGTTTGATACAAAATCTGCGTGGGGAAATGTGACCAGAAAGCAGTTGCCTTAGGATCAGACGAGTGAATAACATTCAGGCCACTGCGCAAAGACATAGATCCGTGGTCAGGGTGATACATATATATAATATCCATAATTACTCTCCAATATAAGATAAAATAATTATAGCATGAATGTAATAAAATGTCACTTCATGAGGCAAGAAAAATACAGAAAAAATCAGTTGACAATGGTGAAAAAAGGTGGTATTCTAACTGAGCTGTCACCGAGAGGCGGCGGCCCATAAGAAGGCTCAAAAAAGTATGAAAAAAGTGCTTGACAAGAGTCGTCCAATGTGGTAAGATAGCCGAGTCGCTTGACGAGAGCGGCGATCACGA
>JAZLJB010000045.1:0-19599 GCA_045617685.1 Vescimonas sp.
GATGTCTGTTATACGGAAAAAACCTATGGCAAATGTCGGTTTTGACTACCACTTGAAAGCTGATTTGACATGGGAGGAATTTGAACTTCCTGAAGTCGAGCAAGCAGAGGAGACCGTCTACACCGAGCAGCAGCTTTCCGCCATGACGGTGACGGAGCTGAAAGAAATCTGCACCTCGCTTGGCATTTCCACCAGCATGAGCAAGGCCAACATGATCCAGTTGATCTTGACGTTAGGAGGTGAACTGGATGGCTAATATCGCAAGCATTATCCGTGATGTCACCGTCATCCTGGCGGCCCTCGGTTCGCTGATTGCCGTGATCGGCATTATGCTGCGGATCATCGACGGTGTGAAGTGCCTGCTGCGTCACAACATGATGCACACCTACTACCGCCACAGAGAAACTAAGCAGATCAGGCAGTACGAGATGGAGGACTTTGAGGCCGAATACAAGGCTTACAAGGCCCTGCATGGTAACAGCTTCGTGGACAAGATCCGCAGTGAAGTGATGAGTTGGGAAGTACTTACATAATGGACAAGCCCGTATAAGCGGGAGAAAGTGAGGAGCAAAACTATGAGCAACAGAACATACGACATTTTGAAGTGGGTCGCACTGGTGGCCCTGGATGCACTGGGCCTGCTGTACAGCACGCTGGCCACCATCTGGGGCTTGCCCTATGGCGAGCAGATCCTGAAGACCTGCACGGCCGTGAGTCTGTGCCTGGGCGCCATGATCGGCGTGACCGGAAAGGCGTATAACGCATCCGGCATTGACGATGACGGCCGGGAGGATTACGAGCCGGACGCTGAGACCATGCGCACTGTTGCCGAGATTGTAGAGAATATCGAAGAGGCTCGTGCTGCAGCTGTGGCCGAGGAAGTAGAGGAGGCAGAAGGATGAGCAACAGTAGACTGGTGAACTACACCAAGATCTCCAAACACAAAACCAGTCCCCGTGACCACAAGATCGACAAGATCACCATCCATCACATGGCTGGCAATCTCACGGTGGAAACCTGCGGCAATGTGTTTCAGGGCAGCCGTGAGGCAAGCTCTAACTACGGCATTGGCTCCGATGGCCGTGTCGGTCTCTATGTGGAGGAGAAAGACCGCTCCTGGGCCAGTGCCAACCGTGCCAACGATATGCGTGCCGTGACTATCGAGGTGGCCAATTCTAAGACCGGCGGTGATTGGCCCGTCAGCGACAAGGCTTACACCAAACTGATTGACCTTTGTGTGGATATCTGCAAGCGCAACGGCATTGAAAAGCTGGTCTATACGGGCGATGCAAGGGGCAATCTCACCGAGCATCGCATGTTCATGGCTACCGGCTGTCCCGGTGAATATCTACACAAGCGCATGGGCGATATTGCCAAGGCGGTGAATGCCAAGCTGTCTGCGGCTAAGGCGACAACCGCAACGCCCCATCCCACCACCAAGCAGCCTATTGTCGATCGTGCTACCAATTTCAGCGGCGCTTACGATAAGACCTTCACGGTGACGGCAAAGAACGCACTGAATGTGCGTGCCGGTGCCGGTACCAGCAAGGCGAAGCTGGGTATCTTCAAGCACGGTGCAAAGGTGCGCTGCTACGGCTACTACACCAAGCTGGATGGCGTTAATTGGTACTATGTTACCGATGGCAAGCTGACCGGCTTCTGTAGCGGAAAGTATTTGAAGTGAGACAAACAGTGTGACAAATCGTATATAGCGATTGTGCAAACACTGTGATATCAACGGATATACGGATTACGGCAAGTCGACTCCGACTCTGAAGGCCGCTGGTTCGACTCCAGTCGGGCGTACCAACTCCCGTAAAGATCAATTCTTTGCGGGAGCTTTTTTTATAAAGGCAAGAGAGAACCTAGCGGCCTTCCATTAAAATAAAGCCCCGGCTTGCCGAGCTCGCAAAGCGAGAAGGCGAGTCGCTGGTTCGACTCCAGTCGGGCGTACCAACTCCCGTAAAGATCAATTCTTTGCGGGAGCTTTTTTATGTAGTGGTGTAAAATGGTATAATTTATCTCATGTAGAGTAAACTATGGTCGAGGTGTGTGACATGAATCATAAAGACTTGCCTTTGGGCTTTGCCTTTGCTCTTGCGCAAAACCCGCAAGCAATGCAGCGTTTTTCTCTTATGTCGGAAGCGGAGCAGCACCGTGTTTTACAAAAGGCTCACACGGTATCCTCCAAGGGTGAAATGCAATCCTTGGTCAATCATTTATCCGCACAAGGTTGAGCGCCTGCTGCGAAGATTACGCCCTGCTGTCAATGCAGCAGGGTGCCTCTTATTTTGTGCGGAGGATCTTCTGATGGATAGCAGGGTGCTCTTGTTGACTCCGACCAGTGAAAAATGCAAATATGTATGGTAACCGTTTTATCAGTGGCATACGATTGTTATATCCAAAAATATAGCGAGAAAAGAGCAAAAGCAAAGCGTGTCATGGTGATCAGTCATGTCACGCTTTGCTCTTTGAGATGTACTACAAATCCGCAAAATGAGTAACCCAAATTGATGAAGAGGTAATCATTGTTTTTGATTGATATCTTGTGCTATACTAAGCGGACAAAAGAGGCCGTATCATAGAAGAGAGGAGTATCGTATGTACCAAAAAGTAATTCATAATAATATGTTACGCATCGTGGTAGGCGTGTTGGGCTCGTTGCTGTTGGCCTGTGCCATCAACTTATTCATTGTGCCGCAGCATTTGTATACCGGCGGCTTGTATGGTTTATGTCAGGTAATTCGTACTGTGCTGGTGGAAAAAGCCGGATGGGTAGTAACGAGTTTTGATTTGGCAGGACTGTTTTATTTAAGCGTTAATATTCCATTGCTGGTGTTAGCCTATCGATCTTTGGGACGACCATTTGTGATACGGCTTATTATTTGCACACTGACCAATTCGTTGTTTTTGACAATAATCCCATCTCCCACTACGCCAATCATTACCGATACGCTGACCAGCTGCCTGGTGGGCGGTATCATTTCTGGCTTTGCCAACGGTTTAGTGTTGACATGTGGCTGTTCATGCGGCGGTCTGGATATTTTGGGATTGTATCTCAGTAAAAAGGGCAGTAGCTTTACCGTAGGTAAATTTTCCATATCGTTTAACGCAGTTCTGTATTTGATTTGCGGTTTACTATTCAGCGTGAATACGGCGATCTATTCCGCCATTTGTACGGTGTTTAGTGCCTTGTTCTTGGATCGGGCCCATCAGCAGAATATAGCGGTGCAGTTGCTGATCTTTACCAAGGATAAAGAACACGAGATTGCACAGTTCATCATGGATGAGTTGGAGCGTGGTGCTACCTATTGGAGCGGTAAAGGCGGCTATACAGGTGATGATCTGAAAGTGCTGTGTGTCTGTATGAGTAAATACGAAGTGGCTACTGCACAGCAAAAAGCACGTCAAATCGACCCCGATGCATTCTTTGTGGTGCAGGAGGGCGTGCGTGTCAGCAGTAACTTTGAGCGCCATCTGTTTTAAGTATTGTAAAGTGAAAACACTCCCATTGCAGGGCAATGGGAGTGTTTTTCTATGAAAGGTGAGATATCATTACTGTGCATCCTGTAACGGAACTTGCAGAAAAATACGAAAACTTTACAAATAAAAGGTAGAAACTTGACCTGTGGCATGGTATGATACCAATGAACATATAATTTGCATTGAGGAAGGAGTATATGAATATGACTTATGAAGAGATCCGGCGGGATGAAGCCATCCGTACTTATATATCTCGGGCCGATGCATCATTGATCGCATTAGGTTTCACGGAGCATAGCTTTGCCCATGTAACACAGGTAGCGGAAAAGACAGGATATATTTTGGAAACCTTGGGCTATCCTGAGCGGCTGGTAGAATTGGCAAAGATTGCAGGCTATCTCCATGATATCGGTAATCTGGTCAATCGTGTCGATCATAGCCAAAGCGGTGCTGTCATGGCGTTCCGCCTACTGGATGAGCGAAATTTCCCGGCAGAGGAGATCGCACTCATCACCACTGCCATTGGCAATCATGATGAAGGAACGGGCCAGCCGGTCAATGAATTAGCGGCGGCACTGATTTTGGCAGATAAATCCGATGTGCGGCGTAGCCGCGTGCGCAATCAGGATATATCCAGCTTTGATATTCATGACCGTGTGAATTATTCTGTCACCAAGTCTGAGCTGAAGATCAATGAGGCGCATACAATTATCAAACTGAAATTGACAGTCGATACGCATGTGGGCTCTGTTATGGATTACTTTGAGATATTTATGAATCGAATGATTTTGTGCCGTAAGGCGGCGGAAACTCTGGGCCTGCACTTTAAGCTTATGATCAACGAGCAGCAGTTGATATGATAGTAACTACAAGATAAGAAAACAAAGAAGCACTGAATTCAGAAGAATTCAGTGCTTTCTTGGTACGCCGTGAGGGATTCGAACCCCCGGCCTTCTGGTCCGTAGCCAGACGCTCTATCCAGCTGAGCTAACGGCGCAAGTCTATCAGCATTTGCTGACGACCCGATTATAATATCACAGCTTTCAGAGAAAAGCAAGAGGGAATTTACACCTTTTATATAATTTGTTGATATAAAATATGAAATTAGCAGAAAATAGCAGGGCAATGTTATGCATTGCCCTGCTATTATGCGTTGGGGTCATTAAAACTTGGCGGACTGGCTTTGGTATCGCCAAAAGATTTGCCTTTTGATGGGCCGGAAAGATCAAAATAGATTCTGGAATCCTTGGTCACACCGAAATCCTTATTAGAGCCGGTGTCCTGCACCTTGTTGAAAGCTTCACGGAATAGAGCATTGTGCGCCTCCTCGCGATTGAGAAGGAAATCGATGGTTTCCTTCACTTTTTTATCATCGATTTGGCGGTAGAGATATTCATATACCACTTTGGCACGCTGCTCAGAAGCGATGTTGGATAACAGATCGGCGCATAAATCACCGGTTACGGTGACATAGTCAGCCGTCCAGGAATAACCGGATGCATTGATGAGTCCGGGATTCAGGCCGAGAATCACATGGCTTTGAATTTCGCCGGCATCAACTGCGGCGGCATCTACATCATGACCGTTGAGCAGATTGATCGTTTGCGCCACCATCTCCATGTGTCCCAGTTCTTCGGCGGCGATGTCAAGGAATAGATCTTTGATTTGCTGATCCTTGATGCGGAAACTCTGTGACATATACTGCATAGCGGCTTTCAGCTCGCCGTTGCCGCCGCCAAGCTGCTCTTGGAGCAATGCGGCATATTGGGGATTAGGCCGCTCAACGCCCACGGGATGGAATAACTGTTTTTCGTGTTTGAACATTATGAGCACTCCTTTCTCTGAAATATAGTGTTGGCAAGAACGCAATAAATATGCAGTAAGAGAAAGGCGATTGGTAAAGTAAAAACAAAGAAGCACTGAATTCAAAAGAATTCAGTGCTTTCTTGGTACGCCGTGAGGGATTCGAACCCCCGGCCTTCTGGTCCGTAGCCAGACGCTCTATCCAGCTGAGCTAACGGCGCATGTCTATCAGCTTCTGCTGACGACCTGATTATAATATCACAATTATTTTCAAAAAGCAAGGGGAAAATGTAAAAAAGTAGAAAAAATTTTAGAAATTTCTTTGTCTTGTCAAAATATGTTATTTATGATATCTTACTGTATAGATAAGAATGATCAAACGGAGGATATGAATATGGGTGCAAGTTTTAAGACCTGCCTTTTCGGCGGATTTGATCGCGAAGATGTTGTCAAATATATTGAGCAGATGTCCCGTGAAAATCAGGAAATTGTCAAGGCATTGGAGCAGGAGAATGAAACCCTGCGGTCAGCCAATCAGGAAATGGAGCAGGAATTGGTAACACTGCGCCATCAGTTGCAGGAGCATTTAGATTCGGCTGAAACCTGCTGCGCACTGCGCCGGGAGTTAGCTGAAAAGAACGAAAGCCTGCGGTCGTTGGAGCAGGAAGTAACGGATCTGCGCTCTCAGGCGTTGGAGTATCAGTCTTTGAAGGATCATATTGCTGAGATTGAAATCAACGCCCATCGCCGTACAGAGGAGTTCCGCAAAGAAGCGATAGACAAGCTGCGTGCACTGCTGTCCCAGCAGAAGAATTGGTGTGTTGATCAGCGTGAGAAGTACAGCGAAATGAATACGGAGCTATTGGAAAAGTTAGATGCAGCCCGCCAGCAGATGGCCGCACCCGATTTTTCAGCATTTGATCAGTTGGAGCAAAGCCTTAACGATATGGAAAACAGCTTCTGCGAAGAATAATTAAGTTTAATAATATAAAAAGCATAACTGCGGTATGGAAATTCCATGCCGCAGTTATTGCTATATGAAAAGGTAAATCAGAAAAGATGACTAAAGACTTCCACCAGATTGTAGTGGCTGAACACAGACACAGCAACCAGAGAAACGGTGGACATGATCTTGATGAAGATATCCAGGCAGGGACCCACGGTATCCTTCAAAGGATCGCCAACGGTATCGCCGACAACGGCAGCATCGTGAGCGGGGGAACCCTTACCGCTGCCTTCGATGGCACCGGTTTCAATATACTTCTTACCATTGTCCCATGCACCGCCGGCATTACCGGTGAAGATAGCCAGCATAATGGAGCAGATGGTGGAACCGATCAGCAGACCGCCAACAAACTCAGCGCCGAAGATAAAGCCGCAGGCAACGGGAACAACAATAGCCAGCAGGGAAGGTACCTTCATCTCACCGATAGCACCCTTAGAGGAGATCTCGATGCAGGTCTTGTAATCGGGCTTAGCAGTACCATCCAGGATGCCGGGGATCTCACGGAACTGACGGCGAACTTCGTCAACCATCTTACGGGCAGCCTTGGCAACAGCCTCGATCAGCATACCGGAGAACAGGAAGGGCAGAGCGCCGCCGATGATAGCACCGGCCAGAGTCATAGGCTGGATCAAGTTCAGCACCAGCTCGGTACCAGCCTCGTTGTAAGAGTACAGATAGGAAATCATCAGAGCCAGAGCAGCCAAAGCACCGGAACCGATAGCAAAGCCCTTGCCGATAGCAGCGGTGGTGTTACCCACGGAGTCCAGCGTATCGGTGATTTCACGGACTTCGGGATCCAACTCAGACATCTCAGCGATACCGCCGGCATTGTCGGAGATAGGACCGTAAGTGTCAACGGAAACGGTAGCAGTCACGAAGGACAGCATGCCCATAGCGGCCATAGCCACGCCGTACATACCGGAAACCTTGTAAGCCAGGATGATGCCGGCACCCAGAATGATGCAAGGCAGCATGCAGGACTTCATACCCAAAGACATACCCTGGGTGATGGTCAGAGCAGGACCTTCCAAAGAAGCCTGCGCCAAACGCTTGGTGGGGTTATAATCAGCAGAGGTGTAGTACTCAGCAAAAGCGCCGATGATAACGCCTGCGGCGATACCGATGGTAGCAGCAATCCAAGGGGAGAAGAAACCGGCTGCAAAGCCCAAAGAAGAGGACATCATAGCCTTGTCCATGCCGTTAAACAACAGATAAGCGATACCCAGACCCAGCACCATGGTAGCACCGGCGGACACATAGGTTGCACTGTTCAGATCCTTGTGAGGATCGGAGGACATCTTGCTCTTGAACAGCAGTGTAGCAATGCCAGCGCAGCAAGCGATCAGGCCGGCAGCGGCAAAGATCAGGGGGAACAGAATGCACTTGGCAAGCAGTTCACTGCTCATGCCGGTGTTTAGTGCCTGAGATTGCAGGAACATGTGGTAGGCCAAAATGATACCGGAGGAAATAGAGCCGACATAGCTTTCCAGCAGGTCGGAGCCCAAGCCGGCGACATCGCCCACGTTATCGCCTACGTTGTCGGCGATGGTAGCGGGGTTACGGGGATCATCCTCGGGGATGTGAGCCTCGGTCTTGCCCACCAGATCAGCGCCCATATCAGCGGCCTTGGTGTAGATGCCACCGCCCACACGGTTGAACATAGCTACCATGGAGCAGCCCAGTGCGTAACCGGAAAGCGTCATGGTGAAGGGGATGAACTGCAAGCCGATCAGGTTGGTGTAACGATCTGCCTCAGCGATCTGAGAAAGCTGACCCATGCCTACGCCGAAAATCATGTATACGATGAACAGGCCCAGCAAAGCGCAACCGCCCACGCACAGACCCATGACGCTGCCGCCGCGGAAAGCGACCTTCACGGTTTGACCGATATCGCGGGACTCACGAGCACGGTTAGACACACGCACATTGGCGTAAGTAGCGATCTTCATGCCAACGAAGCCTGCGCAGGCAGACATGGTGGAACCGATCAACAGAGCGATAGCAGCGTGCCAGGTGGTTACGATAGCCATGATCACAGCCACGATTGCGACCACGATGGCCAAAACCTTATATTCATAACGAATAAAGGCATTTGCGCCCACACGGATCGCACTGGCGATCTCACTCATTTTTTCTGTACCTTCAGACATTTTTTTCACACCGAAGAAGTTAAACGCTGCAAAAGCCAGCGCTAACAGTGCGGCAAAAATGACCAAAATGATTAACAAATCCATTTTTCTCACTGTCCTTTTTTCTTAGATTGTCAACTTCGTTTGTGCATTTTCACTATATCGTGGCGAGGAGTGCCATAGGAAAACAAAAAACTTGCACAAAAGATAACACAAATAGAGTGAGAAGTCAACCCTATTTTTTATAATTTTACAAAAAAAGTAAGAATGCCAAAAATATTTTTAGCAAAACAAAAGCGGGATGACTTTATATGAGTCATCCCGCAAAAACTGTTCCAATTTTGGATTATTTATTCTCTTTATAAGCAAAAATCACGCCAATCGTGATCAGTACTGCACCAATCACGCTCATCAAGCTGATCGGCTCATTTAGCAGCAGCCAACCCACAAAGACTGTCACAAAGGGAGAGGCGTAGAGGTAGTTGTTGGTGACAACAACACCCAATTCCTTAAATGCGATGTTCCAAATAGCGAAGCATACTGCATTGCCGAATACGCCCAGGAACAGCCAGGAGATCAACACGGGCGGCTGGGTAAATAGCGGTGTAAGATTGGGCATGCCGTCAGTCAACAGCATCAAAGGTACAGCAGTGATAAATGCCCATAGGAACACACGGCGAGTGACAATGAAGTTGTCATAGGCTTCCGTATATTTCTTAATCAGGATAGAATATACTGCCCAAGCCAAAGCGGCGGCCAAAGCCAACAAATCACCGATGGGACTCAGGTGGAAACTCAGTGTACCGTTCAGCACCACCAGCACCACGCCGGCGATAGCAACTAATGCACCAATATAAACAAATTTGCCCAACTTCTCGTTATTGCGGGAGAAGAATTGTGCCAAAATAACGGTCAGAATGGGTGATAGTGCAACAATGATGCTGACATTGGCGGCGTAGGTATGGGATAAAGCGGTGTTTTGCAGGAAAAAGTAAAAACTACCACCCATAATGCCGATGATGATAAACATCAGTTCGTCCTTCAAAGACAACTTGAGGAATTTGGGACGCAGCAGCAATAAGGTCAAATAAGCCAACCCCATACGCAGTGGGATGATCTGGATAGCAGTGAAGCCAGCGTTCAAAAGATTTTTGGTCAGGACGAAACAACTGCCCCAAACTAAAATCGTGAAAATGGCAAAAATGTGCCCCAAAACTTTCTTGGAATGATTCATTTCTAACTCACCTCTAAAACGATACAAAATGTCCGACGATGCCGGACATTTTGTAATACTTGTTTAATTCTCCGGGACGGTGGGAACTTCACCGTTCAATACCTGGTTAATCAGCTGTCGAGCGGTATTTACCATTTCTTCGTTAGGCTGCATGACGGAGGCATTACCTGCCGAATAGGTATATTCCATGCTGCAGGGACCGGAAACGGCATAAGAAGTGATGTTCCAATCGGGGGACTTCTTAAGCTGCATTTGCACCAAAGAGGAAATGTCATCATAGCTGAAGCTCGTGATAAAGGCATCCGACACAGCGTTCAGCAGGTTTTTATAGTTGGATAGAACCGCTTTAGAAGAAGCCTTTTTCACAATACCCTTAATCACGGTCATTTGGTTCTTGCCACGCTGGTTATCGCCGTCAGAGAAGGAATAACGCTCACGTGAGAAGGCCAAAGCTTCCTCACCGTTTAGGTGGATGTCACCTTCATTAAAGGAGAAACGGATGCGCTCATCGTGACCGGGGATGACCATGGCTTTGGTGGTAAAGGTATAATCGGAATGAATATCAATACCGCCCAAAGCGTCCACGATCTCAATCAGGCCGGCAAAGTTCACGCGCACATAGTTGTCCGTTTCAATGCCGTACAGATTATCCAAAATGGCCATGCTCTCCTCAACGCCGTAAAGACCGGCGTGAGTCAGCTTATCCATCTGACCGTTAAAATTCAAAGGCAGGTAGTAATCACGAGGGGTGTTGACCAACAGGATCTGATAAGTCTGAGGGTTAACAATTGCAACGATGTTGACATCGCTCTTGCTCTGAACATTGACATCGCTGTTGCGTGCATCAATACCGCTCAGATAGATAGCAAACGGCTGGGAGGTTAGGTCGGAGCTGCCCTTGGTAGCCACTTCACGCTCCACGGTGTACTCGTAGATAATTCGTGTACGTTCTGAGAAATCAGAATAGTTGCTATTGCTTTCCAGTACGGAAATATAGCTCTTGTTCATGATAATGGCACCCACATTGTTATCGTACAATGCATCGACCAGCTCACTGGGTGAGTTGTACTCGGCGGGAGTAACAGAACCGACCACAGGAGCAATCTCGTTGAGCAGCTCATCGGTCAGATCACGGTCGGCGCTGGACACACAGCCGAAATCATAGCCTACGGTGTCATTGATCGTGGTGGCGGGATCGTCCACATTGACAATCACGGCCATCACTTTTTTCTCCACCATGATACCGCTGATCTTAGCGAGGGCACTTTGCAATGCGCCCGCAGCTACGATACCGTAGATCATTACGGCAGACAAAATCAGCGAAATAATGCTGCAGATCAGCTTACCGGTTTTGTTGCGGCGCAGGGGAAGCTGAACAATTACATGAGCGGCGTTCAGCACCAACAAGACAACCATTGCAATAATAAGATACAGATTGCTAAGCATATTGGTTGCCATCAACTGTACAAAAAGAACCAAGCTGCATAAGAAAAGCAGTACCATGCAGCCCAAGCCAATCCAATCCAAACCGGTGCGAGGCAACGGTTGAACTCTATTGGCGGAAGGTTGACGATCCATAAAAACTCCTTTCATTATCCTCTATATGAATATTAAAGAGGCCGTTACACTACATTTTATACAAACTTACAGCGTAACATTATACACCCGATGTGAAACGATTTCCAGTACCAAATGTAACAAAATTATAAATTTTTCGTGCTTTTTTGCCACTGCGGAGGGAAAAATAGGTTGCTCGTAAAGCGATACTATGATAAAATATATAAGTATTTTACGCAAAAGCAGTATTCTATTGAAAGAGGAGGGCAATAAGAATGCGAGCAGCACTGGTTATCATGGCGGCAGGCCTTGGATCACGCTATGGTGGAAATAAGCAGGTCGATGGGGTTGGCCCTAACGGCGAGATTTTGATGGAGTATTCCATTTACGATGCCATTCGTGCCGGCTTTACGAAGATTGTGTTCATCATCAAGCCTGAGATGCGTGAGTTGATGGAAAATTTGGTGGGAAATCATCTGGCACAGTGTAAAACGATTTCCGGGGATCCGGTAGAAGTGTGTTATGCCTATCAGGATTTTTCCAGTGTACCGAAATTTTATGCAATTCCTATGGATCGCAAGAAACCGTTTGGCACGACACATGCGGTGCTTTGCACTCGTGAATATGTCAACGAGCCGTTTTGCGTCATCAATGCAGATGATTATTACGGCGTGGATGCCTATAAAAAGATGTATGAGGAGCTGGCACGCCTGCCCGAAACCGGATCGGCTACCATGGTGGGCTATATGCTGAAGAATACTGTCAGCGCCAATGGCACCGTATCCCGTGGCGTTTGTCAGGTAGATGGCGGCAACCTCAGCGGTATCAAAGAAACGCTGAAGATCAAGCTGTTCCCCGACGGTGAAATTGCAGATATTGACGGCGGTGCACATCACACACTGGATCCGGACACCGTAGTCTCTATGAATTTCTGGGGCTTTAACACCGGCATTTACGAGGAATTGGAGCGCTATTTCCACCATTTCCTGAAAGAAGAGGCAGGGGATAATATAAAAGCAGAGTGCCTGCTGCCCAACATGGTGGGTGAACTGATTAAAAAGGGCGATTTGAAAGTATCCGTCCTCAGTTCCAAGGACCGTTGGTTTGGTATGACATACCAAGAGGATCGGCAGACAGTGGCAGACGAATTGAAGCGACTGCATGATAATGGTACATACCCCAAATCTTTGCGTGACTAATTGATCAGAACGCCAATCCCGACGATTGGCGTTCTTACTTTCATCGAGGGAATGTTATGAAAAGAGAAGTTATCGGTATCCTAGCGCATGTGTGTGAAAACAGAGGTATACAACAATGAAGAGGAATGTTGTGCTTGCTCTAATGGCGCATGTAGATGCCGGCAAAACCACTTTGGCGGAGGCGCTACTCTATCAAAGCGGCGTATTGCGGAAGCTGGGACGGGTAGACCATGGCGATACCACGTTGGACACCCACGAATTGGAGCGCCGCCGTGGTATCACCATATTTTCCAGTCAGGCTGCATTTGTCGCAGGTGATTTGCAGGTAACGCTGCTGGATACGCCCGGACATGTGGATTTTTCGGCGGAAACAGAGCGCACGCTGAGCGTGTTGGACTATGCCATTTTAGTCATTAGCGGCACTGACGGCGTGCAAGCCCATACCCGTACTTTGTGGCGCTTGCTGGAATGCTATCATGTACCCACCCTAATTTTTGTGACAAAGATGGATTTTGCTCGCTATACGAAAGAAGAAATCATGGCCAGGCTGCGCCATGATTTAAGCGATAATTGCGTGGATTTCAGTGCTGATATGCTGTCGCAGCGAGAAGAGAGTATCGCTATGAGCCGTGAGGATTTGCTGGAGGACTATCTGGCTACCGGTACAGTTTCCGATACAGCCACGGCGGAGGTGATCGCCGCTCGGCAAATATTCCCTTGCTGGTTTGGCTCGGGCTTGAAGTTGGATGGCGTGGAGCCGTTTTTGCAGGATTTGCAGCGTTATACCGTGACTCCCACATATCCGGAAACTTTTGGCGCACGAGTCTTCAAAATCAGCCGTGATGCGCAGGGCAAGCGTTTGGTACATCTCAAAGTGACCGGTGGTACGCTGCGTGTGCGTGATAGCGTGCGAAGCGGGGAAAAAGAGGAAAAAGTCAGCCAAATGCGGCTGTATTCCGGAGACCGATTTGAACCTTTGGACGCAATGCCGGCCGGCGGCGTATGCACGGTGCTTGGCTTGGACAGCGTAAGCGCCGGCGAGGGATTAGGCTTTGAAGCATCTGCCGCAAAGCCTATCTTAGAACCGGTGATGCACTATCGTGTTGTTTTGCCGGATGGCTGCGATGCAAGAACGGCGCTGCCGAAGCTCAAGCAGCTGGAGGAGGAAGACCCGCTGCTGCAAATCACATGGGATGCGCATTTGCAGGAAATCCATGTGGGCTTGATGGGTGAGGTGCAGACGGAGATTTTGAAAAGCATCATTGCCCGTCGTTTTGGCATGGAGGTGTCCATTGATCAAGGCCGTGTGCTGTATAAAGAAACCATCACCGATACGGTGGAGGGCGTGGGGCATTATGAACCTTTGCGGCATTATGCCGAAGTACATTTGCTGTTAGAGCCGCTGCCCCTGGGCAGTGGCATGCAGTGGGGGAGTAACTGCTCCGAAGATGTGCTGGATCGCAACTGGCAGCGCCTGATCATGACCCATTTGCAGGAAAAGCAGCATTTGGGCGTGTTGACCGGTTCGCCCATTACGGATGTGAAAATCACGCTGTGTGCCGGACGAGCACATATCAAGCATACCGAGGGTGGCGATTTTCGTCAGGCGACCTATCGGGCTGTGCGTCAGGGTCTGATGCAGGCGCAGTCTGAATTGCTGGAGCCATATTATGCTTTCCGTCTGGAGGTTCCGGCGGAGCAACTGGGGCGAGCCATCAATGATCTGCGTGCTCGTCACGGTGCGTTTGAAGTGCCGGAGGGCGACGGCGTGGTCAGCGTCCTCACTGGAACCGTTCCCGTTACGGCGATGGAGGGCTATGCCGCAGAGGTGGCGGCATATACCGGCGGCCGAGGCAGACTTTCATGCGTGTTTGACCGCTATGGCGAATGTCACAACCCGCAGCAGGTCATAGAGCAGTTTGGATATGAGCCGGAGCGTGATGTAGAAAATACGCCTGATTCGGTGTTTTGTGCGCATGGTGGTGGATTTACCGTTGCGTGGGACAAGGTGCCGGAGTATATGCATCTGGAAAGCTGCCTGAAAAAAGATACACCGTATGTGCCGCAGATCAACCGCCGAAATTTGCGCTTGGATGACAAGGAGTTAGAAGCCATTATGGAGCGTGAGTTCGGCCCCATCAGCAGACGGCAGTATCGAGCGCCGCAAGTCAATGCCGCACAGCGGGAGGTGGTTTTGCCGCCCCGCAGGAAATATCTCATTGTGGATGGCTATAATGTTATTTTTGCGTGGCAGTCACTTAAGGAACTGGCAAAAGAGGATATCGGTGCTGCCCGTGAGCATCTGATCAGTATGCTTTGCAACTATGCGGCTTATCATCGCTGTGAACTGATACTGGTGTTTGATGGCTATAAAGTATCCGGCGGTACCGGAGAAAAGACAATGGTACATAATATCTATGTGGCCTATACCAAAGAGCACGAAACAGCGGATATGTATATCGAGCGCTTGATGCACGATATCGGCAAGAATGATCAGGTCACTGTGATCACATCCGATGGCTTAATTCAGCTTTCTGCACTTCACAGCGGTGTGCTGCGTATGTCCGCTGCGGAGTTTGAGCGGGAAGTGGACGCTGCGCAGGAGGAAATCCGAGCAATGCTGGCGAAAATGCACCGTGCCGGTACATCTAAAATCGGAGATCATTTATAGTAATGTATAAAAAACCATAAAGAACGGCCGGCCTGATATTGGCCGACCGTTCTTTTCAGCGCGTCAACAACTTATTTGCACTCGTTCTGAGCGTTCTTGTTGGTCTTGTTGGTCTTATTGTTCTGAGAATCCTGAACGTTCTTGTTGGTCTTGTTCATCTTGTTGTTCTGAGAATCCTGAGCGTTCTTAACGTTGCTGTTCTTGTTATAGTTGTCCATCTGGCGCACCTCCTTTTTGTACCTTTCGTACGCAGATTAGTGTTGACGGAAGAAGAAAAAATATGCTAAAAAATATTTGAAAAAAATGGTTGACAATTATAAACGGCAGTACTATAATACTTGAGGAAAACAAAGAAGGTCGGTGCATCCGCCTCACCTCCAGCCATAGGCGAAGGGGTCAACAGCGAAAATCAAACTTCCTTTTGCAGAAGTTTTGTGTTGTTGCGCGGATGCTATGCATTCGCGTTTTTATTATTTTTGAATGGAGGTGCTTCGGTTATTAGCAAAGTAGTGCATCAACTGAACGAAGAGATCCGCGATAAGGAGATCCGCCTCATCGGAGAAAGCGGTGAGCAGCTGGGTATCATGTCGGCTGACGAAGCCTTAAGCATCGCTGATGAACATGGCTTGGACCTTGTGAAGATTTCTCCGCAGGCAGTACCGCCTGTTTGCAAGCTTATGAACTACGGCAAGTACCGTTTCGAGCAGAGCAAGCGTGAGAAAGAGGCCCGGAAGAACCAGCATGTAGTGGAGATCAAAGAAATTCGCATGTCTCCGGGCATTGACATTGGTGACTTCAACACCAAGTTGAAAAATGCGCAGAAGTTCCTGGCAGATGGCAACCGTGTGAAGGTATCGGTCCGCTTCCGTGGCAGAGAGATGGCACATACGGATATTGGTCGTGAACTTTTGAAGAAGTTTGCTCTGCAATGTGCCGAAATCGCCAATCAGGAGAAGGCCGCAAAGATGGAAGGCAGAAACATGTCCATGTTCCTGTCCCCCAAGACCGGCAAGTAAACAAGTATTCTTTTTGAAATTTACAAAAAGATAGATGGAAGGAGTAATATTATGCCTAAACTGAAGACCCATAGCGGCGCAAAGAAGCGCTTCAATCTGACGAAGACCGGCAAGGTCAAGAGAGCTCACGCATTCAAGAGCCACATCCTGACCAAGAAGGACACCAAGCGTGGCCGTCGCCTGCGCAGCACCACTTATGCTGACTGCACCACCGAGGCAACCATCCGCAAGATGATTCCTTACAAGTAAGAATCGGATTCGTTAGAATAGGAGGCAATAAAAAATGGCAAGAGTTAAAGGCGCAATGATGACGCGCAAGAGAAGAAATAAGGCCCTGAAGCTGGCCAAGGGTTACTGGGGTGCCAAGTCTAAGCACTTCAAGATGGCTAACGAGCAGGTTATGAAGTCCTTGACCTACGCATACGTGGGTCGTCGTCTGAAGAAGAGAGACTTCCGCAAGCTGTGGATCACCCGTATCTCCGCTGCCTGCAAGCAGAACGGCATGAACTATTCTACCTTCATGCACGGCCTGAAGGTTGCCGGTATCGAGATCAACCGCAAGATGCTGTCCGAGATGGCTATCAACGATGCTGTTGCATTTTCCGCACTGTGCGACATCGCCAAGAAGGCTTAATTGAACATAATATAATAAAAAGAGAGAACCGCAAGGTTCTCTCTTTTTTCATTATTCTTCAGCAGATTTCACATCTTCTGCCGGCTCTGTCCACTCCACCATGGTGGCAACGCAACGGTTGATATTTTTACCCTCACCGTAGAACTTTGCCTCATAGTCGGTCATCACACCCACGGGACCGTTGGCGTGCAGATCACGAGTCAATTCGCTCAGATCGAAACCGAATTGCGGGATTTCTTCGATAGACCACTCAAACAGCTTGTCATTATCGGTCTTGAAGTGTATTTCACCGCCCATTTTCAGCACTTTGCGGTATTGCTTGAGGAAGTTGCCGTGTGTCAGGCGACGCTTTTTCTGATTGCTCTTGGGCCACGGATCGCAGAAGTTGATGTAAAGCTGATCTGCTTCACCCTCGGCAAACATCTCCGACAGGGTAGCGGCATCGCCGGATACGAACCATACATTCTTCAAACCGGCCTCTTTCGCACGCTCCATGGCGATCACCATAGCATCGGGTACCTTTTCCACAGCAATCAGCAGTACATCGGGATGTGCTTTGGCAGTATCCACGGTAAAGCGTCCCTTACCGCAGCCGAGCTCCACATGGATGGCACATGCTTGCGGCATCAGATCCCGCCAATGACCTTTTTGCGCAGCAGGATCGGTGATCCACCAATCGCAGCAAGCCTCCATGCGCGGCTGGCAATTCTTCTTTTTGCGCATACGCATAGTAAAATCCTCCTAAAGAGTCAATATTCCCTACATTTATACCATAAATAGACAGTGAAAGCAAACTACATTTTCAAAAAGCATAAAGAATGCGCAAAAAACGGTAAGACATTCAACGAGCAGGCGAAAAATGTGCAAACTTTTTGCTCTGTATTTGTGAAAAATACTAAAAAAAGAAAATAGGTGAACGGAAAGGCTTGATAAAATTTGAACGATATACTATAATAGAGCATGTATGAGAGGGACTATACCCAAAATGTAGTAGGAGCATAGTTTCTGCATATAAATGAGGAATAAGGAGGAGCTTATCGTGACGAATGTTCTGTTGGAAAAGAAGGGCCACATTGCAGTAGCCACCATCAATCGTCCCAAAGCGCTCAACGCATTGAACTCTGAGGTGCTGGAAGACCTGAACGAGCTGGTTGATGTTGTCAACGCTGATGAGGATATCTACGCACTGGTTTTGACCGGTTCCGGCGAAAAGGCTTTTGTGGCCGGCGCTGATATCGGTGAAATGAGCACGTTGACCAAAGCAGAAGGCGAGGCCTTCGGCAAGAAGGGTAACGATGTGTTCCGCAAGCTGGAGACCATGCCCATTCCCACCATCGCAGCAGTGAATGGTTTTGCACTGGGCGGCGGATGTGAGCTGAGCATGTCCTGCGATATTCGCATCTGTGCTGATACCGCAGTGTTTGGTCAGCCTGAGACGGGCCTGGGCATTACGCCCGGTTTCGGTGGTACGCAGCGTTTGGCACGCCTGGTCAGCCCCGGCATGGCAAAGCAGTTGATCTATTCTGCCAAGAATATCAAGGCAGACGAGGCATTGCGCATCGGTTTGGTCAATGCGGTCTATCCCCTTGAGGAGCTGATGGGTGCAGCTGAGAAGCTGGCAAACACCATTGCAAAGAACGCCCCCATTGCAGTCCGTGCATGCAAGAAGGCAATCAATGATGGCCTGCAGGTAGACATGGATCAGGCAATTGTGATCGAAGAGAAGCTGTTTGGCTCTTGCTTCGAGACCGCCGATCAGAAAGAGGGCATGGGCGCATTTTTGGAAAAGCGTAAGCACGAACCCTATCAGAATAAATAAGTTAATTAACAGACGGATGTCTGATGATTAAAAAATCCAAAAACGGAAATGAATTTTCAGATTAGGAGGAACTATCATGAAAGTAGCAGTTTTTGGCGCAGGTACTATGGGCAGCGGTATTGCTCAGGTTTTCGCAGCTAAGGGCCACACCGCCCTGATGTACGCTTCCAGCGTGGAAAGCGCACAGCGTCATAAGGACAAGCTGGCAGCATCCCTGAACAAGAAGGTCGCTCGCGGCAAGATGGATCAGGCAGTTGCTGATGACATTATGTCCCGCGTTTTGGTCGATGAGGTCGAGGCAGCAGCAGATGCAGACCTGATCATCGAGTGCGTTGCAGAGAACATGGCAACCAAGAAAGAGTTGCTGGGTAAGTTGGATGCAATGTGCAAGGAAGAGACCATCTTCGCAACCAACACTTCTTCTCTGTCCATCACTGAGATGGCTCAGGGCCTGAAGCACAACCTGGTTGGTATGCACTTCTTTAACCCCGTGCCCGCTATGAAGCTGGTTGAGATCATTGCCGGTGGCAATACTCCCGCAGAGCTGGTGGAGTACATCAAGAACCTGTCCATCGAGATCGGTAAGACTCCTGTTGTCGTGAACGAGGCTCCCGGCTTCGTGGTCAACAAGATCCTGATTCCCTATTGTAACGAAGGCGTTTGCGTTCTGCACGAAGGCGTAGCTTCTGCAGAAGATATCGATATTGCTATGCAGCTGGGCTGCAACCATCCCATGGGCCCCCTGCACCTGGGCGACCTGATTGGTTGGGATATCGTTCTGAACATCATGGATGTTCTGTATAACGAGACTCATGACAGCAAGTATCGTGCAAACGTATTGATCCGTAAGATGGTTCGCGCCGGTAAGCTTGGTATCAAGTCCGGTGAGGGCTTCTTTAACTACAAAAAGTAAAAATCAGAAAAGGAGAAAAGAGTATGGATTTCCATCTGACTAAGGAACAGCTGCTCGTTCAGAAAATGTACCGCGAGTTCGCAGAGAACGAAGTGAAGCCCCTGGCTGCAGAAATCGATGAGGAAGAGCGCTTCC
>JAZLJB010000046.1:0-12272 GCA_045617685.1 Vescimonas sp.
GTTGATAGGCAGGAGGTGGAAGCACAGTAATGTGTGTAGCTGACCTGTACTAATAGTCCGAGGGCTTGACCTACAATTTATTGCAGGCATTCAGCCTTACTTCTATTCCATTCCTTCGTTGTTCGGTTTTCAGGGTGCAACCAAGTGAATAGTTGGTGTTGATTAGGTCGAGGGTCCACCCGTTCCCATCCCGAACACGGAAGTTAAGCTCGATTCTGCCGACAATACTTGACTGGAGACGGTCCGGAAAGATAGGTCACGCCAACACAAAGGAAGCATCCAACAGGGTGCTTTCTTTTTTTGTATAGGAGAAAACCACTCGCTTGGCGAGTGGTTCAAAAGAAGCCTTATGGCGATAATGTAGACAGAAAAACTCCCTTTGTCTACAATGAAGATGCGGTCCGCCAACTGCATCAAAAAAGACAAAGGGAGGTCATTCGAAATGAACGACACAAACAGTTTAGCGCACACAAAATGGAATTGCAAGTACCACATAGTATTTGCACCAAAGTACCGAAGAAAGGTGTTTTACGGCGAGAAACGGCGTGAAATAGGGGATATATTACGCACGCTATGTGGATGGAAAAAGGTGCGAATTGTAGAGGCAGAAGTGTGCCCTGACCATGTGCACATGCTGTCAGAGATACCGCCCAAGGTGGCGGTATCAAGCTTTATGGGATACTTAAAGGGAAAGAGCAGCCTGATGATATATGAAAAATATCCCGAGTTGCGGTACGAGTATCGCAATCGGGAATTTTGGTGTAGAGGTTACTATGTGGACACAGCAGGCAAGAATGCAAAGAAGATAGAAGAATATATCCGCCACCAATTAGATGAGGACAAGGCAGGAGAACAACTTACGATGGGGAATTATTAACCCATTAATGGGTGGCAAGTAACAAAACTCATGCGGCTGACGGATCGTACTTGCGTGACGGGACACGCATGCTAATAACATAGGGCTTTGCCCGTATATGAAATACCCCCGGCTACGCCGGGGGATATTTATTATATTTTTTCCAAGAAATGCAGCAAAAGTGGGAGGGGATGGATCCCCAACCCGAGACAGGTCAGTTAAGCTCGATTTTGCGATAATATTTGGCTGGAGCAAGCCCGAGAAGATAGGTAACGCCAACACTAAGGAAGCATCCAACAGAGTGCTTTCTTTTTTTGCGTTCAGGGTGGCATGGATGGTGAAAATATGATATAATATCTGTGAAATTTCCGATATTGCAGAGGTCAGAAATATGGAATATTTGAACCGAATTCGTCCTGCTGTAAAATCTGTTTCAACGGCGAAAAAAGTGATATACACAATTGCGATCCTGCTATTTGGCATTATTCTGGGGCTGATTTCCAAGTATCTGGACGGCTCGGCTGTGAACGAACTGCCGGCATGGGTGGGATACTTTGACATTACGAAATTTTTGGGACGGTTTTCCTTCTGGGTATGGATAGCACTCATTTTATCCGTATACAGCAGCAGCGCATGGCGAGCCGCCATCAATGTATTTGTCTTTTTCCTGGGAATGGTGACCAGTTACTATTGCTACTCCTACTTCGTCTTAGGCTTTTTCCCGGAGAGCTATGCGATGATTTGGGTGGGGTTCACCGTTATTTCACCACTTTTGGCCTTTATCTGCTGGTATGCAAAGGGTGAGGGCAAGATCGCATTCGTGATAGCAACGCTCAGCGTCGCTATACTTTTCATCTTTTGCTTCTCCTTTGGATGGCTCTACTTCCAACCCAAATCGCTGCTGGATCTGTTACTATTCCTCTCTATGGCGGTGATCGTGCGGAGGAAAACAATGAAACAATCTCTGATGATGTGGGCGGTGGGAATTGCGTTGGCGTTGCCACTGCACGCAATACTGCCCTTTGATCTATGATTACAAGAGAAAGGAGTCGACCAATATGAATATTGTGGTTTATCTGGGCGCAAATGAAGGAAACGATCCAGCTTTGAAAGCGGCTGTAGAGGAGCTTGGCACATGGATTGGAACGCAAGGCCACACTTTGGTGTATGGCGGCTCAAAGACCGGATTGATGGGTGCAATTGCCAAGAGCGTACGGCAAGCCGGCGGCAGAGCAATCGGTGTGGAGCCGCAGATGTTTATGGACGCCGGCTTTGCATACGACGATCTGACGGAGCTGATCGTGACGAAGGATATGCCGGAGCGAAAAACGAAAATGATGGAGCTGGGCGATGCGTTCATTGCGTTTCCCGGTGGTACCGGCACGCTGGAGGAAATTGCCGAGGTCATGTCCTGCGTTTGCTTGGAATTGCTGCGGGCACCGTGCATTCTCTACAACCTGAACGGCTATTATGACGGACTGAAGACACTGCTTGACCACATGATCGAAAAAGGGCTCTCTACCCATGAGCGGCAACGGAGCATTTTCTTTGCGGAGAGCCTTACGGATATCGAACACATCGTTACAAGTGGAAATGCCTGATGCTATGTAGCGCAGGCGCTCGACGATACATGAAACTTTTACATGACAGGAGGCGCACCAATGGAAGAAAATCAGGAATTTCAGCAACCGCAGGATATGGTATTCTTTTCGCCTGATATGCTGAAATGGGCCGACCAGCGGCGCCGCCGCAATGAAGAACGATTGGCAGATTGTGAACATGCCGCATTGGACGGCGACGGGGTGGCGCAGGTACAGATGGGGCTACGCTATCTCTACGGCACTGACGGCGTGGAGCGCGACGGTGAGAAAGCATTTTACTGGTTCAGCCAGACGGAGCCGGACAATCCCGTGGGCCGGTATTGGCTGGCTGTGTGCTACGATGCAGGAATCGGCGTGGAGCACAACATGGAGCAGGCCACGCAGCTATTTCATGAGGCGGCAGAGAAAGACTATCCGCCTGCCTTATGCGATTTGGGCGTGTGCTATGAGCATGGCAACGGCGTGGAAAAGGATATGGATAAGGCCATTGCGCTCTATCGCCGCTCCGCTGAGGCAGGCTACGCCATGGGCCAGTGCAATCTGGGCGCACTGCTGTATTACGGCGTGGGCGTGGAGCGCAATGTGGAAGAGGCGGCACAGCTTTTCACTCTGGCGGCGGAGCAGCAGCTCCCTCGTGCGCAATACTTTTTGGGCTTATGCTATGAGTTCGGCAACGGCGTGGAGCAGGATCTGAACAAAGCGGTTTTGCTGTATCAAGAGGCATCTAAGTCGGATTTTGCAGAGGGTACATGTGCCTTAGGCGTGATGTATCACAGCGGCAAAGGCGTGGAGCGTGATGACGAGAAGGCATTTGCCCTTTTCAAAGAGGCGGCGGAACACGGCGGCATGAGAGCGTGGTATTTATTAGGCCGCTGTTATGACAATGGTTATGGTACGGAAAAATCCGAAAGCGAGGCTGTGAAATGCTATCTGGCAGCTGCAGAGGGTGACTATGTGGATGCCCAGTATCAGGTGGCACTTTGCTATGAGTGCGGACACGGCTTGGAGAAAAGTCCGGAAAAAGCAGCAGCGTACTATAAAAAAGCCGCTGACAAAGGCCATCCGCCTTCTCAGCGTGAATTGGGTCTGTGCTACGAAAACGGATTTGGCATAGAGGAAAATATGGAGCAGGCAGTGGCGATGTATGAGGCGGCTGCCCAGCAGGGGGATATCACGGCAAAGCTCTATCTGGGCAATTTGTACTATGCCGGGCGTGGCGTGGAGCAGGATTACGAGAAGGCTTACGCCCTATATAGGGAGGCGGCGGATGCAGACGATCCCCGTGCCCAATATCGTGTGGCCATTTGCCATGAATGTGGTCGCGGCGTGGAAAAAAATCCGGAAAAGGCCGCAGAATACTATCAGAAAGCCGCCGAAAAGGACTATCCGCCTGCGCAACGTGAATTGGGTCTGTGCTACGAAAACGGATTTGGCATGGAGGAGAACATGGATCAGGCGGCGGCCATGTACAAAGCCGCTGCCGATCAAGGCGATATCCTTGCAAAGTACTTTTTGGGTAATCTTTACTATACCGGGCGTGGCGTGGCGCAGGATTACAAAAAAGCATATCCCCTCTACTTCGAGGCGGCGGATGCCGGTCATGTGGATGCACAGGTGCAGGCTGGTTTTTGCTGCGAACGGGGACTGGGAACGGAGCAGGACTACGATCTGGCGTTTGCATTCTATGAGCGTGCAGCGAAAAAGGATGACCTTGTGGCCTGCAATAATCTGGGTTTCCTCTATGAAAACGGCTATGGCTGCAAAAAAGATCTGCAAAAGGCTGCGGCGCTGTTCCGGCAGGCGGCAGATGGCGGCATGGCGATGGCATGCTGTAATCTTGCCGGTCTTTATGAAAAGGGAGCAGGCGTGAAGCAGAGTCGCCGTGAGGCGGAGCGGTGGTATCAGCAGGCGGCGGATTGCGGCAACCAAAAGGCGGCAGATGCGCTGGAACGGCTGCATAAGAAAACATGGGGTGGACATATCCTCTTGCGGATATTAGGCATTTTCACGGCGTTTCTGGCTGTGGTAAACGGCATGCTGTATTTTGATGCAGTGGACGGCGGCAATCCAGCCACCTTGCGTGTGGCGATTGCGGAGATCATCATCACGATCGTTACCTTCATTGTCGCTTACACAGTGAACAAGAGCAGGATCAGCGACAAAAAGCGGCATATCTACCGTGTGTTGCGCTTGGTGTTTGCCAGCGTATTTACGCTGCTTGCGATACTGTTTGGTGCGATGTATCCCGATTTCCGAGATGCCGGTTACCTATGGCTGATGGGCTGCGCCGCAGCGGAGGCGATATGGTGCTTTGTGCGGTATATCAAATTGCGGAAAAGTTGATATATATAAAACAAACGCTCCCAAATTGGGAGCGTTTGTTTTATGTTATCTATTCGCTTGGATTAGTAGGAACCCAGGTCTGCGGACTTGTCGCCGGCCACGGAGGAGCCGAACTCGTAGTCGTTGCCGGGCAGGATGGCGTTCAGGATAACACCGCACAGAGCTGCGATAGCCAGACCGGTCAGGGTGATGGCTGCATCGCCGATCATGAAGGTGATACCGCCAGTAGCGCTGAAGCCCAGGCCGCTGACGAACATCACAGCTGCGATGATCAGGTTACGGGACTTGGTCAGGTCGACCTTGTTCTCGACCACGTTACGCACACCGACTGCGGAGATCATACCGTACAGGATGAAGCTGACACCGCCCACGATGGCTGCGGGGATGGAGTTGACCAGAGCGTCAAACTTGGGGGAGAAGCTCAGGATGATAGCGTAGCAAGCTGCCAGACGGATGACACGGGGATCGTAGACGCGGCTCAGTGCCAGAACGCCAGTGTTCTCGCCGTAAGTAGTGTTTGCGGGGCCACCGAAGAAACCTGCCACTGCGGTTGCCAGACCATCGCCCAGCAGGGTGCGGTGCAGACCGGGATCAGCGATGAAGTTGTTGCCGGTGGTGGAGGAGATGGCGGATACATCGCCGATATGCTCCATCATTGCGGCAATTGCGATAGGTGCCATGACCAGGATGGAGGTCAGGTCAAACTTTGCGATGATGATCTTCTGCAGACCAATCAGACTTGCGTCGCTGACAGCAGTAAAATTGATGAGAGGCTGCATCACGCCATTTGCGTCAGGGAGCTGTGCGCCGCAGGCGGTGGCGATCAGAGCCACGATGTAGCTACCCACAACACCCAGCAGGATGGGGATGATCTTGATCATGCCCTTGCCCCAGATGTTAGCCACGATGATGATGGCGATGGCCACCAGTGCCAACCACCAGCAGGAGCTGGCATTGTTGATAGCGGAGCCTGCCAGATTCAAACCGATCATGATGATCATGGGGCCGGTGACGATGGGGGGGAAGTAACGCATGACCTTCTTGGCGCCGATCAACTTGAACAGCAGAGCCAGTACCAGATACAAAAGACCTGCCACCACAACGCCGCCCAGTGCGTAGGCCAGCTTCTCATCGCCGCTCATGGTGCCGTACTTGCCGGCGTCCAGATTGGCAACAGCCTCAAAGCCGCCCAAGTAGGCGAAGCTGGAACCAAGGAAGGCGGGAACCTTAAACTTGGTGCAAACGTGGAAAATCAAAGTGCCGAGACCGGCAAACAACAGTGTGGTTTGAACGCTCAGGGGCAGACCGTAGCCGCTGACCAGGATGGGCACCAAAACGGTGGCGCCAAACATGGCAAACAGATGCTGCAAGCCCAACACCAGCATTCTGGGCACGCCCAGCTTGCGAGCATCATAGATCGCTTCTTGTCCGAGTTCTTTTTTCATGTGATTCCTCTCTTTCTTGTGCATTTATGGTTGATTACTTACTAACTAACAATGGGCAAAAAAAATAACTGGTAAAAATACCAGTTAAAAGGAAAAATAAAAAGAAAAAGAGGAAACACAAACAGGACCATTCTTTTTAACAACCGTCTTGAACATGATGCGTACCTCCTTTTGAATTATCTCGCTCATTATACGAGACATGCAGAGAAAATGCAATGCACATTTCTTCTACAAAATATCCGTATTTATCAATTGTTTTTGTCGATAATGCTGATGCGCTTGCGCAATATCGGACACAGAAGCGAAACTACCACAATTTTGACAGCATCGCCCGGCAGAAACGGCAGCATACCCGCCCACAGCAGGGCCGAGAGATCCATGCCCTTGCCCATATAGCCGTTCAAAATCAGCGCCATATAGGGGATGCCCACAGCGTACAGCACCGCAAGTCCCGTCACGCAGCCAAGTGCGATGCGCCACGGCTGGGTGCTTTTCTTCGTCAGCACACCGATGATGAGCGCCGCCGGAATGAGCCCCAGCAAAAAGCCGAAAGTAGGCTGCAGCACATAACCAAAGCCACCGCCGACAGTGAAGATGGGCAGTCCTATCAGCCCCAGTGCCACATAAACAGCCTGACTCAATGCGCCCAGCTTGCTGCCCAACAAAATGCCTGCCATGGCGGTAAACAAAAATTGCAGCGTGATGGACGATACGCCCAGAGGAATTTTGATAAATGCGGCGATGGCTGTCAGTGCGGCAAACAGCGCCGTTAAAACTAAATTACGGGTTTTCACAGTCGTAAACCTCCAAAAAACTATTGGGTTTACTATAGAACAATATGCCGAGATTGTCAACCACTTTTTGCGGGAGACGTTTACAAGATAGCCATGCTGTGGTATAGTACACATATATAATAATAGAGAGGAAGAAACATCATGAGTCAGGAACGAGTCTATCAGGCGCTGGCAGCGCAGCAGGGCGGATATCTGTCCGGCCAACAGCTCAGCGCACAGTTAGGGATTACCCGTGCCGCCGTGTGGAAAGCGGTGGAGGGCTTGCGTCACAACGGCTACGATATTGAGGCTCGCTCTGGCTCAGGCTATCGCTTGGTGGGACTGAGTGACCGGGTCGGTCTGCGGGAAATCGCATCGTTTTTGACGAAGCCACGGGAAGATATCCATGCCTTTGACATCGTGGATTCCACCAACACCGCCTGCAAACGCCTTGCCATGGAGGGCGCACCTGACGGCACCGTGGCGGTGGCGGATCAGCAGAGCGCCGGACGGGGCCGCTTGGGCCGCTCGTTTCAATCGCCGGAGGGCTTGGGACTATATCTGTCCGTTTTGTGGCGGCCCGCCTGCCGGCCGCAGCAGCTCTTACCGCTGACGGCGCTGAGCGCCGTGGCAGTGCGGCGTGCCGTGAAGCGTGTTACCGGCGGCGAGATGGGCATTAAATGGCCCAACGATCTGGTATGCGGACGGAAAAAGATTGGCGGTATCCTGACGGAGATGGCGGTGGAGGGTGAAACCGGCGCCATCGACTATGTGGTGGTGGGAATCGGCATCAATTGCCACCACAAAGCATCGGATTTTGAGGGCGAAGTGGCAGACATGGCATCCTCCATCGATGCCCAGTGGGATATGGCAGTGTGCCGCCCCCAGCTGGCGGCGGCGCTCATCGAGGAGTTGGATACCCTGCGCTGTGAGATATTATTTGCGCCGGAGAAGTGGCTGGATGACTACCGTGCCGCCTGCATGACCGTGGGCAACACGGTGCAACTGCTGCGTGGCGAGGAGCGCACCGTGGCGCAGGCCATGGGCGTGGATGAGCAGTTTGGTTTGCAGGTACGCTACGAAGACGGACGTGAGGAAGTGCTGCGCTCCGGCGAGGTGTCGGTGCGTGGTATGTACGGATATGTGTAAGAGGTAAGGCATGAGAGAACTTTGGACACTGTTTCTCACCTTTGCTAAGGTGGGTGTGATGACATTTGGCGGTGGCTATGCCATGCTGCCGATTTTGCAGCGTGAAGTGGTGGAAAACAAAGGCTGGGCCACAGACGAGGAACTGACGGACTATTTTGCAATCGGTCAATGTACGCCCGGCGTCATCGCCGTGAACACCGCCACATTTATCGGTCAAAAACAGCGGGGCATCTTAGGCGGCATCGTGGCGACCTTGGGCGTGGTGTTTCCGTCCCTTGTGATCATCACGGCGCTGGCTGGCGTCATTCAGCAATTTTCCCACCTTGCGTGGGTGCAGCATGCCTTTGCCGGCGTGCGTGTTTGCGTGTGCGTGCTGATTTTCAACGCCGTGTGCAAGCTGTGGAGCGGCGCCATAAAAGATATCCGATGCGGCGTGATTTTCGCCGTGGTGCTGCTGGCATCCCTGATGACAAGCGTGTCACCGGTCATCTATGTGATGATCGCGGCACTGGCAGGCATTGCCCTGAATACGCTGGGAGGTGAGGGCAAATGATGCTGCTGCAACTTTATGCAGAATTTTTTAAGACGGGTCTGTTTGCAGTGGGCGGCGGTCTTGCCACCTTGCCGTTCCTCAACGATATGGCACAGCGCACCGGCTGGTTCAGCGCCTCGCAGCTGGCGGATATGCTGGCGGTCAGTGAGTCCACACCCGGCCCCATCGGCGTGAATATGGCCACCTATGTGGGCTATACCTGTGGTGGCATCGGTGGTGCGCTGGTGGCAACATTAGGACTGATTACCCCGTCGCTCATCATTGTGCTGCTGATTGCCGCTGTTTTGAAGGCGTTTCGTGAAAACCGATATGTCATCGCCGCATTTTACGGCTTGCGTCCGGCATCTACCGCAATGGTGGCCGCCGCCGGACTTGGCGTGGTGCAGTTGGCATTTTTCAGCGGCGGCATCGTGGCGCTGAGCAGTATCTCGTGGAAGGCAGTGGCTTTGGCGGCGGTGATACTGGTGCTGACTCGCTGGTGCAAGACCACAAAAAAATGGCATCCTATCGTGTTTATATTGGGCAGCGCCGTGGTGGGCGCACTGTTGCAGTTTTAAGGAGGCATACGATGAAATTTTGGAAGATGAACGGAGCCGGCAACGATTTCCTTGTCATCAACAATATGGAGGAGAAAATTCCCCATGATAAGCTCTCCGGTATCGTACAGACCTTATGTGAGCGCCATTTATCCATTGGCGCAGACGGTTTCATGGTGGTGGAGGCGTCGGACAAGGCGGATTACAAGATGCTCTTTTACAATTCCGACGGCAGTATGGGCGAGATGTGCGGCAACGGCGCACGGTGTATCTGCCGCTATGGCTATGAAAACGGCTTGGCAAGTGAGGTGCAGACGGTGGAAACCACCGCCGGTATCGTGACCGGTCAGCGGATCAGCCCCCGCCTTTACAAGATTCGGTTGAACGATCCCTCCGTGGTGGAGTGCCGCCCCATCGATGTGGATGGCAAGACCTACGAGTGCAGCTATGTGGAGTTGGGTAATCCCGGTATCCCTCATGCGGTGGTGCCTATGGAGCACCTGAAGGACTATCCCACCGGCGAGCTCTTTGAACTGGGGCGCAAAATGCGCTATCATCCGGCGTTTCCCAAGGGCGCCAATGTGAATTTCTGTGAGATCATCGGCGAGGATCATGTGTATGAGCGCACCTATGAGCGTGGCGTGGAGGATTTCACCTACGCCTGCGGCACCGGCACCGGCTCCACCGTTACGGTGCTGACACTGCAGGGCAAGGTCAGCGGCAAGAATGTCAAGGTGGATATGACCGGCGGTCAGCTGATCATCGATATCAACCGCACCGGCGATCATGTGGACGATCTGTATCTCACCGGCCCCACGAATATCGTGGCCAAGGGCGAGGTCACTGATGAGGATCTTGTCATCTGACAGAGAAATCATGCACCGATCTGTGAATAAGAAAAAACGACCGATCTTACGATCGGCCGTTTTTTTGTATGTCATACCTGAGACACAATGGCATCAAAGGTCAGCGTCGCTTTGAAGAGGTCGCCGTCAATGGTGATGTCAAAGTCGCCGCCCTGCAATCGGGTCAGGCTTTGAGCGATGGACAGTCCCAAGCCACTGCCCTCGGTGGAGCGGGAGCTATCGCCACGGACGAAACGCTCCGTCAGTTCATCAGCGGAGATGTTCAGGGGATAGCGGGCGATGTTCTTCACCTCCATCACCGTTTTGCCATCCGAGGTGGAGGCGGTGAGATACAAACGAGTGCCGGGCATGGCATATTTGCAGGCGTTGCTCATCAGGTTATCCAGCACGCGCCACAGCAGCTTGCCGTCCGAGCGAATGGGGAACGGATCGTTGACGGTCAGCACCGGCGTCAGCTCCGCCTGAGTGAGCCGCTGCTCATATTCACCGACCACCTGAGTTAAAAATACATCCACATCGGTTTCCTCCAACGCTACGGGGATGTTGCCGGTGGCAGCCTTGGAGGCATCCACCAGATCCACCGTCAGCTTCTGCAGCCGTGCCGACTGCCGCTTGAGTACCTCGATATACTCCTGCGCGGCGGGTTCGGGCAGGTTCTCCTTATCCAGCAGGTCTACATAGTTGATGATGGAGGTCAGGGGCGTTTTGATATCGTGAGATACATTGGTGATGAGCTCCGTTTTCAGGCGCTCCGACTTCATGCGCTGCGCCACTGCTGCCTGCACGCCCTCCTGCACGGCATTGAGATGCTCGCCGTGGCGGCGGAAATCGCCGAAGAGATGGCGGGTGTCCACTGTGGTATCGTAATTGCCCTCGGCTAAATCTTTGCCGCCTTTTTGCAGTGTGCGCAGTCCGATGGCGAGATAGATGAGGAAGAGTCCCACCAGAACATTGACCAGCATCAGTGCTACCATAAACTCAAACTCGTAGCCGTTAGCAACGCACAGAAGATCGAATAGCAGCAGTAAGAGTACGCCCAGCGCCGTTTTCCACACCAGCGGGATTTTGCGAATGATGCGCCACAGCGCCTTGCAAAGACGCACCAACAGCATGATGATTTTCCCAATCAGACAGTTTTTGAAGAGTCGACCTGCCTTACATTGGGCGGCAAAGGCGGGCAGGTAGAGGAAAAAGAAGAAGATCATCAGCCCCGAGCAGATGAAAAGGGAAATATCATAGCTATCAATAATGCCGGGCAAAAAGCAGCACAAAAACGCCAACCACAGGTCGCAGGGGATTTTATCAAACCATGTCAGGTGAATGCCCTCACGGCCACGCCAGTGTCCGGCGGAGGTGAGCGTGAAAATCAGGCAGAAGAGGAAGCCCAAAAGGCTCACTGCGCCGATGGCGATGATCCCGTGGCGCCATGCCACCAGCGTAGAGAGGAGATTATACTCCAGATTGGTGGTGGGCATATCGGTGAGCTGACCCGTGACGGTGATGTCACGGTCTAAATCCGGATATTGACGATGGGCAAAGGTGACGCTCTTCGTGAAAGGCGCATCGGCGAGAGCATCATAATTGTGCAGCAGCACCTTGCCGCTTTTCGCATCGGTGATCACAAGAGCCGAAGCGCAGGTTTCCATGCCAAAGCACTGGGCAAAGTGATCTTGCAGGCTTTGGAATGTATCGAGGGGGTAGTTTTCCTTGGAGTTATTCCGATAGAAATCCTGCGCAGAGTAAACATCCGAGATCACGATGCTCTCCCGATAATCCGAAAGCAGACTATCGCCGTTGTCCCAGTAAGCATTTTCGTAGACTAAAAAGCCGATACCAATGCCACTTGCCACGGTGATGACCAAGAACAGCAGCATCAGGCAAAAGGCGGTGATCTTTGCCCAGGTACGGTTGATGTATTTTTTCATCAGTTGTTCGCCTCCATTCGGTAACCCTTGCCCCACACCACTTTCAAATAGCGTGGCTGGGCAGGGTCAATTTCAATTTTTTCACGGATATGCCGGATATGTACCGCCACGGGATTGTCGCCCAATGGCTCTGCGTGCCACACCTGACGGTAGATCTCGTGGGGCGAGAACACCTTGCCCGGTTGGCGCATCAAAAGGCGCAGAATGTCATATTCCAGCGGTGTC
>JAZLJB010000047.1:0-18483 GCA_045617685.1 Vescimonas sp.
GAGCCTTCTTATGGGCCGCCGCCTCTCGGTGACAGCTCAGTTAGAATACCACCTTTTTTCACCATTGTCAACTGATTTTGACACTTTTTTTAGCATTTTTTATACACTTGACATATACTGCCGAATAAGCTATACCTTTAATAGTATCTTAATACATTATTTATGTTACATATGAGGTGTTCTATGGGAACAACGATATCAAATTTTCTTCTATCTTGTTTGCCCGTTGTACTATGGGGCGGGCGAATTATTCTATTCCTTTTAGCTATCATCATCTTATTCCGTTGTTGTCGATCCCTATTTGGAAAAAAGGTCGAGCAGGAAGTCTGGGGATTTTTGAGTTTATCTAACGGTGCTCGTTATGATCTATGCCATTGGGAAAATACAATCGGCCGAGCACGCAACACTGATGTACGGGTAAACTTCCCTTCCGTTTCTCGTAGTCACGCAGCTATTTGTCGTGATGACAGTGGCGAATGGCGTATCTATCCTCTGAATCGCAAGAGCGGTATCTTGTTAAATGGCGATAGAACCTTTGAATCACAAACCATCAAAGCCGGCGATGTGATTGCGGTCGGCGGCGTGGAACTGTTCTTCTTCCCTGCAGATGATTTTGCAGAAGCAAAACAAGCAGAAAAGCGAACAAAACCCGGCAAAACGATTTCCCCCGCCGGAACTCTTTGGGTTTTAACGCTATTCCAAATATTTACTTTCGCTCAATTTATTCCCATGCTGGATGCTGAAACATTTTTGCCGATTACCATCGCCTTTTCATCCATATGCGCTATCATGTGGATTCTATATGCAGTATACCGCATATTCAAGCGTACCGCATACGAAGCAGAATCGCTGGTATTCTTTTTAATCACAATAGGCGTTTCTATCGCAGCAGCTTACTCTCCCTCTTCACTATACAAGCTGCTTGTCACCATGGTTTTGGGAATTGTACTATATTTAATATTGAGTATTTTGCTGCGCAGCCAAAAGCGGGCTTTGAAATGGCGTTGGTACATTACCGCAGCGGCAGGTGCATTGCTTGCATTTAATGTGGTCTTTGGTCAAAGAATTTTTGGCGCCAAAAACTGGGTTTCCATCGGACCGCTCTCCTTCCAACCATCCGAGCTAGTAAAAATTGCATTTGTATTAGCAGGTGCAGCAACCTTAGACCGTCTGTTTGCCAAGCGGAATTTAATCTTTACGTTGCTGTTTTCCGCTTATTGCGTGGGCTGCCTGGCTTTGATGAGTGACTTTGGCACTGCACTGATTTTCTTTGTAGCTTTCCTATGCATTGCGTTTTTGCGCACCGGCGACTTGCCTTCTATCGCCATGATGGTAGCGGCAGCCGGTTTTGGCGGCGGTATTATTCTGCATTTTAAGCCCTATATCGCTGACCGCTTCACTGTTTGGCGGCATGCTTGGGAGTATACCCAAACCACCGGTTATCAGCAAAGCCGAGCCATGTCAGCTATCGCTTCCAGCGGTCTGTTTGGTGCCGGTCCTAAAAATGCATGGCTGAAATATGTTGGCGCCGCTAACACCGACCTGGTATTCGGCGTTGTATCGGAAGAATTTGGATTTTTGCTGGCCCTTTGCGCTATTGCAGCACTGATCATTTTGGCAATTTTCACCCTGCGCTGCGCTGCCACGGCACGATCCAGCTTTTATACCATTGCCTCCTGCGCCGCTACGGCTATGCTGGTTTTCCAGGCTACACTGAATGTATTGGGTGCAGTTGATCTGTTGCCGCTGACCGGTGTCACCTTCCCCTTCGTTTCTATGGGCGGTTCCAGTATGATCTCGTGTTGGGGATTATTTGCCTTTTTGAAAGCAGCCGACACACGACAAAACGCCAGTTTCATTTTGAAATTACCTAAGCGCAAGATTAACGTACCAACTTATAATGCATCTGAAGAGCCTCAGGAGACCGATCATTTTACCGGCACATTCTTTGATGAAATACCCGACATTCCTTTAGATGACATCTTCGGGAAGGATGATAAGCAATGAAACAAGTAAAACAACGCACACTATTAATCTTTGCCCTTGTGGTATTGCTCAGTATCGGCGTAATCTGGTTCTGCGTCAAATATGCGGTGAATGGGCCTGATTGGGCAGCCTTTTCTGCCAACGATCACGCCTACACCGGTGGCCGCTTGTCCTCCGGTCAAATTCTCGATCGCAATGGCGTGTTGCTTTACGACGCCGCCACCAATTCATACTCCGAAGACTACACATTGCGTGCAGCAACCTTACATGCCGTAGGCGACAAAGACAACAACATCTCCACTTCCGCTAAAGCTGCTTTGAGCGACCATTTGGTGGGCTTCAATGTGATTAGCGGTACACTATCCGGCGGTAACAAGCTATACCTGAGCATTGATGCCGACTTGAATGCCGCTGCTTACAATGCTCTCAACGGGCGCAAAGGAACGGTAGGAGTTTACAACTATGAAACCGGCGAAGTTTTGTGCATGGTTTCCACTCCTACATTTGATCCTGCCAATCCACCCACTATTACAGATGGTGATAGCCAGTATGACGGTGTTTATCTTAATCGATTCCTATCCTCTACATTTACTCCGGGATCTACTTTCAAGATTATTACAACTGCGGCTGCCATTGAGAAACTGCCTGATATTTTCAATCGCACATTCACCTGCACCGGTAGTGTAAACATCGAGGGTGATACCATCACATGTCCTCATAGTCATGGACAAATGGATTTTTACGGCGCATTGGCAAATTCCTGCAACTGTGTATATGCACAGTTAGCTGTAGAACTGGGCGGAAAAACTTTGGAACGCTATGCCAAAGAGGCAGGACTTTTGAATAACTTAAGTGTTTCCGGCATTACTACCGCCAGTGGCAATTATAGCTCCGGCAGCAATTCTCAAATCGGCTGGTCCGGCGTGGGGCAATATGATGACTTGATCAACCCTTGCTCGTTTATGACACTAATGGGTACCATTGCAAATAGCGGAAAGACTGTTATCCCCCGGTTAATTCACAAAGAAACCACCATGTCAGGTCTTCCCGTACGAACAGATGGTCCCACCACCAGTGACAGCATTTGGTCAGAAAGCACTTGTCAGACACTGAAAAAGATGATGCGAAACAATGTTGTTTCAAACTATGGACAAGGAAACTTTGGTGATCTGAATATCTGCGCTAAATCCGGTACAGCGGAAGTAGCAACCGGTCAAGCACCACACGCCTGGTTTGCTGGTTTTTTGGATGACAGCAAACACCCGCTGGCATTCATTGTGTTGGTAGAAAACGGTGGTAGCGGTGCCAGCACCGCAGGCTCTATCGCTTCTAATGTTTTGCAGCAAGCTGTACAGCAATGGGATGAATAATAAAAAATCCGGCAACCTCACGGTTGTCGGATTTTTTCGCCTGTTATTATGGGTTACAATACGAGCACGGCTTATAGCCTGCGTTAAGTGCCTTGTCGCGCGTGTCAAAATACACTCTATTCTGCTCTTGCGGCAAACCTCCACAATCCACACGGTGGAAAATCTGCGAATTTCGATTGCCGATATACTGCGTCACTTCCGCATCTGATGGCTTCGTGGATCGCCAGTTGTTTCCGGTGGCATAATTGATGGTCACGCCCGGCTGCACATTATACACAAACACATTAAAGCACACACCACGGCCATGATCCTCCACAGAGAACGCTTCCATCAGCACGCCGCTTGCCACCAGATTGCTACCTTCAAACACCGGCGTCACACGATACAGCACATGATGATCCGTGGCATCCACATAATCATCCACCGCATCCTCAAAGGGCAGCATACCGACTGCATTCATATAGCGGGTACCGGTGATCAGATTTTTTTCATTGGCGTTTTCACCTGACAGTTGATACCCGATCAGATGGCAGCGATTATAGAGCGAGTGGCCCTCCACCAAGGCTTCATCATAATGCGTTGTCTGCCAGCCACTGGGTTTCACCATTCCGATGTCTCCACGCTTCTCTGTGGGCATGATCTCATGGCAGATATTTGCATACGCCACGCCGCATCTTCCCAGCTTATCCAAGCGGCTATAGTGCTCAAACGGCTCTTCTGTAAGCTCTTCCTCTGTAAAGTACGGCACATTATCATTTACTTCCACATAAGGCGTTCCACTGTAAGGTTCTACCTGCGAAAGGTCAAATACGCCCGTTTCTCCATCTAAAGCTATCGAGCCGAACTGACAGCCCGCCAAAGAAAAAAGCAACGCAAACAGCAGCGCAACGGAACCGATTTTCTTTGTCATATTCCTCTTCATCTATCATTTCCTCGCCTTGAATAACCCTCGAAATCACGGATTTCGAGGGTTATATGTAATCATTTCATTCTGCCTCAAAAATGGCCTTGCAGCCTCGGTAAGTCATATAGCAATCCAGCTTGCTGACCACTTCAAAAGGCGCATGCATGCTCAGCACCGGAACACCGGCATCCAATGTTTCAATATTCCGGTTTGCCATATACATTGCCACTGTTCCACCGCCGCCTGCATCTACCTTACCCAATTCGCTGATCTGCCACACCACATTTGCCCGATCCAGAATATTTCGGACATAGGCAACCGTTTCCGCACTGGCATCACTGGCGCTGGACTTACCACGAGCACCGGTATATTTACAGATGCCTATGCCGTAATTGACACGGGCCGAATTACGTTTCTCAAAAACCTCCGGGAAATTGGGATCATAGGCTGCCGTCACATCAGCGCTGAGGCAAAATGCGTTTTCATAGCACTCACGCAGGCGGACATCCTGGCTCTCACACAGATCGTGAACAAAGGTATCAAAGGCAGCAGATTGCATACCCGTAACGCCCATGGAGCCGATCTCCTCCTTATCTGCCAGCATGCAGATTGCAGTTTTCTTCGGCTGCTGAATATCCAAAATAGCCTGAAGCGCTGCATAGCCGCACACACGGTCATCATGACCGTAGGAGCCGATGAGACTTGCGTCCAGACCAATATCCGTCACAGGCAGAGCCGGTACGGCCTCCAGCTCAGCAGAGGCAAAATCATCCTCTGTAATGCCATAACGTTCAAAAAGCTTTTCCATGATCTGCAGCTTCACACGATCACTGCCCTCACCCTCTATCGGGCAAGATCCCAGCAGAATATTCAGGCTTTCGCCGGGGATCGCCTCGCCCAAAGGCTTTTTGCTCTGATCTGCGCCTAAATGGGGCAGCAGATCCGTAATGACAAACTTCGGCTCGTTGCCGCTGCCAAGTGCTACCGATACTACCGTGCCATCAGTCAGCGCCACCACGCCGTGCAATTCCAGAGGGATGGTCACCCACTGATATTTACGCAAGCCGCCATAATAGTGGGTCTTAAAATATGCCATCTCCCCATCTTCATACAGAGGATTGGGCTTCATATCCAAACGAGGGGAATCGATATGTGCTGCTGCAATCTGGCAGCCCTCGGACAAGGGACGCTCGCCCATTACAGCCAACATAACACTCTTGCCTCGATTGCAGGAGTAGATTTTATCGCCGGGTTTCAGGTCCATACCACGATGATATTCCACAAAACCGTGTTCCTTTGCCAGAGCAATGGCACGCTGCGCACACTCACGCTCTGTACGGCCCTGATTCAAAAAATCCTTATACTTTTCGCAATATTCGTCCATATTTGCTTTTTCTTCAGCAGCCATTTTATCATATCCGTTTTTCGCCGAAGAGAACAATTTCTCTTTGCGTTCTTTCAACTCATCACTCATGATTAGCCTCCCATTTCTTCAACCACCGCAAAACTGTTTCTTCAAACTCCGCAGAAGAGGCAGCCGTGTTATACAGCGCATCGGTACAATGCTGCTGATAAAACTCATCTTTTTTCTGTGCCTGCACTCTCAATTGCGCATACTCTTCGGAGATATTATCACGAAGCATAATGCGTGGAATACGCACTTCTGCCGGAGCCAAAATCGCCAATGTTCTGTCGCACAGGCGATCTAAACCACTCTCCACCAGATTGATCGCATCAATACCGATAATCGGTGCTCTGCATGCATCCATGCGGCGCTCCAGCTCTCGGGGCAGATGCTCGTAAATAATGCTATTGAGCCGTTCCAAAGCTGCCGGATCGCCGAACACCTTAGTGCCTAATTTCTCTCGATTCAGTTGTTCCCCATCAAATACATTTCCAAAAGCATCCGTAATCGCCCGGCGCAGCGGCAAATCCGTGTGCAGCATCTCATGGTAAACCGCATCACAATCCAACACATAACCGTCCAAGCGTTCTATGGCACGCAATGCGCTGGTCTTACCGGCTCCGGTGGGGCCGGTAAGTCCTAAAATGTAAGGTTCTTCATCTGCATTGACTACATGGAAACCAGCCGCTTTTTTCAGGCGATTGCCCACCGCTAAGCCCAAACCACTTTCATCAGGGCACTGGGCATAAATTTCATTGACTGCTGTATCATCATAGCTGCGAAGCGCATCAAACACACGCTGTGCATGAGCCAACTGATCACTTGCAGCACCCAAAGGATGCACCTCGCAATCTTCAAAGAGTGTTATGTACTCATCAAAACAAATGACACCGGCTCCGGCTTTCACATGGCGGCGAATATATTTGGCACTTCTATCCGGTGTACCGGTAACTACTGTGACGGGTGCTTTAGGCGCATAGTGACGGTACTTCATACCAGGCGCTTTGGGTTTTTCTCCCTCAGCCAGTTTACCCTTCACGGCTTTATCCACAGTCACCTCGCCCAGCACTTCTTCCAGCGCCTCCAGTGGCAATCCGCCGGGACGCAGCAGCTGAGGCGGCGTGACTGTCAGATCAATGATGGTGCTTTCCACGCCGACACTGCACGCACCACCATCTACGATGCCTTCGATCTTTCCCATCATATCTTCCATCATGTGCTGCGCCGTAGTGGGGCTGGGACGGCCGGAAGTATTACCGCTTGGGGCGGCGATAGGCACTCCTGCGGCTTCAATGATTGCCAATGTCATCGGATGATTCGGGCAGCGCACGCCTACAGTTTCCAAGCCGCCGGTCGTGCGCAGCGGAACAATTTTGCGGCGAGGCAAAATCATCGTCAACGGACCCGGCCAGAACTTCTCCGCCAAGGCATACGCACTATCAGGTACATCGTGACAATAGCGCTCCAGCCAAGCAGCAGCGGGTATATGGATAATCAGCGGATTATCCTGCGGACGGCCTTTTGCCTCAAATATATGGCGCACCGCTGTTTCATTCAAAGCATTGGCGCCCAGACCATAGACGGTTTCCGTAGGAATTCCCAAAAGGCCACCGTCACGGATGATCTGCGCTGCTTCAGCAATGGCGTTGTGATCTTGTTGTGGATAAAAAATCTTCGTTTTCAACGGTAAAACTTCCTTGTTTTTGTAAATTAGAGGCCCAGATCCTCACCAACCAAAATCACCTTAATTTTGCCGGCAGGGCGGCACAGGCGGGTTTCCACCATGTAGCAGCAGCAGCTGTCCTCACCCTTACAATCGGCACACATACCGGTCAAATTACAAGGTGTCTTGGCGTTGGGGAAACGCTGCACCACCTGGGGTGCGGTGTAATGGCGCACACGGGCATAGGCCTCGTCCATATCAGACACCACCTTATTCATACCTGCCACCACAATGACGCTCTTGGGCCCAAAGATCATGGCAGCCAGACGGTTGCCGTTGCCATCAATGTTATAGAGCTCGCCTTCCTCAGTAATGGCATTACTGCTGGTCAAAAAAGTATCTGCGGTCAGACCCTGACGCATCAGTGCCATGCGCTCGTCCATATCGGCGGCAGCATCACGGTCAATCAGTTTCTGACCGCGCTGACGCAACAGATCCTTGATACCCAGTTCGTCCACAGTCATAGTGCCGCCCCAGGAAACGCTATCACTCTCGGGAATCAATTCCATCACCTTTGCCACAGCTTCCTCGCAGGTAGAACAATAGTAGGCATCAAAGTGGCGCTTTTTCAGATTTTCCACGACCTTGGGGCCGGCCTTATCGTACTTCATCTTTCTCGGTTGCAGCATTTGAATTGCTCCTTTCTCATTCACCCTCCTGCAAACGCACCGCCTGATCTGCCAGCGTCAGCGCATCCACAAGAGCGTCCAGGTCGCCATTGATGATGGCGGCAATGTTGTAATTCTTATTCTCGCCCGTGAGCCGATGATCGGTCACGCGGTTTTGCGGAAAGTTATAGGTGCGAATCTTACCACTGCGATCGCCGCTGCCCACCTGACTTTTACGCTCGGCAGCAATTGCAGCATTCTGCTTCTCCTGCTCTGCCTCATAGAGCCGTGAGCGCAAAATCTTCATGGCACGATCCTTATTCTTATATTGACTGCGTTCATCCTGACATTCCACCACTGTACCGGTGGGCAGGTGGGTAATGCGGATAGCAGATTCGGTCTTATTTACATGCTGGCCGCCGGCGCCGGAAGAACGATAGGTGTCGATCTGCAGATCCTTTGGATCAATGGAAAATTCCACTTCCTCCGCCTCCGGCATCACAGCAACAGTAGCTGCGCTGGTTTGGATGCGACCTTGTGACTCCGTTTCCGGCACACGCTGCACACGATGGGTTCCGGCCTCAAACTTTAAGCGAGAATAGGCACCGTCACCCTCCACCGTAGCTACCACTTCCTTCACGCCGCCAAGCTCAGTTTCATTGATATTGACGATTTCCAAACGAAAACCGCAGCGTTCGGCATACATAGTATACATACGCAGCAAGTCAGCCGCGAACAACGCACCCTCCTCGCCGCCGACTCCACCGCGGATCTCCAAAATGACACTCTTGCTGTCATTGGGATCACGGGGCAACAGCAATCGTTTCAGTTCCTCCTGCAGGCGCTCCATGTCCGCCTTGGCCGTGGCCAATTCCTCCTGCGCCAGATCATGCAGTTCCGGATCACTCAGCATAGCCATTGCCTCGTTAGCAATTTCTTCTGCGGCAACATAAGCTCGGTAAGTTTCCACTACCGGGGTCAATTCCTTCTGCTCTCGGCTCAGCTTTGTCAGACGCTCATGGTCGCCGTAAACAGACGGATCGCCTAACTGAAGCTCTACATCCTGCAACCGCTCTTCAATTTTCTGCAATTTCTCCAGCATCGGTTTACTCAGCGGTCAAATACCGCTGTACCTCCTGCACAAATTTATCCTGCCAAAAAGCACATCCTACATCATCCGGACGAAGGGATACTTCCAGAATATGCTTGCCTTTCACATAACCATCCATCTGCTGATAGATTTCTTCATAATGGTGACCGCTGCTACGGGTGAGCACATAGCCCACATGGCTCATTTCCAAACCACGCCGTTTCAGCAGACCACGAATCGGGGCGGCGCAACGCCCGCCCCATACCGGAGTGCCTATCAAAATCAGTCGGTAATCCTCCAACTGCCGCTCTGTGTGAAAAGAACGCAACGGATGGGTGGATTTGCGCACAGCTTCCATGCCGGCACGAATGGCACCACGGAAACCACTGTAATCCACGCCATCAGACACTTCCACCAGTTCGGCTTCCAATGATCTGGCGATTTGTGTCATAACGGCTTTGGTATGGCCGGTACGACTGTAATAGATACACAAAATGTCGCTCATGCTCATTCTTCCTCCAGTAAAAGTGATAGTTCCTCCCAACGGAGCATCTCTTCTTCCAGCAGGGCTTCCTGCGCCTGCTTTTCCGCATAAATCTCTGCTAATTTTTCGGCATCGCTGCCGTACAATGCCATTTCATCATCCAATTGGGCGATCTTATCCTCCAGCTTGGCAATAGCCGTTTCGCAGATCGTCAGCTTGCGGCGAGTCGCTTGCTGTGAGCGATTGCCACGGCTCTGGCGGGTATCCCCCTTCTTCACCACCGTCGGAGCCGTTTTATTCTTTGCTTCCTCCGCTTTTACCGCTCGGTACTGTGCAAAGCCCATCGGATAATCGGTAATGGTGCCGTCCGACAATTCCCAGATACGGGTGGCAAAACGATTGATAAAGTAACGGTCATGGCTGACAAACAGCAGCGTACCGTCAAATGCCTCCACAGCCTCTTCGATCCATTCACGGGAGTCGATATCCAAGTGGTTGGTTGGCTCATCCAGCACCAGAAAGTTGATTTCCTCATCCATCAGCATACACAGGCGCAGACGGCTCAGCTCGCCGCCGGACAGCACATTTACACTTTTGAACACATCCTCGCCCTGAAACTGGTACGCCGCCAAGCGATTACGGGCGCTTTGGGGCGTAATATTCTTCTTGGCATAGAGCATGGTGTCCACCAGATTGCGCTCAGGGTGATCGAAGTGGATCACCTGCTCCAGATAGGCCGGACAGATACTCGGCCCCAGACGGATACTGCCGCTGTCGGGCCGCTCAAGGTTCATAATCATATTGAGCAGCGTTGTCTTGCCCGTACCGTTTTCACCGATAAAGGCAATACGCTCACCGCCGCCTACTCGCAGATAGATATCGGAAAACAGCGTGCGCCCGTCAAACCCTTTTGTGAGGCCCTTTATTTGCAGCACCTCATCGCCACGGAATTCACGGCTGTTGAACCGTGCATCCATCTTCTTCGCTTTGGTGGGTTTTGCCACCGTACGCATACGCTCAATGCGGCGCTCCATGGAAATGGCTCGACGGTATGTCTTATCCATGCCTTGAAATGCCCACAAACGCAGCTGCTCGGCAGATTTCTCCAACTGTGCAATTTTTGCCTGCTCCTTAAGGTACTGCTTCATTCGCTCCTGATAGCGGCGTTCTTTCTCAATAGCGTAAAAGCTATAATTTCCTTTATAGAATTCCGCTTTTCCATCCTCAATCTCAATAATTCGATTGACGGTACGGTCCAAGAAATAACGGTCATGGCTGATGGTAATGACCGTGCCGCGAAAATGCGATACATAATCCTCCAGCCACTCAGTCGCTTGCAGATCCAGATGGTTGGTGGGCTCAACGAGAAGCAGGATATCCGTATCCACCAAAATCAGTCTGACCAGATTAACACGGGTTTTTTCACCGCCGGACAGCTGATCAAACAAGCGTGTACGCATCTCATCGGAAATGGACAGACCATTGGCCACCTTATTGACCGCCGTGTCCGTATCATAGCCGCCCAAACCCTCAAATCGGGCCGTCAGCTCGCCGTAGCGCTTGAGGATTTCCTCATCGCTCTCGCCTTGCGCCATGCGCTGCGTCAGCGTATCCATTTCCTCTTTTAATACCACCATGCGGCAGAAGGCTGATTGTAAAACATCTTCTACCGTATAGCCCGCCGGATAGACGGGAATCTGAGAAATCAGGCCCAGACGACGGCCGCCGGCTATGATAACCTCGCCCGAATCGTAGTCAAGCTCACCCGTCAAAATCTTGAACAGAGTGCTCTTTCCTGCACCGTTGCGGCCTAATAATCCCACTCGTTCTCCGGTATCGATCTGAAAGGTAAGGCCATCTAATATTCTCTTTTCCAAATCAAAGGATTTCGTCAGATCCCTTACACTGATATCGATCATTGTCCGTTCGCTTGTTCCAGTTCTTTTACAATTTCTCCGAAATTCATGGCATGAGATGCCTTCACCAACACCGCAGTTCCTGCCTTGTAGCACCGATGCAGGGTGTCTATCGCCTCATCAATGGTAGCAAAGTAATACGCTTTACACTCAGCCGAATCAGCCATGTATTGCGCCCAACGGCCAATGGCAATTAGGGTATCAATACCAAGCTCGCCACACAAACGGCCGATATTACGGTGGGCCTGCTCACTCAGCGTGCCCAATTCACCCATATCGCCCAACACGGCCACTCGGCTCTGCGCTTTGGTGACGCTGAGGATCTTCAAGGCTTCCGCCATAGCCTGCGGATTAGCGTTGTAGCAATCATCAATAATGAGGCGTCCCTCACTGCCCCGAATCAAATGCATACGGGAGCCGGTGGATCGGTACGCAGCCACACCACGCTCAATTTCCTCCGCTGTCAGTCCCAGTTTTTCGCCGATGGCAACGGCCATTGCGGCAGAATAAATCATATATTCGCCGGGAGATGGAATCATCAGATGATACTGCATTTTTGCCGTGGTAACAGAACATCTGACGCCTTCGATACCCAGATCTTCGATATCGGCGACCCGAACATTACAGTTGTCACCCTTGCCACACAGCAGAATTTCCTGCGACAGTTTCACGGTCTTCAGCAGTTCATCATCGCCGCACAGTATGGCCACGCCATCTTCTGCCAAATTTTCAAAGATTTCGCTCTTAGCTTGCAGTGTCCCCTGACGCGTACCGCCCAAATTCTCGATATGAGCGTCACCCACATTCGTGATCACTGCAATTTCGGGACGCACCATTTCGCCCAGATAACGAATCTCACCAAAATGGTTCATACCCGTTTCAATAACTGCCACTTCATGTTCATCCGCCAGTCTTAGCAAGGTCTGCGGTGTACCGATGGCATTGTTGAAATTTGCCTGCGTTTTTAGTGTGTGGAAGCGTTGGCTTAAAACACTTGCAAGCATTTCCTTTGTCGTGGTCTTGCCGGAAGAACCCGTAATCTGCACAAAAGGAATATGGAACTGATCACGGTACCAACTTGCCAGTGCTTTCAATGCCGCCAAAGTATCATCTACCAGAATGTAAAACTTCCCCGGCAGCATATTATCCGATTTTCGGGATGTCAGACAGCCGGCTGCTCCCGCCCGGAGTGAACTCTCAATGTAGGCATGGCCATCAAAATGCTCACCCACCAAGGGGATGAACAGATCACCCTCGGCAATCTTGCGGCTATCCGTGGAAACGCCGCACACCTCAACCGAGGCATCCTGCAAAAGTATTCCGCCAACCGCATTGCAAAGTTCTTTCACTTTGCAGCTTTTCATGCCTGCTCCGCCTTTCGTACCTTCAAAGATTCCATAATAATCGTTTCACACAGATCAGCATAGCCAATACCCACGGCTGCAGCTTCTTGCGGTACCAGGCTGGTAGCGGTCATGCCGGGCAGGGTATTGACCTCCAGGCACCAGGGCGTACCGTTGTCATCCAGCAAAAAGTCCGTACGGGAATAGACGCTCAGGCCCAATGCACGATGCAGCTTAAAAGCCATCTCGCCCATTTCACGCCATTCGCTCTCGGTAATAGGAGCTGGGCAAACCTCCGTTGCACCGCCGGACTGATACTTGGTTTCATAGTCAAAATACTCCGCATTTGGAACAATCTCCACTGCCGGCAAATATGTATCACCCAGTACAGCAACCGTCAATTCACGGCCCTTGATCTTCTTTTCCACCACAACATGATTGCCGAAGGCCAGCAGACGATGCAGTGCTGCTTCCAGCTCTTCCTTAGTATCAGGCAATTCTACGCCCAGAGAGCTGCCGCCGTTGACAATTTTAACGGCGCACGGCACTTCCAATTCCTGCACCAGCTGAGGAATATCAGCTTCGCAGTAATGCACATCACGCCAAGGAGCAGTACGAATATGCTCAGCATCCAAAAAGCGCTTGGTGATAGCCTTGTCCATAGCCATACCGCTGGAAAGATAGTCAGAACCGGTATAGGGAATACCCATCAGATCAAAGGTAGCCTGAATACGGCCATCTTCGCCGCACTCGCCGTGCAGTGCCAGGAATACCACATCGGCCAAAGCACACACTGCCAGCACATCCTTGCCCAACTTGGAAGAGCTCTGATCCTTACGGCTGCGGCGAACGGCATCCAGATCGGGAGCTGTGCTTTCCACATGAATGTCACTGCAGCGTCCATCCGGTATCTCAAAAATATCCTCTAATTTGCCGTCGTAATCCTCAAGACCCATAAACATATCCACTAAAACAGCTTGATGACCCTTTTCACGCAATGCACGGCACACGCCCGTACCGCTTACCAATGCCACATTACGCTCCGAACTCAGTCCGCCTGCCAAAACTACAACTTTCATAAATTTTCCCTCTTTTCGTAAAATTTTAATAATATTTTTTCATAATAACATACCCACTATATCAGTATAACAGTATATCATATCCCCTTTCCGATTACAACTACAACTCGCATTTTATGGCAAAAAACAGACGGCAGAAAACTGTTTCTACCGTCTTGTTTTCATCTATTATATTATCGCAGCCAATCCGGCGGCGTCCGTTTGCTGATACCCGATACCATGCCCATAGACATATACAGTGTGACAATGGATGAGCCGCCATAGCTAATGAACGGCAAAGTCAAGCCAATGACCGGCATCACAAACAGGCACATGCCGATATTCGCCAGAATCTGGAATATCAATGTTGCCGATACGCCTACGCAAATATATGCATCCATGCGTGTTTTGGCATTCTTTGCAATCACCAGACAGCGAATGACAATTGCGGCTAACAACAGCATAGTAAATAGACAGCCGAACATACCCAGTTCCTCGCCGATAACAGCAAAGATAAAGTCTGTATGACGTGCCGGCAGGCTGCCGCTGAACTGGGACTGCGTCTGCGTGCCTTGGAACAATCCCTGACCGGTCAGTTTTCCGCCGCCCAAGGTCAACAATCCACGGGTCTGCTGCCAACCCGCACCCTGAGGATCAAGCGTGTGGTCAAACAATACTGCGAAACGTTCTTTCATATAGTCATTGACTTTATCCTCGTTCCACAAAATATAAAATCCAAGACCACCGGCAGCCAGACCGATCGCAAACCAGCGCAGTGCCACTCCTGCCACAAATGCCATGCAGGCAAAGGCAAAAATATACACCAACGCACTACCCATATCGCCCGAAACTACAAAGTACAGTCCTGCAATCAGGCCCAGATGACCTACCAGCATTGCAACAGACGGAATGGATTTCAAATCTCGTGTTTCTTTAAGATACACCAATTGCTTCGCCAACAGCAAAATAAAGGTCATCTTTACGATTTCCGCCGGCTGAATATTGACGGGAAACCCATCAAAACCCAACCATGCACGGTTACCGCCGGCCTCCACACCTAATGGCGTTTTTAGCAGCAGGAAAAAGCCGATGTTAAATCCCAGTATCCATTTCCACTTCTTGGCAAGATCTGCCAGATCGATCATGGAAATCAGGAAATACAGCACCACACCGATCAGCATAGCACATGTCTGCACAATGACATATTTCCAGGAGTGCATATAGTGGGTGGCACTGGCAATCATTAAGATGCCGAATAGTGTTGTACCACCGCACAACGCCAGCAAAATAATATCTGCCTGACTGAAAATATCTAATAAAAAACCTTTGCTTCTTTTTATCATAAAATGATTCCTCATCTTACCGTATTTTTCATATTAATTTAGTTTACCACAAGAAGTTTTTGATGTAAAGGCAGCGAGCGACTCTTTTCTTTTAATTTTTTCTGTGCTATAATAACTTGAAATATGCACAAAGGAGTCTTGCGGCTATGGATTATATCTCCCACAGTGTGGAAGAAACCGAAGTCATTGCCTGCCGATTGGGTGAAACTCTATCCGGTGGAACAGTACTGGCTTACAAAGGAAATTTAGGCATGGGGAAAACTGCCTTTACCCGTGGTTTAGCCCGTGGTTTAGGCTGCAAGGCTCGTGTGACCAGCCCTACATTTACTATCGTTAATGAATATGACGATGGACGAGTACCGCTGTTCCACTTTGATATGTACCGTTTACCGGACTCTGATGCTCTGTTTGATATCGGTTGGGAAGACTATATGGAGCGTGGCGGTGTCTGCGCCGTGGAGTGGAGCGAAAACGTATTGGATGCACTGCCTGATGATACCCTTTGGGTAGAAATTGCACGGCATCCTCAGCACCAGGATTGGCGCATCATTACGATTTCAGGAGGGGAAAACTGTTGAAAGTTTTGGCTTTGGAAACATCTGCTAAAAGTGTAAGCGTGGCAGTGGTGGAAAATGGTGTTCCCCTTGCCAGCGCCTATCAGAATATCGGTCTGACCCACAGCCGCACTTTAATGCCGTTATTAGACGGCATGCTGAAAAGCAGCGGTTTGACTTTGGATGATATGGATGCTATTGCCGTTGCTGCGGGTCCCGGATCCTTTACTGGACTGCGTATCGGTGTGTCCGCCGCCAAAGGCCTGGCATGGGCGCAGGATCTGCCTTGCTGCAGTATTTCCACTTTAGAAAGCATGGCGCAAAATGTGCGGCACATGAATGGCAGTATCATCTGCGCTATGGATGCACGGCGCAATCAGATCTATAATGCTGTTTTTCATGCTGAGAACGGAACGCTGCATCGTCAGTGTCCCGATCGTGCCATCTCTTTGGCCGAATTAGCCGAAATGTTAAAAAATGACGAAAATGAGAAAATAATTGTTGGCGATGGTGCCAAGTTGTGCTATACTTACTTGTCAGAAGCTGGAATAGCCTGCCGCATGGCACCACCACAGTTGGTAATGCAAAACGCTGTTGGTGTCGGCATTGTCGGCGAGGAAATGGCTATACGGGGCGAAACCTTGTCTTGCAAGGATTTGGTGCCGAATTATCTGCGTCTGTCCCAAGCTGAGCGTGAGCGTCTGGCAAAGGGGTTGAAGATTACCCTTGATTAATTGTTATTAATTTTTTTATTATACGGAGGATATTGTTATGAGCGAAAGATTCCCCACTCTGCATGTTGTTAACCATCCCCTGGTGCAGCACAAGCTGTCCGTCATGCGTGACAAGGACACCAGTGTAAAAGAGTTCCGCACTTTGGTTGGCGAGATCGCCATGCTGCTGACCTATGAGGCCACCCGTGATCTGCCCCTGACCACCAAGACCATCGAGACCCCCCTGTGCCCCTATGAGGCACCTGTGCTGGCCGGCAAGAAGATGGCCATCGTTCCCATCCTCCGTGCAGGTTTGGGTTTTGAAGACGGTATCCTGAATCTCATTCCCTCCGCTCGTGTGGCTCATATCGGTATGTACCGTGACGAGGAGACTCTGGAGCCTCATTTCTACTTCCTGAAGTACCCCAAGGACATCGCCGACCGCGGTGTACTGGTGGTTGTCCCCATGCTGGCTACCGGCGCGAGCGCTGGCCTGGCCATTACCAAGATGAAAGAACTGGGCTGCAAGAACATCAAGCTAATGATTTTGGTGGCTGCTCCCGAGGGCGTGGAGTTCATCTACAAGAAGCATCCCGATGTCGAGATCTACTGCGCCGCTTTGGATGATCATCTGAACGAGAACGGCTACATCGTTCCCGGTTTGGGCGATGCCGGCGACCGTATCTTCGGCACCAAGTAATTTCCCCCGTTTTCACACAAATATAGCAGCGGTATTCAGAGAAATACCGCTGCTTTCCTTTTTTTCAAAAAAGTTTCGTACAAATCCCACTGTTTTTTGTCTAAAACCGTTATTTTGCTGTTGATTTTTACAGTGAATTCATGTAAAATAAGTGTAACAATCCAAGATTGGTAGCTGTAAAGAAGTGCTTCGCGCACGGGCTGCAACTATCACTCGGCTGGTGTGCTTGAGTGTTTCAGGTTTTCTTCAAAGGAAAACTTGGAACATTTTTTGTTACCCTGCCTTGTGATAAGGATTAAACTAAAGGAGGATATCTTCATGTATTTAGTCACTAATGGTAGACTGATTACCCGTGATCCCGACGCTAAGGGCTATTATGAGCATGGCGCCGTGGCATTTGAGGGTACCAAGATTGTCGAGGTCGGCGAAGAGAAGGATCTGCGCGCAAAGTACGCTGACGCCGAGATCGTCGATGCTAAGGGCGGCGTGATTATGCCCGCTTTCATCAACGCTCACACCCACATCTATTCCGCTTTGGCTCGCGGCCTGAGCATCGTGGGCAACAACCCCACCAACTTTTATGAGGTTCTGGACGGTACATGGTGGGCCATGGACCGCAAGCTGACTCTGGAAGGCTCCCGCGCCAGCGCTGATGCTCTGTACATCGACTGCATCAAGCAGGGTGTTACCACCATCTTCGATCACCACGCCGCCTACGCTGAGATCCCCGGCTCTCTGTTCCAGATCGGCGAGAGCGCTAAGAAGTTCGGCATCCGTTCCTGCCTGTGCTACGCGGTTTCCGACCGTGACGGCGAGGAGAAGTGCCTGCAGGCTATCAAGGAGAACGCTGACTGGATCACCTACTGCGAGCAGCAGAAGGATCCCATGCTGGCTGCTATGTTCGGCGGTCACGCTCTGTTTACCATTTCCGACAAGACCTTTGATCGCATGGTCGAGGCTAACAACGGCCGTACCGGTTATCATATCCACGTTTCCGAGGGTATGAACGACGTATATGAGTCCCTGCAGAACTACGGCCGTCGTCCTATCCAGCGTTAGCAGGATCACGGCATTTTGGGTGACAAGACCATCCTGGGCCACTGCATCCAGGTCAACACCGCTGAGATGGATATCATCAAGGAGACCAACACCATGGTCGACAACAACCCCGAGTCCAACATGGGCAACGCCATCGGCACCTGCCCCGTGCTGCAGCTGTACAAGCGCGGCATCCTGCTGGGTATGGGTACTGACGCTTATACCAACGATATGCTGGAATCCCTGAA
>JAZLJB010000048.1:0-12972 GCA_045617685.1 Vescimonas sp.
CTCCAACTCCAGGGTGCCGCTCTGGTTCTTGTGCCAGGTACAGGCACGCTTCGCACAGGTGAGCGTGATGGTCTCTCTGCCGGGGCTCACCGCCGTATAGCTGCCGGTGGTACCGGCAGTAGGTGCCAGGGTGATCTTGCCCTTCAGATCCGGCGTGACCGTCGTGTTGCCGCACTTGGGGTGTGCCACACCGGCGTCCGCCAGCAGTTGCTTGAACTGTGCCTCCGTGACCTTGTCGCCCACGTGCAAGATCAGCGGGTGCATATTACGGCCGGCGGCCTTTATATCCTTGTCCAGGTTGGTCTTCGCCATGTTGATCGTATAGCCGGCATCCGACTGTGCCACCGGAGTGGTCGTGTTGCCGGATTCGTACACCTTAATGGTGCAGGTAATATTGACGCTGTTGTTGCTGGCATCATATCCGATAAACCGAGCACCCTTCGCCGCATTGGCTCCTGGATTGGTAGTAGGCGCGGTACCGTCGTTGAGATTACCGTCACCGACCTGTCCATCCTTAAAGGTGCGAATGTTCGGGTTGGCAGAATAGGTAAACCGCAGATCCTTCTGCTCATCCTCGGTGTAACCCGTCACATAGACCTTCATAATCTCGCAGGCACGGGCGGGATTAGCCGCCGTCACAGGACTGCCGTCAATATGCTGCAGAATGATTTTATGCTCCGCTTGCGTTCCGCTTGTCACCACATCTACATAGTAGGTGGGTCTGCCGCTCAAAGTGATCATCAGGCGGGTGGTACCGGCGGTTGCGTCGGCTTTTTCCGTGATCTTCCACTCAGAAGCCTTGGTCTTGGCAGCGTTATCCGTACCATCGGCAACATTCGTTGCAGAGCCGGTATACTTTACGGTAAATCTCTCATCCTCGCTGGAGGACTTATCTGCACTATTTCCGTCGATGACCACGCTGTAAATGTCGCCGTTCACGCCCATTTCGGACATGATCTTATCGACCGTTACGCCGCCTTCGCCGATCTCAAAGCTGGGTACGGTACCCTGCTCAAAAATCAACTGATAGGTCGAGAATCCATCCGTTTCCACCATCGCAGTGTCGCCGTTGCTCTCTACCTGCAGGGTCTCTGCCTCGCCGCTCTGGCTATCAATATGATAGACCTCGGCGTTCAGCAGATCCTCGCTGACCTCGCTGGTGGTGAAGGCCACATTGACATGGTGACCCTCGGCGGGCTGCAATTCGTTGCCATTGCTGTCCACCACCTTGATGTCGAACGTGTAGGATGCAGCCACCATGCCCTCGGTGTCGCGCACGGCATCCGTGGCCTCGTCAGCCGCTTCCTGCTGCTGGGCATTCACGCGGCTTACCATCAGCGTAGCATCTGCGGGGAAGATGCCCTCCTCCGCTGTCACGTCGATGACCACGCCGTCCAGCTCCGCATGGCCGGCAAAGGCCGGCATGTCGGCGTCAGGCGTACTCTCCGTGATCACCACGGTGATCTCCGGCAGTGCCACATTCTCTGCCAAAGTGTAGCCCTCCGGCAGTTGGGGGGTGAAGGTGACTTCTGTCCCCACCTCTACCGATGCTATGTCGACATCAGCGGACCATGAGACGTTTTTGAACATCACATCTTCCACTTCAGGTGCCGAAACATCGTCTTCTGCTTCAGGCAGCACCGTCACTGTCAGGGTGTCGGGAACGTTAATATCGTCAACCGACGCACCCTGGGCCAGTTCCTGGCGGGCAAATTCCTCTGCCAACGGGGCAAAGGCAACCACCTCGCCGCCTGTGGTCTTCTCATCTGCGAAGGCGCGGAGAGTCCACAGGTCAAAGGTGCTGACTGCAAGCACCACGGCCATGAAAAGTGCAAGTATTCTTTTCCAACCGTGGTTTCTGCTCTTATCCACTCTCATCAAATTTTTCCTCCCTTATAACAATATTACTCAAATCCGCATATGTATCACTTGCGCGAATTAAGTATTCGACTATATTCTGCCGCTCGAGCAAAAAAGCCATTGCTCACCCCCGTTTACATCGGGATATAGCGGCAACTGGCTACCTGCCAAAACAGATTCTATAGCTTTGCGTTACCGCCTTGCAGCAGATTTGCTATTCAGCACATATTTGCTTTTACAAAGCTAACATTGTTAGATTATATCGTCAATAAGCCATTAGATTATATCAAAGCGCCAAAATGTTGTCAATAAAAATCTAAAAAGCGTTCTAATATGGGAGAACTTGACTTTTTTATAGCACACAAATGTTAGCAAAGTCGTAGCAAACCAAAAAAGAGATCACACGCAAAGCCCCCGAAGTCACAATGAAGCGAACCAGCAAAAAACGGGCAATAGATACCCCTCCTTGTGTAGGCCAATAAAAGTACTACATATTGATGAATGCTTGCCAGAAAACGAAATATAGTGGTAACTGAACCTCTTTTACAATATATAATAGGTATAATATTGCATGGACAATATGAAGTAAAACCATCGTATTTCACATGATGCGGTATATTGAAGACTCGACCCGAAAAGATGAACAATGGAAAAAGTTGCAGAAATAAAGAAAAAAGACCCAAAACACGAAGTTTTGAGTCTTTATCATGGTGCGCGAGGCGGGACTTGAACCCGCACGCCCGAAATGAGCACTAGAACCTGAATCTAGCGAGTCTGCCAATTCCACCACTCGCGCGTCTATTCACTTGATACCTGTAAAAAGGGATTGGTGCGAGTGATGGGACTTGAACCCACACGTCCTGTCGAACACAAGCACCTCAAGCTTGCCTGTCTGCCGATTCCAGCACACTCGCAAATGAGTCCCTCAAAATCAGGTACTCGACTATTATAGCATGTTTCACCTGTTTGTCAAGGGGGAATTTTATTCCCCCTTTTCCTCTTGGCAAAACTGTGTTACAATTGTTCCAGTACCTGACCGATGGCACCGTCTATCACCAGATCGGCTCCTACATCGGCGCCTACTGTACCCTTATTGATCACCACCAGCTTATGCCCACGATAATAGCGCACTAAGCCGGCCGCTGGGTACACCACCAATGATGTACCGCCGATGATCAGCATATCGGCGTCCTGTATATAGCGCAGCGCACGCATCATAACGCTGTCATCAAGTGCTTCCTCATACAGCACCACATCGGGCTTGATGTCGCCGCCACATTCACATTTTGGCACATTCTGCGCATGCACGATGCTCTCTACGCCATGGAATCGGCCACACCGCTCGCAGTAATTGCGCAGCACGCTGCCGTGGAGTTCCAGCACCTCACGACTACCTGCCTTTTGATGCAGGCCGTCAATATTCTGGGTGATGACCGCTTTCAGCTTTCCCTCCTGCTCCCATTGCGCCAGCTTGCGATGGGCCGCATTGGGCTGGGCATCCAGTGCCAGCATCTTCTGACGGTAAAAATCGAAAAATTCTGCCTTTTTGCGCATATAAAAGGTGTGGCTTAAAATCGTTTCCGGTGGATAAGCAAACTTCTGATGATACAGTCCGTCCACACTGCGAAAATCGGGAATACCGCTTTCCGTGGATACGCCGGCGCCGCCGAAGAACACAATGTTATCGCTTTGCGCTACCATTTCTTTCAACTTTGCGATTTTTTCCTGCATCATTACACCGTCCTATCTTTTTTCACATAAGGAGTTATCTGATGAACATTCAAATTTTTGGCTCTGCCAAGTCATTCGACAGCAAGAAAGCGGAACGCTGGTTCAAAGAGCGCCGCATTAAGTACCAGTATATCGACCTGAAAACCAAGGGGCTCAGCGCCGGTGAATACCGCTCGGTGAAAGCCGCCGTCGGCTACGATGCTTTGGTGAACAAGACCTGCCGTGCTTATGACGAGTTTGACATGGACTACATCACGCAGGCAGAGGCTGAGGCAACACTTTTGGAATATCCGGAGCTATTTAATGCCCCCATCGTACGCAACGGCAAGCAAGCCACCGTTGGCTATTGCCCCGATGTGTGGCAAAGCTGGACCTGATATCCTGTGATACATTCACCCAAGCGATTTCTTCGCTTGGGTGAATGTTTTAACCTACATAAGAGCGTTCTACCTGCACAACGGCAAAATAGCAGCCATCCATGCCATGCACCAACGCCATGATTTCCTCTTTAGCCTCCTGCGCTGTCTGCTTTGCTTCAAAGGGCAGTACAGCGTCGAAGATCAAATTGGTGTGCGTGGGACCTGACACAACCCGGAAATCGTGGATGGTCATTTGGGGATCCACCTTTTTCACCAGCTCTGCTACCTGCTGACGCAGTGGGCCCGTCACGCCATCATCTACCACAATCGGATCCATGTGGATCACAGCATCACAATGCAGTTTCTCCCGCAGTTCCTGCTCAATGAGATCGATTTCATCGTGGATCACCATAATATCCTCATTGGACGGTACCTCGGCGTGGAGCGAAATAATCAGGCGACCGGGGCCATAATCATGAACCACCAAGTCATGGATATCACACACCAGTTCATGCGCTTTGACCAAATTCTCGATCTCTTGCACGAACTCCTCATCCGGTGCCTGACCCAACAGCGGCGAAAGGGTTTCCTGGGCGGCTCTGTAAGCGGAATACAGAATAAACAGCGCCACCACCAAACCCACATAGCCATCAATCTGCCAACCGGTCAGCTTTGCCACGATCATCGCCAAGAGTACTGCGGAGGTGGAAACGGTGTCAGACAAGCTGTCCATAGCAGTGGCCGTCATGGCTGTGGAATGAATTTTCTCACCGATCTTCTTATTATAAAAGCTCATGTACAGTTTTGCGGCAATGGACACCACCAAGATGATCAATGCAATGACACTGAACTCCACCGCCTGAGGATGCAAAATTTTATCCACCGACGATTTTGCCAGCTCCACACCCATCAGCAGGATAAGGCCTGCCACGATCAACCCGGATATATACTCCACACGGCCATGACCGAAGGGGTGGCTGCGGTCAGGCTTTTTGCCTGCCAGTCGGAAACCCAGCAGCGTCACCACCGAGGAACCGGCATCGGACAAGTTGTTAAAAGCATCAGCCGTGATAGCAATGGAGCCGCTGAGTGTGCCGGCAAAGAACTTGCCGATAAACAGCAAGATATTCAGTCCGATACCAACAAGTCCGCAAAGCTGTCCGTACGCACGGCGCACCGCCGGATCAGACACATTGTCACGATCACGGATAAACCAACGAGAGAGTAGTGAAATCATATCATATCGTTCCTTCCTGTTTCGGATAAAATTTCCTTTTAACTGCGCTCATCGTCCCCGAATGGTCAGTTTCATCTGGCAGCACAGTTGATCCAGATCCTCATCCGTACCGGCAGGCAGCCGCAGCTTACCACCGCAGGTTTTGCACTGCAGATCCACCGCATCACGATGCACATGAATACCAAAATCTTTACTGCCGCAGGTACATGAAATACCGCCCCGTGCGGCGATGTCTTTCAATTCCGACAGCACCTCATACATGATGACATTATCGGTAAACGTCTCCGGATTTTCACATTTTTCTTTCTCTGCCCGGATGGCCAGCTCCTCCATGGAACGGCGCACCTGCTGTTCCTCGCCTACATAGCTGCAAATCTGCTTGGTCTTGGGACAGCCCAAACCAATACCACGACCATTCAGCACGCTATCTGCCGAGCAAATCGCCTGATGCGTTTCCCCGCACAAGCCGCACGGCACACTGAAATAGAACTGCATGCCGTCGGTCTGGATGTCCATTTCTGCCTTTTCGCATTCACATTCGATGCGAGCGGCGGCGGCAGACAGCGCAAATTTAGTGCGGCTGCCCAAAACAGCCTTACCGCACTTGGGGCAAATATAACCAAAGCTGCGTGTTTCTTCCATACTGCACACCTCATCAAATTAGTATATTAGTTATAATATACACCTTTCTTACGCCTATTTCCATACTTTTATCTTGCAAAGTACAGAAGTTTTCAGTATCATGTGAGTATCCCCACGAAAGAAGGTGACACGATGAAACTGAAGAAGTCATTTTCCTATGCGCTGCGCCACAGTCTGCCGATTTTTGCCGGATTTATCCCCTTAGGTCTGGCCTACGGCGTACTGATGCATAACGCCGGCTACAATTTCGTGTGGACGGGTGCTACCTGCCTGATCTTGCTGGCAGGTTCACTGCAATTTTTGATGATCTCATTTTTGACCAGTTCCGTGTCCCTTGTGACAGTGGCTGTCATGGCGCTGCTGATAAACAGCCGACACATTTTCTACGGCATTTCATTTATCGAAAAATTCCGCAACTTCGGGCCATGGAAGCATTTTCTCATCTACACCTTGTCTGACGAAAACTACTCACTCCATTGCTCCGCTCAAATCGACGAGGATATGGATGAGAAGTGGACTTTTATCTTTACCGCTATTTTAATAGAGCTATACTGGGCAATCCCCAGCATGGTGGGTGGTCTGATCGGTGCGCTGATCCCCTTTGACATGACCGGCGTGGATTTCGCACTGACCGCTCTGTTTGTCACCATTCTTTTAGATCAAATGAAAGGTGCTCCCAGCCATCTGCCTGCCGGTATCGCCATTGTATCCAGCATCGTGTGCCTGCTGATTTTCGGACCCGGCAACTTCATTTTGCCCTCTCTCATCATTACTGTGGCGGCGCTGAGCGTACTGCGCCGTTACATCGTGCCGGAACAGGAGGTACAGTCATGACTCGTGCTATTCTCATTATCGCCATCTGCGCCGCCTGCACTTTTTTGGAGCGGGCTCTCCCGTTCTTGATATTCGGTAATCGTAAAGTACCACCTATCGTGCAGTACCTGGGCAAGGTGTTGCCTATGGCGATCATGGCCACGCTGGTGATCTACTGCATCAAGGACATCAGTTTCACTGCGCTGCATAGCTGGGTACCCTATCTCATCAGCATTGCCATTACCGCCGGAGTGCATCTATGGCGCCGCAACAGTTTGCTGTCCATCGCCGTGGGCACTGCCGCCTATATGGTCATGGTGCAACTGGTATTTGCCTGAGCACATGCAATTACATAACCTTATAAAGGATGATAACACATGAAACGAAGTAAAACGCAAAAACGGAATACGGTACTTTTTGTACTGCTTGGACTGATCCTCGCTGTGGTAATCGCCGGGGCACTGTATATCCATGACTATTACCATGCCGATCAAACAGCAATGGCGGTGGTAGAAACGGCAATGCCCACTGTTTCCATCACAAAACACGAGGGGAAGCAGATCGCATTCATTCCGGACGAGCCCGTTGCCGGTCTGATCTTCTATCCGGGCGGCAAGGTGCAGTATGAGGCGTACGCTCCGCTGATGGAAAAACTGGCGGAAAACGGGATCCTCTGCATTTTAGTCCACATGCCCGGCAATCTTGCCGTTTTGGATAGCAATGCCGCTGATGACATTGCCAAAGCCTATCCTGATATCGACCGCTGGTACATCGGCGGCCACTCGTTGGGCGGCGCTATGGCAGCCTCCTATGCATCAAAGCATAGCGATGCATTTGCAGGACTTATTCTGTTGGCAGCGTATTCCACCGAGGACATCACCGACTCCGGTTTGCAGGTGCTTTCCGTTTACGGCACTGAGGACGGTGTGCTGAACCGTGATGCCTATCAGGACAATCTGCCTCACCTGCCCGATACCACCACGGAGTGTGTCATTCAGGGCGGCTGCCACGCCTATTTTGGCAGCTACGGCGCTCAGGATGGTGACGGCACACCCACCATCTCCTTGGAGGAACAACTCACACAAACCGCAGACGCCATCACAAACATGGTGCTTGGCAACGGCTGAAACAACCACTAAAACTGTTCGAATAATGGCAAAACCACTATGATGCTTTCACTCAGAAAGATATCATAGTGGTTTTTGATTTATTGAAAAAATGCAGGCTTAAAATGCCCAGGTACCGTTGCGGAAAATGGGCACCGTCTTGCCGTCACGGCAAATGGCATCAATGTTCATATCCTCGCAGCCGATCATGAAGTCCTCATGCACCATGGAGTCATTCACACCCAGCTTGCGGCACTCCTCCAGTGTCTTGTCCTCAAATCCGTCAATGGTATCGGCAAAACCCATACCCAACGCCAGATGGCAGGCAGCATTCTCATCAAAGAGCGTGTTGTAGAACAGCAAGCCGGACTGGCTGATGGGACTGTCATAGGGCACCAAAGCGCACTCGCCCAGATAGCAACTGCCCTCGTCCATGTTGATCAGCTTTTCCAGCAGTTCCTCATTCTTCTCGGCATGCCATTCCACCGCCTTACCCTCCTCAAAGCGGATGGAAAAGCCGTCAATGAGCTGTCCCTGATAGGAAAGAGGCTTGGTGGCATAGACAATGCCCTCCGCCTCGCCACGCTTGGGGGAAATAAAGCATTCCTCGGTGGGGATATTGGGGTTGAAGAAAATGCCCTGCAGGCTGTCCTCTCCACCGCCGCGGAACACCGCCTCGGGAATCATACCCACAGTGAAATCGGTGCCGTTGCCGGCAGTGTAGTGCAGCTTTTCAATGCCCAAAGAGTTGAGATAATCGCAGCGCTGATGCAAATCCCGATTATGCGCATCCCATGCGGCAATGGGATCGTCCGTAACACGGGAAGTCATCAAAATAGCCTCCCACAACTTTTCCACCGCTTGGGTCACACGCAGCTTGGGGAACAGCTTTTTCGCCCAGGCCTTGCCGGGTACGGCGGCAATGCACCACTGATACTTGTTCTCAATCTGGTCACGATAGGGCTTGATGATGGGATAACGCTTCTGCTGGGACTGTGCCATCTTCGCCTGATCGATACCCTTTAAGCCGTCAGGATCCTCGCTCAGCAAATAGATGCGGCAAGGAATGGTGTCCACATAGTGTTTCCACCGTGCGATCTCATAGTCTTCCATGTGGTCGAGTGTTTCCTGAGAGCGATAACGGTAGTGCAGCTTTTGCAGCGGCTGATAGGACCAATCCACCACCACTTTTTTGGCACCCAGCTTATAGCATTCTTCCACCACCATCTGCACAAATTCCGGCTGATCCAGCTCGGCGGCGATGAAAACCTCTTGCCCCTCCTGCACATTGACGCCGGTCTGGGCAATCAACTGGGCGTATTTTCGCAAAATCGTCTTTTTCATACGATACTCCTTTTTTCAGTTTACTGTATTATTATACCACGCCAATGCACTTTGACAACCATCCAAGCATAAATTTATTTTTCCTTCCCCATTGCAAAATCCGTCACAGCCTGCTACAATAATACGGAATTTGTAAATAGCGGAAACGAGGCGTTTTCATGGACAGTATCCAAATTAAGCACATTGAAAAATCTTATACCACGCAGACTACCGACATCATTGTGGATCATGCTGAGCGTGCCACAAAGACAAGAAAAGTCCTGCGTGATCTGAATTTAGAGTTCCCCATCGGCAAGCTGACGGTGATCGTAGGGCGCAGCGGCTGCGGTAAAAGTACGCTGCTGCATCTGTTGAGCGGTCAGGATACTGCCGACAGCGGTGAAATTATGATGCCCGATGGTTGGCACACCGCCATTTTGAATCCCAATCCCTATGTCATTACCTGGACATCCGTGCTGCGGAATGTAGCATTGGCAGCCGGTGCCGGCAGAACGCCGGAAGAGCGTATGAGCTTAGCCGAGGAACTGGTACATCTGGTGCGTCTGGATGAATATGCCGACCTGACACCTGCTGAACTTTCTACCGGCATGAAGCAGCGCTTGGGACTTGCCCGTGTGTTGGCCAGCCAAAGCGAAGTACTGCTGATGGATGAGCCCTTCGCTTCTTTGGACTTCATCACTCGCGAGGAACTGCAAGACGAAGTATTGAAAATTCAAAAGAAGATGCCTCGCACTATCATCCTCGTAACCCACCAGTTGGATGAAGCACTGCTGCTGGGGCAGAAAATCATAGTCATGCACACAGACAGTTCCGTCCGCGAGTTTGACCTGAACGCACTGGACTATCCCCGTGATCTGTCCTCTCCGGAGCTGCTGCGGCTGAAAGAGGAGATTACCGCCGAGTGCCGCAAGTAAATAGCAGGGAATGATGTTCTCCCCTGTGCTTTGCACAAAACCGCCAATGGCTGATGACTTCTATGACAACATAGGGGTCATTGGCTATTTTTTTACCGCTTAGGAGGTCACCATGGTTCGTTTGAAATCAATCGCCAACTTACTGCTCATTTCTTTTGTTGCCGTGCCGTTAGGTGCTGCAATCGGTGTCATGGATGCCGTTTTCGGCAATATATTGATCAAAATAACCAATATAAGAGGCTTTTATCCTCTGTGCTTTTTGCCATTTTTGTTTTTAATCGGCATGGCAATCGTATTTTGCTACCGCCGCTGGGGTGGCGAGAGCGGCAAGGGCATGACACTTTTGCTGGAATGCGCCACCGGTGATCGCCGTTCTATCCCCCTGCGGCTGATTCCTTTGGTAACGGTCAGCACATGGCTGACCCATCTGTTTGGCGGCAGCGCCGGACGGGAAGGTGTTGCCGTTCAGATCGGCGGTACGGCAGGTCATTTTCTGGGCAGCCGCATTCCCCTGCCCAACGCTCGAAAACTGTTGTTGGTAGCCGGTATGGCGGCCGGCTTTGCCGGACTCTTCCGCACGCCCATTGCCGCCGTACTGTTTGCTATGGAAGTGCTGTGCTGCGGCGCTATGGCATGGGAAGCATTGCTGCCGTCATTGGCAGCCGCATTCACCGCCGCTTGGGTGTCGGCTCAGTTGGGATTGGAAAAATTCTCCGTGACCCTATCCGACTCGGTAAACTTAGATTTTTACACGGTGCTGAAACTGCTGGCTTTGGGTATTGCGTTCGGCTTGACCGGACGGCTGTTTGCATGGCTGCTGCAACGCTGCAAATCGCTGGCCGCCGAGATCCGTGATCCCATCCGCCGCATTGCCTTCATCGGCATTGGGTTGAGCATTGTGCTGTTGCTGCTCCATAACGGGCGTTATAGCGGTTTGGGTATCAACCTCATTGCTGCCGCCTTTGCCGGCGACACCATCTATTGGTACGATTGGGTGCTGAAAATTCTTCTGACCTGCGCCACGCTGGCAGCAGGCTTTCAGGGCGGTGAGGTAACACCTCTCTTCTCCATCGGCGCCAGCCTCGGTATTCTCTTAGGCTGTGTCTTACACTTGCCGATCCTGTTTTGCGCTGCGTTAGGCTATGCCGCTGTGTTTGGCAGTGCCAGCAACACCTGCCTTGCACCGATTTTTATCGGCTGTGAGGTATTTGGATTTTCTTATGCGCCCTATTTTTTCATTGTCTGCGCCGTCGCATTTGCCATCAACGGCAACCGATCTATTTATGCCGCACAAAAAACGCATATTGTACTTGAATGATAGCTTACATCAGCATACAAATAAAACCGCACGGAAAACCGTGCGGTTTTATTTATGTTTCATATTAAAATCAATCCATGCGGGGACGCTCGTCACCGAAGAAGAACACAGCCACTGTGCCGGGGCCGGAATGGCTGCCGATAATCGTACCGATGTCAAACAAACGGATCTTGCCTTTGATCTTGGGGAATTTTTCCTCCAACGCATCAATCAGAAGCTGGGCATCTTCGGGGCACTGAGAATGGCACATGAATAGGCGCTGATCGTAATCAGCACCGCCCTGCGCATGCTGCAGCATTTCTTTGACGGTGGTTTCAATTGCCTTCCTCTTGCCACGCACCTTGCCATAAGCCTTGATGGCACCGGCAGCATCCAAACGCATAATGGGACAGATATTCATCACCGTTGCCACCATAGCTGCAGCGCCGGACACACGGCCCGTGCGGCGGAACTGGGTCATATTGGTGGAGAAGAACTGATGATGCACCTTATTTCGATTTTCCAGCAACCACTGCTCTGCCTCTTCTATGGTCACACCGTTATCACGCATATCTGCCACCGTGTCCACAATCATACCGTAACCGCTGGAAGAGCACAAAGAGTCTACCACCACGATCTTGCGTTCAGGATATTTCTCACGCAGATCTTCGGCGGCCAAATACGCATTATTCACCGAGCCGGACTGACCGGAAGTAAACGCCACATGCAACAGATCATTGCCGCTCTTCAACTGCTCTTCAAAGAAATCCATGTAGGTTGCCACATTGTTCTGGGAGGTCTGGGGCAACTTACCGTCTGCCAAAAACTGATAAAAGCGAGGCAGCGCCTCACTGTCACGCCCCATGTCATCCACATAGATCTGGCCATCTACCACGTATGTATAAAACAAGACCGGAATATTGCGGCTTTCCAAGTAGCTATATGGCATATCCACAGTGGAACAACAGCTCAACACAAATTTACGATCCATTTCAGCATGCTTCCTTCCATCATTTTATCGATTGGATAGCATCATTATAGCACTTTTCTTTTTGCTGTCAATTCTGTTTCTTCATATTGCCAAACAGCGCAAATGGCGTTATTATAAAACCGTAACCATTCCACTGCACTTTTGAAAGGAGGGACTCCCTTGAGAAAAGCACTTCTCTTGGCTGTATCTATCTTTGCGCTGATGGCAATAACGGCTTGCGGTGCCAAGCAGAACAGCCAAATCGCCAACCCGTGGTTGGATCATGACACCCTCGATCAGGCTTGTACCGCCGCCGGATTTGATTTGACTGTTCCCGATCATATCGACGGCTACGATGCACCGATCTATCGCACGCTGGACAAGGAAATCATTGAAGTCATCTATCCCGCCGACAATGACGAGATCTGCATTCGCAAATATGCAGGCGGCGAGGACAGAAGCTCGGACTTTGGCGGACACGAATCCTATCCCCATGGTGGCTATGCCACAGAAGTGAATAACTGTTATCACGAGATGGGGACTGAATCGGATGTCATCAATCTGGTATCGTGGAGCGAGGACGATTATAGCTTTATCTTTTTCTCCCAAAATGGTTTCACCGACCCGGATGCGCTATTCGACATTATTCATCAGGTTTGCTGACACCCTATTGACACATTAAATTGAGCAGAAAAAACA
>JAZLJB010000049.1:0-4993 GCA_045617685.1 Vescimonas sp.
CTTTATACGCAGTTCGGCTATGCAGAAGTACCCAAGTGGCCGAAGGGGCTCCCCTGCTAAGGGAGTAGGGTGTGTAAAAAGCGCCGCGAGGGTTCAAATCCCTCCTTCTGCGCCAAATGGATGAAATGCTCCGGCATTTCATCCATTTTTTATTATATCGGCAAGGAGACAAATGCCATGCTGTTTTCTTCTACATACGAATCCCCCATAGGCATACTGACACTGGTGGCTGATGAATGCCGACTGGTCGGTCTGTGGCTGCCGGAACAGAAGTATTTTCTCGGTTCACTGCACGAGTTGCCGCCTTTTGACGACAATGCCGTACTGCGCCAAAGCAAAGCGTGGCTCGACCGCTATTTCGACGGTGGTCAACCCTCGCCTGATGAATTGCCGTTGACTCCTATGGGCAGCGATTTCCGTCAAAAGGTCTGGCGCATTCTCTGCACCATCCCCTACGGCAAAACCATGACTTACGGCGAGATTGCCCGTCAATTCTCCCCCACCATGTCGGCACAGGCTATCGGCGGTGCCGTGGGGCACAATCCCATCAGCATTATCATTCCCTGCCACCGTGTGGTAGGCGCTGACGGCAGTTTGACCGGTTATGCCGGCGGCGTGGATGTGAAGCGCAAGTTGCTGGCTTGGGAGGGTATTTTATAACAGCCAAAAGTCCCGACTTTTGTCGGGACTTTTTTATGCTCTTCCATACCGGACAGTGATTTCCGCTAACCGCTTTGCCAAAGAATCGGTTAATTCATTTTGCAGCAAACGCCAGCGCCAATTGCCGCCGCAGGTAGATGGCACATTGGTACGATAAGGTAAGTCTAACACATCCTGAGCCTGCATGACAAAGAGATCCGCCACGCTGCTCATTCCGCCACGGATCATCCCCCATGCAAATCCCTCCGATTCGTGCAGGCCAAAGTACCGCTCTGCTCGCTCTATGATCTGTCGATCGCTCTCTTGCCGCCACAAATCAAGTGGTGGATTATCGTGAGTGCCGGTATAGCAAACACAATGGTGGTCATAACGATGGGGCAAATAGGGACTATCCGGAGCGTCAAACGCAAACTCCAGCACTTTCATACCACTCCACCGGGACTTATACAGCAATTCCTGCACATCTGGTGTCAAAATCCCCAAATCCTCAGCAATAAACTCCACCTGCGGAAATCGCTTATTCAAGGTTTGCACCAAGACCAAACCGGGCGCCGACACCCACGAACCGTTTTTGGCAGTGGTTTCCCCGTATGGCACAGACCAGTATGACGCCAAACCACGGAAATGGTCAATACGAATGACATCGTACAGCTTTGCAGCGCTTTCGATACGGCGGCACCACCACGCAAAGCCGTCATTTTCCATAGCTTCCCAGCGATATAGAGGGTTGCCCCATAGTTGTCCGTCTGTGCTGAATGCATCCGGCGGTACGCCACTGACCGCCGTGGGAAATCCCTGCGAATCCAGTTGAAAAAGGCTTTGCTCCGCCCACACATCAGCACTGTCTGCCGCCACATAGATCGGCACATCGCCAATAATACCAATGCCCAAAGCTGCCACATATTCACGCAATTGTTTCCACTGCCTGAAAAACAGATACTGCACATAAATGAACAGCTCTATATCCTCACGCAATGCCTCTCGATAGTGTTCCAGCGCCGCCGGATTTCGCTGCCGAATATCTGTGTCCCAAGCAGTCCACGGTTTCATGTCAAAATGCCGCTTACACGCCATAAACAGTGCATAATCCGGCAGCCAGCAGGCATTTTCCTGCTGAAATGCCTCTACCTGCTCTCTATCTCGCTGCCAGCCCCGTGCCTTCGCTTTCGACAGCAGAGAAAGTCTTGTTTCGTACAGCCTGCCGTAGTCCACACAGCGCAATTGGTCCGGTTCCTCCGGCAGTTCATCCGACATCAGCAGGCCATCCGACACCAGAAAATCCAAGTCGATGAAATAAGGATTGCCGGCAAAGGCCGAAAAGCTTTGATAAGGTGAATCACCGTAGCCGGTAGGGCCAAGGGGCAGCATCTGCCAATAGCGTTGCTGTGCGGCATGGAGAAAGTCCGCAAAATCATAAGCTGCCTGTCCCAGCGTGCCGATGCTGTGAGGCGATGGCAACGCCGAAACAGGCAGCAATATTCCGCTGCTGCGTTTCATTCGGTTTCCTCTTCTTTCCACTGCTTATGGCGGCGGCGCTTGCAAATCAGCTCAATGATGACCGTAATAGCAATACCCATAGGAATTCCTTTTGACAAACTACCCATAATAGTGCCCACCAGGCAGCCTAAAATCAGGCCAAGGAAAATCGCCGTTTTCATTGCCTCGTCATCTGCTTTTTTCTGCTGCTCCAAGCGCTCCTCGTCTTCATCAGGTGTAATCGGTGCTATATTCTTCTCCTTCATTATTCTATAACTCCTTCCCCGTAGGTTTAGTCTGCCACATGGAGCGGCGTTCCATTCAGCGCCGCATAGGCAAGTGTTTCCCCCTCATAGCGCAATTTCAGCGAAAAGAAAGGATGGTCATCGTGAATGAGGCGCAGGAAAATTTTATCTCCTGCCCATTGGGGCAAAGCTGCCAGCGCATCCTTATGCAGCCACTCCAGCACGCCCTCGTTACAATCGATGATGCTGCCGGTATAGCCGGTGGCGGTGAACAGGTGCATATATTCCGTTCCCCAGCGGTCGGACACAAATGTCACGATGCCACGGTATTGATACGCCGTCAAAGTCAGACCGGTTTCCTCTTTTACCTCACGCAGCAGGCATTCCTCCGGACTTTCACCGTCCTCGAACTTACCACCGACGCCGATCCATTTATCCTGATTCAAATCATTTTTCTTCTTCACCCGATGCAGCATCAAGTACTCACCAGCGGGATTTTCAATGTAACACAGTGTGGTATTGACCATGGCTACACACTCCTTTTGGCACATTATAGCACATTTTTCTTCCCACCGCTACCTTTTCTTGCTATAATAAGCCTATCAAGCACAAGGAGCATGGCTATGGAGATCAAAAAAGGCATTTACCGCCATTTTAAGGGCAACGAATATCGGGTGTTAGGCGTGGCACAGCACAGCGAAACGCTGGAGAAAATGGTGGTCTATCAGGCATTATACGGCGAGGGCGGTCTATGGGTGCGTCCTTCCGCCATGTGGTCGGAAACGGTGGAGCGTGACGGCTACTCCGGCCCACGCTTTATCTACATTGGTGAATGAGCATGGAAGTCACCGTCATTCGCTCGGCACGCCGTACCATGGCGTTGGAGATCACCCGTGATGTCAAGGTCTTAGTTCGTGCGCCATACCATGTATCGCAAGCGCAGATCGATCGCTTTGTCCGTGAACACAGCGATTGGATCCGCACCCATCTTGCCCGCCAGCAGCAGCGTCAGCGTCCACCGCTGAGTGAAGCGCAGATTGCCGCACTTCGTCAGCGCGCCAAAGAAATCCTACCCGAAAAAGTGGCTCGCTATGCCGCCATGATAGGCGTCAATCCCACCGGAGTGAAGATCACTTCGGCCAAAACCCGATTTGGCAGTTGTTCCGGCAAAAACAGCCTTTGCTTTTCCCTCTATCTCATGCAGTATCCGGAGGAGGCCATTGACTATGTGGTAGTCCACGAGCTATGCCATATCCGGCATCATGACCACTCCCCCGCCTTTTACGCCGAGGTGGCGACCTACATGCCCGACTACAAGCGGCGGCAAGCCATGCTGAAACGATAAAAAATGACCGACTCACAGGAGTCGGTCATTTTATGTATGGGGTTTCTTACACGCCCAGCTTTTCCAGGGCGGACAGCTTCAAACAGTTGCAGAAGATGGCAATCGCCTGCTCCAGCTCTGCCACGGGCGGCAGCGTGGGAGCAATGCGGATATTGGAATCGTTGGGGTCAATGCCATAGGGGAAGGTAGCACCGGCGCCGGTCATGGTAACACCGGCCTCCTTGCAAAGGGCCAGAGTGCGCTTTGCCGTACCGGGCATCGCATCCAAGGACACGAAATAGCCACCCACGGGGCGCTTATACTGCGCAATTGCCAAAGGAGCGATCTCCTGATCCAGTGCATCCAGCACAGCGTGGAACTTGGGTGCCAAAATTGCAGCGTGCTTTTTCATCAGTGCCAGCGTATTCTCTTTATTCTTCAAATACTTCACGTGACGCAGCTGATTGATCTTATCAAAACCGATGGTCTGAATGTTGATGATGGGCTTCAGGTAAGCCAGATTTGCCTCACTGGTAGCCATCACGCCCACGCCGGCACCGGGGAAGGTGACCTTGGAGGTGGAGGCAAACTCATACACCATGTCTGCGTTGCCGTACTTCTCGCACTCGCTTAAAATATCGGCAAAGGGTGCAAACTCGGCATCAAACTCATGGATGCAATAAGCGTTATCCCACATGAGCATGAAATCAGGTGCAGCAGGCTTCATAGCTGCAATACGCTGAATGGTAGCGTCGGAATAGACAACACCCTCGGGGTTAGAATACTTGGGCACATTCCACATACCCTTGACGGCGGGGTCCTTGATGAGCTGCTCCACCATATCCATATCGGGGCCGTCGGCAGTCATGGGAACGGTAATGAGTTCCATGCCGAAAGAGGCGCTGACCTTGAAATGGCGGTCATAACCGGGGGCCGGGCACAGCCATTTGACCGTCTCTTCCTTGCTCCAGGGCTGCACAGAGTGCAGCAGACCATGGGTATACGCCTTGGAAATGGCATCAAACATCAGCTGCAAACTGGCATTGCCGCCCACAAAAACCTGAGAGGCTTTGCAGCCCAAAATGTCAGCAAACAGTTCCTTAGCTGCCGGCAGACCATCCACATTGCCATAGTTGCGGCTCTCGATTCCGTCGGAGATAAAGTCCTCGGGCTTAACAAGGATATTGCACATCTCCGTCACCAGGTCCAACTGATCCTTTCCCGGTTTACCGCGTGCCATATTCAGCGCCAGGCCTAAGGCCTTCTGCTTGTCATAACTCGCCTTCAC
>JAZLJB010000050.1:0-19787 GCA_045617685.1 Vescimonas sp.
CCCGAGCCAATCGCGAGCGTTCCCGCCGCGATGTGGATAAGCTGAAACTCTCCGGCAGAAGTGCGGAAATTCAGCGTTTGATAAGTCGGAGGCCAAGCGGTCTTAGGAAGACAACTCCCTTGGCCAACTCCTTGGCCCACAGAACGACATGGCTACGATCCGACTTCCCGAGCCAATCGCGAGCGTTCCCGCCGCGATGTGGATAAGCTGAAACTCTCCGGCAGAAGTGCGGAAATTCAGCGTTTGATCGGCCGCAGCCTGCGAGCTGCCGTGAATATGGAACTGTTGGGCGAGCGCACAATCACCATCGACTGCGATGTGCTGCAGGGCGATGGCGGCACCCGCACGGCAAGCGTCACCGGCGGTTTTGTGGCCATGGCACTGGCCTGCGAAAAGCTGGTGAAAAGCGGCGTCATCGAGCGCAATCCCATTGAGCATTATGTGTCCGGCATCAGTGCCGGTATCGTGGGCAACGAGCCGATGTTGGACTTGCAGTACAGCGAGGATAGCCGTGCGCAGGTGGACTTGAACTGCATCATGAACGAGCAGGGCGAAATCATCGAAATTCAGGGTACCGGCGAGGGTCGCAGCTTTACCTTGGATGAGCAGCGTGCATTGGTGGAGCTGTGTGCCAAGGGCAACCGTGAGCTGATTGCAAAGCAGAAGGAAATTCTGGGGGAGATTTTGTAATGAAATTTGTATTAGCATCCCATAATCGTGGGAAACTGGCAGAGATGCAGAAAATTTTGGGCGAACTGGGCGTAGAAGTGGTGTTGCAGTCCGACTTAGGCCTTGACTTAGAGCCGGAGGAAAACGGCACCACCTTTGCCGAGAACGCCATGATCAAGGCAAAAGCGGTGATGGAGGCCAGTGGCTTGCCTGCCATTGCCGATGACAGCGGCTTGTGCGTGGATGCGCTCAACGGCGCACCCGGTATCTATTCCGCCCGTTACGGCGGTCTGGACGATGACAAGGCACGCTATACACTGCTGCTGAACAATTTGCGTGGTGCAACATCCCGTGCCGCACATTTCCACACCTCGGTGGTTTGTGCATTCCCTGACGGCGATGTGCTGGAGAGTGAGGGCGATTGCCACGGTACTATCGCCTTTGCGCCTATGGGCGAGGGAGGCTTTGGTTATGATCCGGTGTTTTTCGTGCCGGAATTGCGTAAGACATTTGCTCAGCTCACAGCAGAGGAAAAGAATGCCATTTCCCACCGTGGAAAGGCATTGCGGGCATTCAGCGAACAATTGAAAGAGTATTTAAGCAACCATTAACATAGAGATACGGGAGATCGAATTATGGAACTGACAAGTAAGCAAAGAGCCCAGCTGCGGGGCATTGCCTCCACGCTGGACACCATTGTATATGTGGGCAAGGACGGCATCGGCGATAACCTCATCAAGCAGGTGGATGATGCGCTGCAGGCTCGTGAGCTTATCAAGGGCAAGGTGCTGGAAAACTCCATGTACACAGCTCGTGAAGCTGCTGAGGAATTGGCACAGCACAGCCGCAGCGAAGTGGTGCAGGTCATCGGTAATAAGTTTGTACTTTACCGCATGCAGCCCAATAAGGATAAGCGTAAAATCATTTTGGTCAAGAGCAGAAAAGTATGAAAATCGGTATTTATGGCGGCACCTTTAATCCGATACACCGTGGGCATCTGACAGCGATGCAGGCGGCGGCAGATGTGTTGTCGCTGGATAAACTGCTGCTGATCCCGGCAGGTGTGCCGCCCCATAAGGAGATGCCGCAGGGTAGCGCAAGCGGCGTGCAGCGTCTGGAGATGACACAGCTTGCCACCTTTGAACTGTACGTTCCTTGTGAGGTGCTGGACATAGAATTGCGCCGTCAGGGGAAAAGTTATACCAGTGATACGCTGCAGCAGATCCACGCATTGTATCCCGATGCGGAGCTTTGGCTGATCATGGGCTCGGATATGTTTTTGACGCTGCATCAGTGGCATGAGCCGGCGGAGATTTGCCGCTTGGCAGGTATTGCTGCCTCCAGCCGCCACGAGGAAAACGAGCAGGAGTCATTTGCCGCTCAGGCCGAGATGCTGCGCCGGGAATTCGGCGCACGGGTGGTGACATTCACCAATCCCCATGTCATTGAGCTCAGCTCCACCGAGGTGCGTGGTGCGCTGGCAAAGGACGGGGGAAAGAATATGCTCAGCGATGCGGTGTATGGCTATATTCAGCGTGAGCATCTGTACGGTACGCATTGCGACTTGAAGCACTTGACGGTGGACGAGCTGCGTCCCATCGCCATGAGCTTTTTGAAGCCCAAGCGTATGCCCCATGTGTTAGGCACGGAGCAGGAGGCCATTCGTCTTTCCGAGCAGTACGGTGCCGATGTGAACAAGGCACAGATTGCAGCGCTGCTCCACGATTGCACCAAGAAGCTGGACATGGACGAACAGCTTGCATTGTGCCGGCATTATGACATCCAGCTGGACGAGCTGGAGCAAAAGGCACTGAAACTGCTCCATGCCAAGACCGGCGCCGCTGTGGCACGGGATCTGTTCGGCGTGGACGATGATATTTATAACGCCATATACTGGCATACCACCGGTAAGGCGGATATGACCGTGCTGGAAAAGGTCATTTACATGGCAGATTACATTGAGCCTTCCCGGGTATTCCCCGGAGTGGAGGAACTGCGTGATGCCGTGCATACGGATTTGGATATGGGCTTGCTGATGGGATTAGAAGACTCCATCGAGGACATGATGCATCGTGGCAATCCCGTGCACCACAACACAGTGGAAGCAAAGAAATTTTTGGAAAATGAGGAGGAGTTCTGATGAAGACATCCAAGGAACTGGCTTTGATGGCAGCCAAAGCATTGGCAGATAAGAAGGGCAAGGAAATTCAGGTGTTGGAGATTGGTGAACTGACGCCGTTGGCAGACTATTTTGTCTTGGCAACCGGCTCCAGTAATACCCAGATCAACGCTTTGGTGGACAATGTGGAGAAGGAACTGACCGAGCAGGCGCAGGAAGAGCCGCTGCACCGTGAGGGTTATCGTGGCGGCACATGGGTGCTGTTGGATTATGGCTGCATTGCCGTGCATGTGTTCAATTCCGAGGCCCGTGAGTTTTACGGTCTGGAACGCTTGTGGCGTGACGGCAAGCCCGTTGATCTGGCGGGTATCGTGGACGATCACGAGTAAGCTGCGATCCTTGACTTTGGGATGAGGATCGTGTAAAATTAAAGTAATAAAATATGCTGCATCATGTCTTTTGGTCAACGGGCAAAGCCGCTGATGAAAAGATTAGGAAATCCGGTGAAAATCCGGAGCAGATACCCGCTGCTGTAAGTGCAGGAGCGTATCGTTTGCGACGTGAGTCGGCCATTGTGCGAAAACGCATGAGAAGGTAGAACGATAGGCGCAGGAAGATGACTTCCCCAATGCATGAGCCAGAATGTCGATGATGCTCGAGCCTGAAGAACACGGTGCTATGCCGCCGTGCGGACAGTGGGGGTAACACGAAAACATACGGTCGTGGCAGGAAAGCTGCCACGACTTTTTTGCGCAAATCAGGAGGACACGGTGAAAGGAAAACGATACATACAACTTGCAATCAGCCTTGTGCTGGCGATCACGCTGGTGGCAGGGCTGATTTGGTGCGTTTCCCACCTGAAGCGCAGCCATGTGCAGGGCGTACCTGCACAGACCGTGCAGCCTATTGCGCAGGAGGGTAAGCAGTTTTTGCCGTCCCGTTCCGGTGATCAGCAGTCGGACGGAACGGATAAAACTCCGGATCAACCGGAGGATAAGGACGATCAGGATCAGCAAACCGATGATCAACAGACGAAAGAAACCTCGGAGCAAGATGGTGATGACGGGGACAATGCCGGTGATAACAGAGGAGATGCCGGTGGCGACGATACGAACGGCGACGGCGAGGATACCGATGGCGACGATACTGATGGTGAGCCGGATATTCCAGTGACGCCGGACGGCCCCACAGATGACAGTGAGCTGACACTGGTAACGAATCTGCAGTCACAGACCATCACCTATAACCAGTTGACGGACGATACATTGAACTTTTATGCGTATCTGGTCAACAATACGAACGGCGAGTATGTGAAGATCAACTGCGCCGCAGAGAATTGCGATGATAACGGTACCTATCTTACCAGTAGTGACGGACAGCATTATGCGGCAGTGCTGCAGCGCAATGCCACAAGTATTATTACGGTGTACATCAAGGATGGCACAGACACATTGCAGCAGGTGGAATACTTGATCCGTTATGAAGCGCAGGCGGCGGATGATGAAAATCCGGATATAGGTGAAGATCCGCCGCAGATTGAAACCGCCTTGGATAACATTCATGATGTGAATAACCGCAATTTCGACTTTTGGGTCACGGCGACGGCCCATGACGGCAGAAAACTGCCTGCCAGTAATGTGGAGGTGCGATTGGATGGCAATGTCATTTCTAACCCCACGGGCAGCGGACGCCTTGAATATGCGGTGTGCTTTCCCGACCCCGACGAGGGCGATGAGGAGCGCCATGTCATCACGGTGGCGGCGTATGATAACGATGGAAATTCCGCTTATCGCTCCTACGAGGTGATCTATCATTTCCGTGATACCGGCAGTGAGATTGGTACAGCTTATGTTGTGCTGGATGCAACCACTGTGGGGCTGGATGTGATGGAAGAGCCGTTCGCCTATCGCATCAAGCAGGGTGAGTCGGCATCGTATGCGGTTTTAGCCATGCTGGAGGCAAACGGCTATCGTGTGGAGTACAGCCATACCCCGGACGATGGCTTCTATTTGCAGCGCATCAGCCGTGGCGGCATTATGGACGGCTATCACATCCCGGACAATTTGTGGAACAAGGTGCAGCAGGATGAATTAAGTCGCACGGGTCAGTGGGATAGTGACAGCTTAGGCGAGTTTGACTTTACCCAGGGTTCCGGCTGGATGTATACTATCAACGGTCAGGTCTATGAGGGCAAAGGCTTGTCCAGCACGTATTTAAGCAATGGCGACACGTTGTATCTGCGCTTTACTTTGGCGTATGGCAAGGATATCGGCGGCTACGAGTCTGCCGGCGGCAACTATGGCGTGCTGTCCACTTACTGCGGCAAGTGGATCAATGGCTCGTATATCGATTGCCACCATTGGGGCGATGCAACAATGACCACAGAGCCTACCTGCACCCAACCGGGTGAAATGACGAAAACATGCAGTGTCTGCGGCGATACAGAGGTCACTCAAACTGTGGAGCCTCTGGGTCACGATTGGGAGGAGATCACAACGCCGGAGGATAGCGTTGTCCGGCAATGTCGCCGCTGCGGAGAAATCAGTGAGGAGAGCGTAGGATGAAGCGTATCATACATGAAATCATTTGCGTGTTGTTGGTGGTCATGATGCTGCCGCTGACAGCCTTTGGCGCTGTGCCGTCGGCACGGGACACGCTGGAAATATTACCGCAGGAATTAACAGCAGGCGACAGCGTATCCGACTGGATCGCATTTGCAAACGGACGCATGGATCATGAAAGCGACCGGTATTTGCAGGAGCTGGAACAGTATGTGACCGAGCAATATGGCGCAAACGGTGCTTTGGATCGGGTCAAAGCCACACAGTGGCACCGTATCATCCTGACGGTCACAGCCTTAGGCGGCGATGCCACAGCAGTGAATGGCATCAATCTGGTGGCGGATGGCACCTATCAATGGTCACAAACCGATTCGCTGGGTACGCAGGGCTTGAATAGCTGGATCTTTGCTCTTCTGAGTTTGGACAGCCGCTGCTACGCTGTGCCGGAGCAGGCGCAGTATACCCGCAGCGATATGATCGCCGCCATTTTGTCAGCGCAGGCAGAGGGTGGCGGATTTGGCCTGAGCGCCGGCAGCGAGGATGTGGATATTACAGCGATGGCGCTGCAGGCACTGGCACCCTACCGCAATGGTACCGTAGCTTATACCACGGCTGACGGCACCTCCGTCACCGTGGGGCAGAGTGTGGAAAAAGCGCTTGCCTATTTGCACGCTCAACAGCGCAGTGACGGTGCTTTCAACAGTTGGGGCGATGCCAATGCGGAGAGCTGTGCGCAGGTGGTGATTGCGCTGTGCGCCTTGGGTATGGATCCGCAGACCTTTTCCAAAGATGGGCATAGTGCCATGGACGGTATGCTGATGTTCCGCTTGCAGGACGGCAGCTTCTGCCATGTAAAGGGCGGTGGCAGTGATACCATGGCCAGTGAGCAGGTAGCGCTGGCACTGTGCGCCTTTGAGCGCTTTCAAAACGGAGAGCGGCGATTGTACGATTGCCGTGAAGAGAGAAGCAGTGATGTGCAGCAAGCCATCACATCGCTCAACGATAAGCTCACCTCGCTCAGTGACAAGGAAGTTGCAGCGCAGGGCGAAAGCCTGCTGGGTGAGTATCTGGCCATTCCGGCAGCGGAGCGCAGCTATGTGACCGGATTTGACCGTCTGGCGCAGGCGGTGGATGTTCCCGAGGAAGACCCCGCACAAAGCTACGATCTCTATGTGGGTGGCTCGGCGGAAAGCCATCATGTGTGGCGGTATGTATCCATAGGCGGCGCAGCGGTGGTCATAGCCGCGGTGGCAGTGCTGACGGTGAGGAGGAAGAAAAATGTTTGAAGTGACGGAAAAAATCACCGGTGAGATCAGAAAAGTCATCATCGGCAAGGATCATGTGATCGAGAAAATATGGATGGCAATTCTGGCGCAAGGCCATGTGCTGCTGGAGGATGTACCCGGTGTGGGTAAAACCACCATGGCGCTGTCCTTTGCCAAAGCGTTGGGGCTGGAGCAAAAGCGTGTGCAGTTCACGCCGGACACAATGCCCTCGGATATTATCGGCTTTTCGGTGTTCGACAAGGATCGGCTTGCCTATCAGCCCGGTGCCGTCATGACCAATCTGCTGTTGGCAGATGAAATCAACCGTACCTCCAGCAAGACGCAATCGGCACTGCTGGAGGCGATGGAGGAAAAGAGAGTGACGGTGGATGGTGTCAGCCATGAGCTGCCGCAGCCATTTGTGGTGTTGGCTACGCAGAATCCGGTGGGCTCTGCCGGTACGATGCGTTTGCCCAATTCACAGTTGGATCGTTTTTTGATGAAACTGCACATGGGTTATCCCGATTTGCAGAGTCAGATCAGCCTGATGAAGGATCGTGGTCACGGCAATCCGCTGGATCAGGTGGATTGCGTCATGAGCCGTGAAGAATTACAGCGCATTATCGCCACAGTGGCGGATACCCACATTGCCGACAGCGTGTATGATTATATCGCCCGTCTATGCGAGGCAACACGCCATCATCCCATGGTGCAGCTGGGTGTCAGCCCCCGTGCATCTCTGGCGCTGTGCCGTGTGGCAAAGGCCTATGCGTTTGTGCATCATCGTGATTTTGTGGTGCCGGAGGATGTGCTGGCGGTGGCGCAGGACGTGTTCGCCCACCGATTGATTTTGTCCTCCAAGGCACGCCTGAACGATTACACACCGGAAATGGTGCTTCAGGAGATCATGGAATCCGTGCCCATGCCGGAGCAGACGGAGAAAACACTATGACAGCAGTGTGGTATGCATTGCTGGTGCTTGGCTTGGCGGTAACTGAGGTGATAAGACCGTCCGCTGTTTTGCTGGGCGCATTGGTGCTGACAGTTGGCACAGCGCTGCTATCGGGCGTGCTGCTGTTTTTCTCCGGCAAGGCAACACTTACATTGCGTGCGCCGGGCGTCATGCAAAAGGGCAGGGAGTTTCTTGTCACATGGAGCGTGTCCCGTTCCGGCAAACTGCCCATCGGACAAGTCACATTTGTCTTGGAGGCGGAGAATTTGCTGACCGGTGAAGTAGTGCGCCGCCGTGTGTGTGCCGATAGAAACGGTCAGGCTCAAATGTCCAGTGCCTTTTGCGGCTGCATCAGTTATCGGGCCACCAAGGTACAGCTTTTTGACCTGCTTGGTGTGTGGCATCGGAAATTGGACGATGCGGTAGCGAGTCGAGTGGTGGTCATGCCGGACACGTTCCCAGCGCTGGTAGATGAAATGGCAGCAGCCAGCAGCGCTGACGAGAGCGAGGAATATGCACCCGACCGCAGGGGCGATGATCCCACGGAAATTTATCAGGTGCGTGACTATGTGGCAGGCGACAGCGTGCAGCAGATCCACTGGAAACTATCCGGTAAGTTGGATCACCTTGTGGTGCGTGATCCATCCTGCCCGGAGGATCACTCGCTGCTGGTGTTTGTAGACCGTGCCACCGGAGATGCTGCGCCCCGATGCGTGGATGCCTTGATGGAGGCGGCGGTTTCCGTGTGTCAGGCACTCAGCGAGGCAGGATGCGCCTATCATTTGGCGTGGAACGAGGAAACCATTGTGCAGCAGGAGATTGCCACACAGGAACAATTGCCGGAGGCAATCGGCGCACTGATGAAGAGTAAAAAACCACAAAGCGGCTTGCAGGGAGCGTCCCTCTATATGCGCACCTATGGCGCAGGTAAGGTCGGACGCATCCTCTACTTTGCCACCACCCAACCGGATGAGTGGGAAGATTTTTCTGCCGGGTTCGGCCGTCTTTTTGTTTGCAGTGAACAAGCTGTATCTACGGAGAGCGCAATGGTGTTTACACCGGACAATGTGCAGGAAGTCATGCAATACGGAATAATGTAAGGAGAAGTGCAGTGAAGCAATCAAGCACACTGACAATTCAAATAGAGAAACCGACACAGTGCATCAGGCAAAGATTACTGCTGTGTCTGCCCGGCATTGCCCTGTTAGCAGGTGTTTGGGGCATGGTGTCCCAAGCGTGGGCTGTGAATACACTGCCCTATTGCGTGATATCGGCGGTGGTGTTGGTGTCAGGCATGCTGCTTTCGTGGAAAAAAACGGCTCACCGCATTGTACTGTTCATGTTTGCCGTGCTGCTGGCGGTGAGTGTGCTGGCGTTGCATGGGCAACTGTCCCAAAGCTTAGCGGCATGGCTCAATGCAATGGGTCAGTGGTATCTCTGCCGCACGGGACGATATGTGCTGCCCTTTAGCGACGCAGGCAGTTTTTGGCAGGTCGGTGTGCTGGTGGCTATTGTACTGGGCATCGCAGTAACGGCTGTCATTCGCAGTCAGCGATATGTCTGGCAGATGCTTGTGTGTTTACTTGTCTTGGCGGCGTTGATGGTTGGCTGGTGCGGCGGCAGTATCTATGCGCTGCTGCTGTTGGCAGGCACTGTTGCGCTGTTTGCAAAGAATAGTAAATCCTTGGCGTATGCAACAGCACTGACCGCCGTGTTGACGGCGGTTGTGTTGGTGTTGGGGTGGCGCAGCGGAGCGGTGCAGAGCACGAAACTGAGCGCAGCGGTGGAGCAAAAAATCCACCATTACCGCTATGAAGATAGTCAGCAGGTATTGCCGGAGGGCCATTGGCAGCAACTTTCTGCCTATCGCCCCGGTGATGACGATGCACTGCGTGTCACCATGGAGCATTGGACGAGCCTATATTTGCCGGGTTTTACCGGTGATACCTATACCGCTGATGGCTGGCAGAAACTCTCCGGTGAGTCTGTGGCGCAGGAGAGCGAGCTACTCTATGCGTTGCAGCGAGATGCGTTTTGCGCAGATACGCAGCTTGGCGCTGCGTGGCAGGCGATGGGAAAAGCGGCGGACAACCGAGTGAGCGTTCAGGTGCTGGGTGCATGCCGAGAGTTCTGCTATGTGCCATACGGCGTGGACGGACTTGCCACAGATCCTGCGGCATTGACCAAAGAGGGCAGTGTTTCGGCGCAGAGTTATACAGCCAATCTTTATCCCGTGAAGCAAAGCTATCTGCTGCAAAATGACTTGGCGCAAGGTGATGAGCAAAGTACCTATCGTCAGGCAGAGAGCGCCTATCGCCGATGGGTGTACGAGCATTATTTAGCTGTGCCGAAAGATGTGGCAAACACATTGTCGCAGTATGTGTCGGTGCCGACGGATGGTATGAGTACCGTGCAGGCCAAGGAGGAAATCTCGGCATGGTTGGATCAGACACTGACCTATGACGAAAGCACCGGTGGTGCGGAGAATCTCGTCGACAGTCTGCTTTCCACCTCACGGCGAGGACATAGCGTGCATTACGCCACGCTGGCAACTTTGCTGATGCGCCAATGCGGCATACCGGCCCGTTATGTGGAGGGCTACTTGGTGCCGCAGGCGCAGGCGCAGACCTTGCAGGATGGTGACGCCCTGACCCTGACACAATGCAGCGCACATGCGTGGGTGGAATACTACTTGTCAGGCGTGGGCTGGCTGCCCTATGACCCCACACCTACTTGTGCAGATGAATTGACATACGAGTTGCCGGATGGCGATAGCGTGGCACTGGGCAGTGGCTTGGTGAGCCAAAGGCAGACAGATCGGCAAAAAAACAATACCTTGAACACACAAACCGAAAAGGACAAAGAGGAAAAGCAGGGGAAACGAGAAATCAACTGGTGGGTGATTTTGGCGGCAGTGATGGCATTAGCCATTGCCGCACTGATCATTCGCTGCGCTGTACTGCGAAGCAGATTAAAGCGTTACTGCGAAGTCTTTTGCGATGCGGATCAGCGAAAGGCAACGGCATATATATTGAGCTATGCACAGCGGTTGAACGGCGATAGGGAAGTGCCGCCGGAGATTGAGGCGTTGCGCCATGAAATATGGTACAGCAGTCATGCTATTTCGGCGACCCATCGCCATTTGGCGGAGGCATATCTCCACCAAACAGAACAGAATTGGAAAAGCAGTACATCGCTGCCCAAACGATTGGTGCAGCGTTGGATCACATGCTGTGTACGATAAAAAAGGAGAAGATGACCATGAAAGGTACAACGATAAAGCGTTTAGCGGCGGTGATTTTGGCAGGGGTGATGCTGCTTTCTCTGCTGCCGGTTTCCGCATTTGCTGCGGAGCAGGAGCGATTTGCACTGCTGGTCATCACGGAGGATCGTGCGGTGATTGCACCGACCTATATTGCATACGGGCAAGATGATACCTTGGCGCAGGCGTTGGAAAAAAGCGGTTATGCTTTCGACGGCCTCGATGCAGGATATATTACGGCGGTGGAGGGTGCTGCGGATAACTATTCCGTTTACTATGATGGCGGAGCATATGACTTAACTGCACCTGCCAAAGGGGTAAGCGCACTTTACCTGACCACCAATGCAGACCATGTTTTCGGCAGCGAATTTTTGGAGCTGGTCAAGTGCATGGCGGACTATAATGCCGCTGACGATGGCTTGCAGGACTATGCCCAGGCGCAAAAAGCCTATGACAATGCGTTGCGTGGCTTTTATCACGCCACCGCTGCCAAGGCGGAGACCTTAAAGACGGCGCTGCAAACGCAAATGGATGCCTACAGCAGCTATAAGACCGGCGAAAAAGTCAGTGTCGCTCTTTCTGTTACCCGCAGCGGAGCGTCAGTGACGCCGGCGCAGGTAACACTGACGGGTGCGTTTGGCAATACCGTAACGGTGGAAAACAGCAAAACGATATGGGCAGTGCCGGGGGAGTATACATTTGATGTCTATGACGGCGGCAACGGCCATGTGCGAGGCAGTATTAAGGTGTCCGAGGGTGCGGTGCTGAAAGCGGAACTGCCTGATGCTCAGTGGCTCGACCGCATTGACCTGTCCATAGACAGCGGCGATAATTGGGCGGCGGTGGAACGAGCCGATGGGAAGTATCTGGTGCCGGATTATGCAGGCGCAAGTCTGTATCCTTATATTGTACCTGCCGGCGGCATCAGCACCTCGGATTATAGCGTTTATATCACGGGACAAAGCACCAAACGCAGTTGGCGGAGTCATAATACGGTGTTGACCAATGTGCTGCAGCCCAACTCTTTGCAGGGCGCAGAGCCTGTGTTGGAGGTGCGGCATAGTGTGGGTGATTATGAGCAGTACGAAACCTATGCGCTGGATATTGAGCGAGTGCCCAGTTTGCAGGCCTTGTCTGTCAGTAGTGAGGGTACACAACTGTTGACCAATTTTGCCGCCGATACAGATACGTATGAATTGACTACCGTCAGCGATACCGTATCCGTTACGCCCGCCGCCTTGTGCGAGGATAGTGCGTGCTATGTAAACGGCCAATTGGTGCATAGCGGTACTGCGATCGATGTTTCGCTGAGCGCTTGTCCGCTGAACGGCACAGCACGGAGCCTGCTTGTTACGGTACACTCGGATAGCGGCGTGGCGAGAGATTATACGCTCCATATCCGGCAGGAAACAGCAGTGACGGTAACGCTGAAACACGCCGTAGATGCTGTGGTAGTGGATAGCAGCGGCGCTGAAGTTGCGCCTATAGCAGAGGAATCGGGACAGACGATTTATCGCTTGATTCCCAATATGTCATATAGCTATATCACCACAGCGGAGGAGTACTATCATACCACCGCCACCTTCAAGGCCACCGATGGTCTCTGCGTGACGGCGCAGATGCCGGACACGGAGGACCACTTGCTGTCTATGGGTGCAGCAGCCAAGCGTACCGGCGTACTGCCGTACCTTGAAACAACGAAGTTTAGTGCTGTGCAGCATGCGTATCATGCCATTGCCGATGCCAATAACGGCGGCTTTTATTTGCAGGCAACGGCAGCCGATGGTTATACCGTGAAAGCCTGCTATCAGGGACATCCCAGTGATCGGTATGCGCAAAAGAAATATGAAAAAGAGCTGACAACAACATCGTTTACGGCGCTGGATAGCTTCTGGACGGAATCCGCTTTGGGTAATACCGTAACCGTTCAGGTGTCACAGCAGCAAGACGGCGTTACCTATTATCAGGATTATATCCTGCAAGTGCAGCGTCGTCTGACCATCAATAAGCTGTTGGCAGCCACCGATTTGACAAGCTTGAAGTTGCAGCGCAGCGATGGTACATACGGATATGATAAAACCGTTGCCGATTATACGGTCAATGTGGGGGAAAAGACCCCCAAAATTACCGTGCAGTGGTCCAACAATATCACAGAGCCCGACTTTGCGATAACGGTTGCCTGCGGTACATGGCAAAGCGTATGGCGCAGCGAAGAGGCGGACGATGCCAAGGCGATGCAGAGCGTGAGCGTTCCGCTGGATGCGGAGTGTATGCAGGAGACGATCACCCTGACCACCTCCTATGCCGATGCCGTGCCGCAGACATATACCATTGCGGTGAATAAGTCCTCGGCACTGACGGCTCATATCACGGTGAATCCGGCGGATGCCACAGTGTTTCTGATGAGCAGCAACGATCATAAGCGGGTGCTGTGCAATGATGAGGGTGACTATGTGCTGGAAGTGGGTATGCCCTATTGCTGCACAGTGACGAAGAACGGCTACATCGGGCAGGAGATCTCCTTTGTGGCAGGGCAGGACAGTGCAAATCTGTCCGTGACGCTGCAGCAGGCGCAGGAGAGCTCACGAATCGATATGGAAAAAGACGGCGATTGGACGAATTTCCGTGCCGATGCCGCCAATAACGGCGTGATCGGTGCCAAGACACCCGTCACAGCGGAAGATGCGGTTTTGACCTGGGCGAAGAAAGTGGGGGACGGTTACGGCAGCGGTGCCACCGGATGTCCCATTATTGTGGACGGCTATCTTTATACCTACGCAGGTCATTCCATTGTGAAGATGGATCGGCATACGGGCGAGATCGTTGCTACCGGAGCAATGGCGGACTCCAGTAGCTTTGCCATCAATTCTCCCACTTATGCCGAGGGCATGATCTTTGTGGGTCTGTCCAACGGGCAGGTGCAAGCCTTTGATGCAGCCACATTGCAATCGCTGTGGCTCTATACCGATCCGCTGTCAGGTCAGCCCAACTGCCCCATTACCTATCATGATGGATATATTTATACCGGCTTTTGGAACAGCGAGGTGCGCAGCGCCAATTTCGTGTGTCTGTCTGTCACCGATGAAGATCCGACCCGTACAACAGAACCTAAATTAGCCACATGGACTCATGAGGATGCCGGTTTTTATTGGGCAGGCGCGTATGCCTGCGATGACTTTGTGCTGGTTACCACAGATGATGGCGCAGCAGGATACACCACCGGTTACGGTGCGATATTGTCCCTCGATCCGGCGAGCGGTACAGTGCTGGATCGCAAGGTGATGCCCAATGTGGGCGATCTGCGCAGCAGCGTGTGTTATGATACGCAGACGGATGCGTATTATTTCACATCCAAGGGCGGCGATTTTTATCGCATCAAGGTCAACGCCGATGGCACATTTGTGAGCGGCAGTTTGCGGCGTCTGCATTTGGATAATGGCGCCAATTCCGCCAGCGCACCACCCATGAGTACCTCGACCCCGGTCATCTACAAGGGACGAGCCTATGTGGGCGTATGCGGTACCGATCAGTTTGGCCCCTATTCCGGTCATAATATCACGGTCATTGACCTTGTGAATTGGTGCATTGCTTATGCAGTGCCTGCCCAAGGCTATCCCCAGACCAGTGGACTGCTGACAACCGCCTATGAAAACGGTCGGGAATGCGTATATGTGTATTTCTTTGATAACTATACGCCGGGCAAGCTGCGTGTCATCCGTGATAGCGCCGGGCAGACAGAGGTGGATCACAGCTACACCACCATGGAAACCTATCGTAAGAACGGGCAGGATGTCACCGTTGAAACGGCGTATGTGCTGTTTACGCCCTCCGGAGATCAGGCACAGTATGCCATTTGCAGTCCGGTGGCGGATAGCGATGGCAATATCTACTTCAAAAATGACTCGGCGCAGATGATGTGCCTGAGCAGCCGTATCGTATCGCTGCAAGTGACCCGTAAGCCCAATAAGCTGACGTATCGTGAGGGTGAATGCTTTGATGCTGCGGGCATGAAAGTAACAGCAACCTATGCCAACGGCCTGCAGCGTGATGTGACGGATTACATCACCTATACCACAAAACCGCTGACAGTCAATGATACGGAAATCCGCCTGAGATATCGGTTAGGTGAGAACCAGACCATGTATCAGGATCAAAATGGCCGTAGCGGTGTGTCGTATACTGTGCCAAGCACGGCGTTGACAGTGACGGTGCAGCATACGCAGAAAACCGCCGTGACCAAGGCAACACTCAGCAAAAACGGTAAGATAGTCTATAAGTGTTCTGTCTGTGGTGAACCCACCAAAAGCGCAAAAACCATCTATATGCCCAAGACCTTTACCTTGTCCTCTACCAGTTACACCTATGACGGAAAGGTGAAGAAACCCACTGTTACCGTCAAGGACAGCAAGGGTAAAGTTTTGAAGAAGGATATAGATTACACGGTCACTTACGCATCCGGACGCAAGGCGGTGGGCGAGTACAAGGTGACGGTCAAGGGTATTGGTAATTATAACTTCACCAAGATCCTGACCTTCAAGATCAATCCTGCCGCCACCAAGATCGTGTCCGCCGCCAATGTTTCCACCAAGAGCATCAAGGTGAAGTGGAACAAGGTCACCGGCGTCACCGGCTATCAGGTGATGTATAAGGTGGGAAGTACCGAAAAGACCGTGAAGGTTGCAAAGGCAAGCACTGTTTCCAAGACTATTTCCAAGCTGAAAAAGGGCAAGATCTATAAGGTCAAAGTCCGCACCTACAAGACGGTCAGCGGCAAGAATTACTACTCCGCTTGGAGCGTTTACAAGAGCGTGACGGTGGCAAAGTAAAACAGGGAATATAACCGTAATAAGGAAAAAACAAGCGCCGATTTCTGTGTAGAAATCGGCGCTTGTGCCTTACTTGATAGGGAAGAGAGTCGCAATACTTCGGCTCGTGTGAAATAGGGCAGACCCGCCAAATGAAACAAGGCGTCGCATTTAGGAGATCTGTACTGCGCAACTTGGCAACAGAATATTAAAAACCGGGTCTGCAATATGACAATGACTTACAGTGAAATCCTAAAAGGTGTTGAGAGTTGCTTTCGTTATGCTTTTTGTGCGTCAATCTTTTCTTTCAGCTCCTGCAAATAGAGCCAACGCTCGGTCTTTTCCTCCAGTGCGGCCTCTAAGGCCAACTGCTGCTCGTGGAGCTCTTGCAACTTAACATAGTCGCTGCCGCAGGTGTTTTGCGCCGTCACGCAATTCTTGAGCTGCTGCTCCAGATCTGCCAATTCGCCATCGATAGTTTCAAAATCCCTCTGCTCACGGAAGGAGAATTTCAGCTTTTTTTCATTCTGTCGGCGTATAGGCGCAGCTTTCGGCTTATTTTCCGCCGGATGTTGCTCTGTCTTGCGTTTTTTCTGCCAATCCGACCAGTTGCCCGTATAGCGCAGTACCTGCCCGTTGCGCACCTCGAAGATCTGCTCGGATAGTTTGTCCAGTAAAAAGCGGTCATGGGATACCACCAATATCGGGCCGGGGAAGGAGTCCAAATAGTCTTCTAAAATGGATAGAGTCATGACATCCAAATCGTTGGTTGGCTCGTCTAACAGAAGTACATTGGGTGCAGCCATCAGAACGGACAGCAGGTATAATCGCCTGCGCTCACCGCCGGAGAGCCGCCCAATGGGTACGCTTTGCAGATCACTGGGGAAGAGGAAACGCTCCATCATGGCCTTGGCGGTGAATGTACCCTCGTCAGTACGCACCTCGTCGCCAATCTCGTGAATGAAGTCATAGACCCGTTGATTGAGGTCTAACTCCCGTCCCTCTTGGGAGAAGTGTCCGATTTTCACGGTGCTGCCCATGTCGACGAAGCCGCTATCGGGTAGCAGCGTGCCAGCGATCATATGCAACAGGGTGGACTTGCCTGCGCCGTTACTACCTACAATACCGATACGGTCAGAGCGCTTGAGTTGATAAGAAAAGTCACGGATAACAGCCTTATCGCCATAGGACTTGGATATGTGATCCAAGTTGATGAGCTTTTTGCCAAGACGGCTGGAGGCAGCGGTGATCTGCACAGTGTCATCCGTTTCCGGAGCGGCTTGACTTTTCAGCGCTTCATACCGCTCGATACGGTCACGGCTTTTGGTGGAACGGGCCTGACAGCCACGCATGATCCACTCGTGTTCCACCCGGAGGATGGACTGGCGCTTACGCTCACTGGCCTGTGCCATTTCGGCCCGCTGCTCTTTCAACTCCAGATAGCGGGAGTAATTGGCCTCATAGTGATATAGCTTGCTGCGATCCAGCTCGGTAATGTGGTTGACCACATGCTCAAGGAAATAGCGGTCATGGGTGACCATCACAAGACCGCCCTTGAAACGGCGCAGCCAATCTTCTAAGTACACGGTCATTTCTGCATCCAAATGGTTGGTAGGCTCGTCCAAAATCAGCACATCTGCCGGATGGATCAGCGCTGCTGCCAAAGCTACACGCTTGCGCTGACCGCCGGAGAGTGTTCCGATCTTTTGCTCATAGTCGGTGATGCCGAAATTGGAGAGCATGATTTTTGCTTCGTAGTCATTCAGCTCACGGAACTGGGCAGGGAAGTGGGCAAACACCTGCTCCAAAACAGTGGCATTGTCGTCCATTTCGGGATTTTGTGTAAGGAAACTGACCTGCACATTGGGGTCACGGCTCACCGTGCCGCTATCGGCTTCCAATGCGCCGGATAAAATGCGCAAAAAGGTGGATTTTCCCGCACCGTTGATGCCGATGACACCCACCTTGTCGCCCTTATTCAAATAAAAATTCACATCCTCCAACAGATTCCGACTACCGAAATTGATGGATAGATGTTCAGCGGAAAGCAACATAACCGTTCTCCTTACTTGGTTCTTCTGTAGGATATTATACCCTCTGCCGCACTACTGGGCAACCCCTAATCCATACACAGGGTAAATGTATATTACGCAGCATTTGGGCGGGAAATAAAAATAACGATACCACGGGAAAACAGATACAAAGAACACCGCCACCCGAAAGATTGTGGTGAAGTGGAAAAAGAACACCAAGGTCACCGACTATGAGGTGCAATATGTGGTGGGCAGCACCATCAAGAGCGTGAAGGTGGTCAATTGATTTGTATAAAAAAGTCTTGACAAATCTGCTGTCTATCCTTAAAATATAATGTAATCTTGCAAAAAACAATGATGGGAAAAAGACGGAATAGAACCTGCCTGAAGAGAGTCGGCGCTTGGTGCAAGTCGATGGAGGTGTTCCGCTATACTGGCCCCGGAGTTTTTCATCTGAACAGGATGGAACGGTCACGCCCCGTTACAGGCGATACCTCTTGATAGAGAGGTTGCTGAGATGAGCGCATGTCGCTCAATCAGGGTGGTACCGCGTGGATTTATGTTTTCGCCCCTGACCGAGTATTCGGTCGGGGGCTTATTTTTATTTTATGTTCATTAAAATTTATCATAAAAGGAGAGTTACTATGAAGTACGATTTTGCTGCCATTGAAAAGAAATGGCAAGCCAACTGGGAAAAGACCAAGCCTTATGCCGCCGTCACCAACAGTGACAAGCCCAAGTTCTACGGCTTGATCGAGTTCCCGTATCCCTCCGGTCAGGGACTGCACGTGGGTCATCCCCGTCCTTTCACGGCGATGGATATCATCACCCGTAAAAAACGCATGGAAGGTTATAATGTTCTGTTCCCCATCGGCTTTGATGCCTTCGGCCTGCCCACGGAGAACTATGCTATCAAGAACCATATTCATCCTGCCGTTGTTACCGAGAAAAACATTGCAAACTTCACCGCACAGCTGAAGATGTTGGGTTACGGCTTCGACTGGGATCGCTGTGTGGATACCACCGACCCCAAGTACTATAAGTGGACCCAGTGGATCTTCATGCAGTTGTTCAAGAAGGGCCTGGCTTATAAATCCACCATGCCCGTCAACTGGTGCACCAGTTGTAAGTGTGTGCTGGCCAACGAAGAGGTTGTCAACGGCGTGTGCGAGCGCTGCGGCAGCGAGGTCATCCGTAAGGAGAAGAGTCAGTGGATGCTGAAAATCACCGAGTATGCCGACCGCCTGATTGACGATTTGGATGATCTGAACTATCTTGAGCGTGTCAAGACCCAGCAGAAGAACTGGATCGGCCGCTCCACCGGTACGGAGATCACCTTCAAGACCAATACGGAAGATGATATCACCGTCTATACCACCCGTGCCGATACGCTGTTCGGTACATCCTATGTGGTCATTTCTCCCGAGCATCCCCTGCTGAAGAAGTGGCAGCCCCTCATCAAGAATTGGGACGAAGTGGTGGTCTATCAGGATGCAGCCGCTCATAAGTCCGACTTTGAGCGTGGCGAACTGAATAAGGATAAGACCGGTGTGCGTCTTCAAGGTATTGAGATTATCAACCCCGTTACCAAGGCTGTGCTGCCGATGTTCGTTTCCGACTATGTCCTCATGGGCTACGGTACCGGTATCGTTATGGGCGTTCCCGGCCATGACCAGCGTGACTGGGACTTCGCTACAAAGTTTGGCCTGCCCATCATCGAGGTGGTCAAGGGCGGCGATGTGACCAAGGAGGCATTCGTTGCTAAGAGCGACAAGGCCATCATGGTCAACTCTGATTTCCTCAACGGCATGACTGTGCGTGAGGCCATCCCTGCCATGAAGAAGTATGCCGTGGAGCAGGGATTCGGTAAGGAAAAGGTCAACTTCAAGCTGCGTGACTGGGTGTTCTCCCGTCAGCGTTACTGGGGCGAGCCCATTCCTCTGGTCAACTGCGAAAAGTGCGGCTGGGTCGCCGTGCCGGAGCAACAACTGCCGCTGGAGCTGCCAAACGTGGAAAGCTATGAGCCCACCGACGACGGTGAATCCCCGCTGGCCAAGATGACTGACTGGGTGAATACGACCTGCCCCTGCTGCGGCGGCCCCGCAAGACGCGAGACCGATA
>JAZLJB010000051.1:0-10730 GCA_045617685.1 Vescimonas sp.
CATGACGGACATGCCGCTGCCGCGGTAGTTCATCATCTCATCACGGATTTCCTCCAGAACGGGTTCCGGCATCATAGCGGGACCTGCGGAGAAGTTAAATGTACGATCGTATTTCATTTTTAGTTCCTCCTGTTGTTTTTATATTGACGGTTCGTCTTTTTGATTGATAAATATAGTATACGGCAAAGTTTTGGGATAATCAACAGTTAAAATCAAAAAAAGTTAGATAGACTAAAAAATTTTTAGTTAAATTGGTCAAAATGCCGAGGGCATTGACAAAATGGGGCGTGAAATGATATAAAAATGGGAGAAAACAAAGAGGTGATGACCGCATGGAGCGTGTGATCAAAAGAATAAAGCACATGGCGATGTATCCGTGGACATTGCTGCGTTGGATGCTGGTGGGCGCATTTATCGGAGGTGTCGGTGGCATTGTGGGAACACTGTTTCATCTTGGCGTCAATCAGGCAACACAGATCCGCACAATGCATCCGTGGATTTTATACTTGCTGCCGATGGGCGGTTTGGCGATCGTATTACTTTATCGCTTGTTCGATATAGAGGGAAAGGGTACCAATGCAGTCATCGAGTCGGTGCATTTTGGCAAGGATGTGCCGCCGGCGCTGGTGCCGCTGATCTTTGCGGCAACTGTAGTGACGCACTTATTCGGCGGCAGTGCCGGCCGTGAAGGCGCAGCACTGCAGATTGGCGGTGGTATCGGATACCAGACGGGAAAGCTTGTCCACTTGGGCGAAAAGGATCTGCCCCTTGCCACTTTGTGCGGTATGAGTGGTGTGTTTGCGGCATTGTTCGGCACACCGCTGACAGCCACCGTGTTTGCCTTGGAGATAATCTCTGTGGGCACATGGTACTACGCCGGCCTGATCCCCTGCCTGACGGCATCACTGATGGGCTATGTGGTTTCTACATTGATGGGCGTTGCGCCCACACGCTTTGCGGCTGTGATGCCGGGGCTGGCATTGGGTACTATGGCACGGGTCGTTGTATTAGCTGTTGCCTGCGGTGTGGTGAGCATCTGGTTCTGCAAGGTGCTGCACGGCGTGGAACATTTGGCAGAAAAGTATCTCAAGAATTCCTATCTGCGTATTGCGATTGGCGGCTTGGCTATTGTGGGCCTTACACTGTTGCTGGGTAAGACAGACTACAACGGTGCTGGCATCGAGGTCATCGAGCGTGCCGTCAACGGTCAGGCGGATACCTGGGCATGGCTTTTGAAATTGCTGTTCACCGCCATTACCATCGGTTGCGGTTTTAAGGGCGGCGAGGTGGTGCCATCATTCTTCGTCGGTGCTACCTTGGGCTGCGTGATAGCTCCATTATTGGGACTATCTGCATCGTTCGGTGCAGCTATAGGTCTGGTGTGCGTATTCTGCGGTGCGGTGAACTGCCCCATCGCATCGGTGGTGCTGAGCGTGGAGCTGTTCGGCGCAGGTGATGTGATCTATTTTGCTATGGCGTGTGCCATCAGCTATCTCATCTCAGGATACTGCGGACTGTATAGCAGCCAGACGATTTTGTACTCCAAGCTGCGTGCGGAGTTTATCAATGTACATACAAAATAAAAAATGACGGAGCACCTGCTCCGTCATTTTTTATGTCAGTTATCGTAATTTACCGGCCAGAATGCCGCTGGACCATGCCCATTGCAGATTATAGCCGCCGCAGTCGCCGTCAATATCCAACACCTCACCGCAGGCATAGAAACCGGATACAATACGGCTTTGCAGGGTGGCAGGATCAAACTCATCGGTACGCAAGCCACCGGCGGTGACCTGCGCCTGATCAAAACCGCATACACCGATGACAGGTAAGGTGAAATGCTGCACACGGTTGGCGATCTTTTGCAGATCCGCTTGCGTCAGTGAATGAATAGGCTGGTTGGTAAAGCCTGCGGATTTACAGACCATCTGTCCCAAGCGAGTATGGAACGCACCGGTCAGCAGAGCAGCCGTTTCTCGCTGAGGCATAGCAGTCTGACGCCGGGAGAGCCAAGCAATGATATCGCCTTCACTCCACTGCGGCAGGAAGTTCAGAGAAACAGTCAGATCTTCACCACCGACGGATGCAGCACGGGAAATCTCAAAAACTGCCGGACCGCTGACGCCGTACTCGGTGAATAATACCTCACCGTGATTGGTGGCCAATGTTTCGCTGCCACAGCGTATTTCAATAGTGGCATCAGCTTTTACGCCCTTCAGGGAACGGGGATAGGTGGTATCGGTCTTGATTTGCACCAAAGATGGATATAGCGCCGTGCGATGATGTCCCAATGCTTTGGCCAGCTGATAACCATCCATGACACCGCCCAGCTTACTGCCGGCAGCGCCGCCTGCTGCTAAAATGACACGATCGGCGGTAAAAGCCGACTCATCAGTTTCAATGTGAAATTGCTCACTACGCTTGCGAATGCGCTTAACGGTGCAACCGATGTGCAGCTCAATGTTGGGCTGTTCCAAGGCATAACGCAGAACATCCAATACACTGCCGGCCATATTGCTATACGGGTAGATGCGGCCGGACGGCTCATTAACGGTTAAAAGTCCCAGCTCGGCAAACCAATCCAAAGTAGCTTGTGTGGGCATAGCCTCTAAAGCGGAGCGGCAAAAAGCTGCATCAGCACCGTGATAATGCCCTTCATCGGGTGTTGCGTGGAGATTGCTGAGATTGCAGCGACCGTTGCCGGTGGAGAGTAATTTGCGGCCCACTCGGGCCTGACGCTCCAGCAACGTGACCTGATGCCCGCATTGCGCAGCAGATAGAGCGGCTGCCATACCGCTGGCGCCGCCGCCGATGATACAGACTTTCATTGTGCGCCCCCCAGCTTCCGGCGGGTAAGGTAACCCTCTAACATCAAACTGGCGGCAACCGCATCTACGACCTTTTTGCGCTGTCTGCCATTCTTGCCGTTATTGAACAGTATGGCATGCGCCTCCACAGTGCTGCGGCGCTCATCCCACAGCGTAACAGGCAAACCGGTTTCGCTTTTCAAAATTTCCGCCAAAGCAGCACATTTTTCTGCACGGGGACCCAGTGTGCCGTCCATATTCTTGGGATAGCCAAGCACCAGCGATTGCACACCGTGCTGGGCAATGATGCGCTGGATCTCGGCGATGACGACCTCCTGCTTGCGGGAGTTGATCACGGTGGAATAGCCGGCGAGGGTTTCCGTGAAGTCAGAAATGGCAATGCCGGTGTGAGCATCACCATAATCGATGGCCATGATTTTCATAAAATTACCTCGTCATTGTATCAAAATAAAATCGTTGTACCTATCATACATGATTTTCAGTCTACTGGCAACCAAAACGGTATTTTTTAAGATAAAATCTTCAAATTTTTGGCGAAAAAATTGTTGACCTTGCTAAATTTGTGTGGTATGATATGGATTACCTGTGAGTGGGTGTTTCTTTTTCGCACCCTTTTTTCGCTTCGAGGGAACGAGAGAAACTGTCACTTGGCAGGGAGGCAATCGGTGTTTTTCGATAAAACACCTAATCTAATAAGGAGGTGCCGTTATATGCGCGTGAAAATTACTCTTCGTTGCAATGAGTGCAAGCAGAGAAACTACAACACGATGAAGAACAAGAAGAATACCCCGGATAAGCTTGAACTGAACAAGTATTGCCCCTTCTGCAGAAAGCACACGGTCCACACTGAGACCAAGTAATCGGGAGGAAACAGTAATGGCTGAGAAAAAAGTCAAGAAGGACCACGGCAAGTGGTTCCGTGAAATGAGAAGCGAACTGAAGAAAGTCGTTTGGCCCTCTGCTCCTGAGACGGCTAAGAACACCGGTACGGTGTTGCTGTGCTCCTTGGTTGTAGGTGCTTGCATTTGGATCTTTGACGGCGTAGCAGTGTTGGCTGTCAAGACCTTGGTTGGCTTGTTCGCCTGAGGGAATGCAAATGGCTGAAAACGCAAAGTGGTATGTGATCCACACTTATTCCGGCTACGAAAATGCTGTCAAGGTCGCTATTGAAAAGTCTGTGAATAACCGCCATCTTCATGACATGGTTTTGGACATGGCAATCCCCATGGAAACCGTGACCGAAGTCACCGAATCCGGTGTCATGAAGGAAGTGGAACGCAAGGTGTTCCCCGGTTATGTGCTGATCAAGATGGTGCTGACGGATGACACATGGCATTTGATCCGCAACATCCGTGGCGTGACGGGCTTTGTTGGCGAAGCAAACAAGGCAATTCCTCTGACAGACGAAGAAGTAGCGGCTTTGGGCGTGGAGAAGCACGAGATCGTTGTTATGTACAACGAAGGCGATACTGTGAAGATCACCGACGGCCCGTTGGAGAGCTTTACCGGTACCGTAGAGGAAATCGACGCAGACAAGAACAAGGTTCGCGTTGTGGTTTCCATGTTTGGACGTGAAACACCTGTTGAGTTGGAGCTCGATCAGGTAGAGGTCCTGAAGTAAGTCGCAGAAATATCTGCGCAGCGCACAATGTCGGAGCAAAACCACTCCGGCACAAGTGGGAGAGATACAAAGATATCTCGCCAAGAGCGGTTTCTGACATCAGGTCAGCCGCTACCACATTATGATGAAGGAGGTGCCTATTATGGCACAGAAAGTTGTTGGTTATGTAAAGCTGCAGATTCCTGCAGGTAAAGCAACCCCCGCACCCCCCGTTGGCCCCGCTTTGGGTCAGCACGGTATTAACATTTCCGCATTCACCAAGGAGTTCAATGAGCGTACAAAGAACGACATGGGCCTGATCATCCCCGTGGTGATCACCGTCTATGCTGACCGTTCCTTCAGTTTCATTACCAAGACTCCCCCCGCAGCAGTTCTGATCAAGAAGGAGTGCAACATTGAGCACGGTTCCGGCGTTCCTAACAAGGAAAAGGTCGCTACCATCTCCAAGGCCTCCATCCAGAAGATCGCTGAGATGAAGATGCGCGATCTGAACGCCGCTTCCCTGGAAGCTGCTATGAGCATGATCGCCGGTACCGCACGCTCCATGGGCGTTGTCGTCGGTGAATAAGGAGGGTGTCGAAGATGTTTAGAGGTAAGAAGTATCAAGAAAGTGCAAAGCAGATCGATAAGGCCATGCTGTATGATCCCAAAGAGGGTCTGGAGCTGATCTGCAAGACCGCCAGCGCAAAGTTCGACGAGACTGTTGAGCTGCATGTCAAGTTGGGTGTCGACTCCCGTCACGCTGACCAGCAGGTCCGCGGCGCTATCGTGTTGCCTCACGGCACCGGTAAGACCGCTCGCGTCTTGGTGTTCGCTAAGGGCGACAAGGCTGACGCTGCTCGTGAAGCAGGCGCTGATTTCGTTGGCGATATGGATATGGTCGAGAAGATCCAGAAGGAAAACTGGTTCGGCTTTGATGTGGTCGTTGCTTCCCCCGATATGATGGGTGTTGTCGGCCGCTTGGGTAAGGTTTTGGGCCCCAAGGGTTTGATGCCCTCTCCCAAGGCTGGTACCGTGACTCCCGATGTGGCTAAGGCTGTTAAGGAAGTTAAGGCCGGTAAGGTCGAGTATCGTCTGGACAAGACCAATATCATCCACTGCCCCATCGGTAAGGTTTCTTTCGGCGGCGACAAGCTGTTCGAGAACTATTCCGCTCTGATGAATGCTATCATCAAGGCTAAGCCCGCTGCTGCAAAGGGTCAGTATATCAAGTCCTGCGTGGTTGCTTCCACCATGGGCCCCGGTGTCAAGATGAACGCTGCTAAGCAGCTGTAATCAGTCGCTGAAAAATCGTTATCTAAGGCTTGACAATTAGACAAGCTTCGGATATAATATTGGATGCGTTCCAAAGACAGCAGGTGGCGTGAGCCGTAAGTCCTGCCGAGGATGGCAAATCATTTGATTGCTTTTACCGTCCTTGTGTCTTGGCACAAGGACGGTTTTCCATTTTTGAACGCACCGACAATTCTTATGGAGGTGAAAACAAAGAATGCCCAACGCAAAGGTTCTGTCTGAAAAGCAGGCAATCGTCGCTGCTCTGACCGAAAAGCTGCAGAATGCTGCTGCTGGTCTGATCGTCGACTACAAGGGCATCACCGTGGCAGAGGATACTGCTCTGCGCGCTGAATGCCGTGAAAACAACGTCGAGTACGCTGTTATTAAGAACACGTTGCTGCGCTTTGCTTTCAACAACTGCGGCTTGAACGAGCTGGATGATCAGTTGAATGGTACCACTTCTCTGGCTATCTGCAACGATGATCCCGTCGCTCCCGCTCGCGTGATTGCTGAGTATGCAAAGAAGCTGAACGGTAAGTTCGAGATCAAGGGCGGTTTCATGGATGGTAAGGTTATCTCCATGGATACCGTGAATGCTCTGGCTTCCATTCCCGCACTGCCCGTGCTGCAGGCTCAGGTTCTGGGTACCATGCTGGCTCCCATTTCCGGTTTGGCTTGCGTCTTGAAGCAGATTGCCGAGAAGCAGGGTGCTCCCGCTGAGGAAGCTGCTGCTGAGTAATCAGCGAATTTCCCCGACGGACACAAGGTGTCCACATTAAATTTAAAAATTATCTTACAATTAGGAGGCTATCAAAATGTCTGAGAAAGTTACTGCTATGATCGAAGAGATCAAGGGTTTGACCGTTCTGGAGCTGAGTGAGTTGGTTCACGCTCTGGAGGAAGAGTTTGGCGTTTCCGCTGCTGCTATGGCTGCTCCCGCTGCTGGCGGTGCTGCTCCCGCTGCTGAGGAGAAGACCGACTTCGATGTCGTTCTGACCGGTTTCGATGCTGCTACCAAGATCAAGGTCATCAAGGCTGTCCGTGAGATCATGGGTCTGGGTCTGGCTGAGGCTAAGGCTGCTGTTGAGGGTTGCCCCACCACTTTGAAGGAAGGCGTCTCCAAGGACGACGCAGAGGCTCTGAAGAAGCAGGTCGAGGAAGTCGGCGGCAAGGTCGAGCTGAAGTAAGTTACGTACTGACAGTTAAAAACAGTGTGACCGTTGGTCGCACTGTTTTTTTATGCATACCTATAAAAAGGAACAGCCTTAGTGAATCACATCGCCAGGGCTGTTCTTTTTTTAAAAATCAATTAGCCAATGCCACCTAATACGGCGCCGGCAATCAAGGCAATCAGTGCACAGATGCAGTACACATATTTGCCAACGGGGAAGAACCAACGGCCAATCTTTTTGCCACCGTTACCCAAGTTGACCTGTTCCTCGGCAAAGGATTTTCCCGCCACCCAGAAGAACATGATACCGGCCAATAGAGCACCGAGAGGACAAATATAGATAGAAACCACATCCATCCACTGGGAGGTAATGGCTTGAATGCACAGCGCTACAGCACCGCCAAATACCAGAACCAGTGCCGTGGCAGGCAAACGCTTCATATGAGTGCGTTCTTCCATAAATGCCACCGATACCTCATACAGATTGATGATAGAGGACACACCGGCAAACAGTACGCATACGAAGAATACGATGCCTATAATGCGTCCGATGGCCATGCCGTTGATGACATTGACCAGATAGATGAACATCAACCCCGGGCCACTGCTGTCGCAAGCCACACCACCGGCAGCCATTGCCGGCAAAATCACGATGGCGGCCAACAATGCTGCAATGGTGTCAAACAGCGCTACATTACGGGCAGAGGAGGGAATGGCCTCACTTTTGCTGAGATACGAGCCATAAATGATGGAACCGTTACCTGCCACAGATAGGGAGAAAAACGCCTGACCAAAAGCAAAAATCCAAACTTCCGGATTCAAAAGACCCTTGGGATTCAAGGTAAAAATATAGCGATAGCCATCACCGGAACCGGGCAGCGTAGCAATGTAAATAGCCAACAGCAGGAACAGACCGAACAGCATGGGCATCAAGAACTTATTGGCTTTTTCAATGCCACGGGATACACCCAATGCCATGATCAGGAACGACACGGCAATGGCAATGATAATCCACAGATTAGCGCCCCAGGCGGAAGCGGTGGCACCAAATGTACCGCCGATGGTATCCATATCCTGCCCCATTGCACTTAAGCCACCGGAGAAGGCCAGATATGTATAGCGGAAGATCCAACCCATAACCACCGTGTAGCCAATGGCAAGACCTAAAGAGCCGATTACGGGAATCGTACCGATGGCCTCACCTACCTTGCGATTACCACGCAGCTCGGTACACAGACCAAATGCGCCCACAGGGCCGGCACCGGCAGCGCGGCCTAAGGCGAACTCCTCGATAACGCCGGTGCTGCCAATCAAAATGACAAAAAGCACATAAGGAATAAGATATGTCAAACCGCCGTAACGAGAAACCATGATGGGGAAACGCCAGATATTACCCATGCCCACGGCAGAACCGATACAAGCTAAGATAAAGCCCCAACGACTTTTGAAACCATCACGTAGGGCGACATTTTGTTTCTCGGACATTGTGTTACCTCCGATACAAGATAAAGTAATAATTCATTATACTATAATTTTTTCAATAATGCTACAAAAAATCGCATATTGCTATTGCGATTTTTTTGCGTTACAATATAATATAGTGAACAATGCGGCAGGACGAACAACCTGCCGTTCTTTTGCGAAAAGATATCATCTTGAGGAGATGTTACGATGAAAGCCTTGGACCGGGCAGAATTATTTGAGCAGATGCCGGTGAAAAGAGCCGTATTGCAGCAGATTGCGCCGGCAATCATCAGCCAGATGATTGCCCTTGTATATAATCTGGCAGATACTTATTTTGTGGGACTGCTAAATCAGCCGGCACAGACGGCAGCAATTACCATCGCATATTCACCATTTTTGATGTTGACAGCCATTTCCAATCTCTTCGGCGTAGGCGGTGCCAGTGTGCTATCTCGTGCATTGGGCGCAAAGGACGGTGAACGAGCCAAAGCCACAGCGGCGATATCCTTTTGGCTTGGCACAGTGGCAGCGCTGCTGTATTCGCTGCTGTTTTTCGTGTTGGCGCACCCTATACTGGTGCTGTGCGGCGCAAAAGCAGCTACCTACGAAATAGCATTTGGCTATGCCAAATGGATGATTATATTTGGCGGTGTAGGTACCGTGTGGAACATTCTGCTGGCCAATTTGGTGCGTGCTGAGGGCAGCGCTGCCAAGGCGTCTTTCGGCGTGTCATTGGGCGGTATTGTGAATATTTTGCTGGATCCGCTGTTTGTGCTGCCGCAGTTCTTGGGATTAGGCGCTATGGGCGCCGGAATTGCCACTGCTATTTCCAATATGGTGGCAGCACTCTACTTAATGGGTTACATCGTGCGCAGCCGTACCACGGCGCTGTGTCTGTATCCGAAGTATTTGAGCCGCAGCAGGGAATTGATCAGACCGATTTTGGCGGTAGGTTTTCCCTCAGCACTGCAATATGCGTTGACAGTGGTAGCAGTGGCGGCGCAGGCGAGATTTGTAGCACAGTATCCCACTGAGGCGATTGCGGGGCTCGGCATCACCAAGAAGCTGGATCAGTTGCCGCTGTACTTCGCCATCGGCGTGGCAAATGGTATGATGCCGTTTTTGGCTTATAACCATGCATCGGGCAATCAGGAGCGGCGCAAAAAAGCGTTTCGCTTTGGCACCGGTGTTGCCGTTGGATTTGCCTGCCTGTGCCTGATTCTCTATGAGCTATGCGCCCCTACATTGGTGAGCTTATTTATCAATGACCCCACAACCGTATCCTATGGCGCCTCATTTTTGCGCCGTATGGTAACAGCTATGCCGCTGATGGCATTTTGTTATCCGATGATCATCCAGTTTCAGGCTATGGGATGTGCCAGAGAAGCTCTGATTTGCTCCATCTTGCGCAAAGGTGTGCTGGATATTCCACTGCTGTTCCTGATGGACGGCCTGCTGCAGCTGTATGGCTGTATGTGGGTACAACCCATTGTGGACGGGACCTCACTGATCGTGGCATGGATGCTATACCGCAAAGTAAATCGGCAGCTTGCGGACAAAGAATAAGGAGGAAATCATGGAAACACGCTATTATATTGTGGAGCAGATCGACGGCGACTATGCCCATCTGCGCCGCACGGATATCATCAGTGAGGACACTGTGCTGGTGGCTCGGGCGCTGCTGCCTGATGCCATTGATGAGGGGATCAAGCTGAAGTGGAAACTGTTTCAATATGATATTATTGAGTAAAAAAGTCTACCTGAATAAGGTAGACTTTTTGCTTGTGGCCGGACTTACCCTAAAGGGCGATCAACTTCGATTCCGGGCAAGACCAAAAAAATAATCCCACCCCAAGAGGGGTAGGATTATTTTTGGAGCTTGTGGCCGGACTCGAACCGGCGACCTGCTCATTACGAGTGAGCTGCTCTACCAACTGAGCCACACAAGCGAGTCAAATCACAGAAGATAGCATATCATAAATTGCCCTGTTCGTCAACTGAAAATTTTGCGCCGGACTTCGGGGAAATACGCTCTGTAATCATGCAGGTTTTCCGTCAAAAAGCAATCGTTGTTTTTATGAGAAGAATGAATTTTTGTTGTTCTAAAACGCACAACTGGCAAGCGTTGCAGGACTTGTCGCAAAACAAAAAGATTTACATAATTTTGAAAGAAATAAATAACTACAAGAAGTTATCCACTTTTTCCACAGAGTTTTCCACACCGATCAAGACCTTTATTAAAAACAAATAGAAGGGAAATATAGAAAGTTTATTCGATAGGAGCAATCCCACATTACAGTAAAAATGCAACAGTGGATTTGCTTTACATAATGACAAAATGTTGCAAAATAATATGTTCCTTGCAAAAAGC
>JAZLJB010000052.1:0-16682 GCA_045617685.1 Vescimonas sp.
GTGTTGAGCATGGCTTCGGCAAGCTAAAGACCAATTTCAAGCTGCGTGACTGGGTCTTCTCCCGCCAGCGTTACTGGGGCGAGCCCATTCCTCTGGTCAACTGCGAAAAGTGCGGCTGGGTGGCCATTCCCGAGTCCGAGCTGCCTCTGGAGCTGCCCAATGTGGAAAGCTATGAGCCCACCGATGATGGTGAAAGCCCCCTGAGCAAGATGACCGATTGGGTCAACACCACCTGCCCCTGCTGCGGTGGTCCCGCCAAGCGTGAAACCGATACCATGCCCCAGTGGGCCGGCTCCAGCTGGTACTTCCTGCGCTATATGGATCCCCACAATGATAACGAGCTGGTGTCCAAGGAGGCCGAGGAGTATTGGGGCCCCGTGGATTGGTACAACGGCGGCATGGAGCATACCACACTGCATTTGCTGTATAGCCGTTTCTGGCATAAGTTCCTCTATGATATCGGCGTGGTCCACACCAAGGAGCCTTACGCAAAGCGCACCAGCCACGGTATGATTTTGGGCGAGGGCGGCGAGAAGATGTCCAAATCCCGTGGTAATGTGGTCAATCCCAACGATATCGTGGATCAGTACGGCGCAGATACCATGCGTCTGCATATTATGTTCATCGGTGACTTTGAAAAGGCAGTTTCCTGGTCTAACGAGGCCGTCAAGGGCTCCAAGCGTTTCCTGGATCGCTGCTGGAATTTGATGGATATTGCTACCGATGACGAGGCAATTTCGGCTAAGAATGAAACCATCGTCCATAAGACCATCAAGAAGGTCACCGCCGACATCAACGATTTGAAGATGAACACCGCTATCGCAGCATTGATGGCAATGGTCAACGAGTTCTATGCCAACGGCCTGAGCAAGGGCGACCTGGAGATGCTGATGCTGATGCTCTCTCCCTTTGCACCTCACATGGTGGAGGAGATGTGGGAGCTGACGGGCTATGCTGCCAAGAACGGCAAGATGGCCATGCAGATGTCCTGGCCCAAGTACGATGAGGCCAAGACCGTTGATGCAAGCGTTGAGATGGCAGTTCAGGTCAACGGCAAGCTGAAGGGCACTGTGATCGTTCCCACCGACAGCGACGAGGCTACTGTGGTAGCAACCGCCATGGAGATTGAGAAGGTGAAAAAGGCAACCGACGGTATGACAGTGTTCAAGACCATTCTCATCAAGAATAAATTGGTCAACCTGATCGTGAAGCCTGCCAAGTAAAAAATCAGGCAAAAAACGAGAGGATTTGTAAGAAATCCTCTCGTTTTTAGATAAAAAAGATAAAAAATCGCTTGACAAGCGAGATAAGAGTTAGTATAATGCTATCTGTTAAAGTCATGTCTAATGACTCTTAAAGAGTACCCTGGATTGAGCCGGGTATATCGGAGGGAGGGAAAATAAATGTCCGAAATCCATGTCAAGGAAGGCGAGTCCTTGGACAGCGCTCTGAAGCGTTTTAAGAGAAGCTGCGCTAAGGCCGGTATCGTGGCAGAGGTGCGTAGAAGAGAGTGCTATGAAAGCCCCAGTGTTAAGCGCCGCAAGAAGTCCGAGGCCGCTCGTAAGAACAGAAATAAGCGTTATTATTAATGCAAACGAAGAGTCATCTCAATCGAGATGGCTCTTTTTTTCTGCAAAGATGGCGTTGGCGATGTCCTCCACCTCACGCCACAAAAGAAACCCCTCCGTGATACCCAACGCAGCGCCTATGGCACATTTTTGCCGGATGGTTTCCGCATCGTCGAAAAGGACGAAATGTGTTCCATTTTTGTTGCGGTAAGTGAAATAGCGGGCGCATAATTCCGGCGAAAAGAACACAGACCGTCCGGCCTGACGTGCAGTGAGCTGCTGCAATGTGATGTCTTTCCCTTCGCCGGAAGGTGAGGGGAGCACAAAATCCATCATCAGCCGTTGCAGATCCAAGGCGAGCCGTGCGCCGCCAAACTCTTCTGCGGCATGGGATAAATGCTCTTGTAGTGATCCGCCGGACAGCGCCGTGCCGATGAGAACGGTAGCGTGAGATGTGTGGTGGGCGTAAGGCTCCGGCACATATAGTTGCCGCTGCCAACGCTGCAATGCGTTTTCCAAGTGTTGCAAAAATGTGATGCGGCTGTCGTCAATGCCGTCGGAGCAACTCAGCATCACGCCGGCATATCGCCGCTGCAGACATTCGTTGATGACATCCTGCGCCAGCAGCTCCGGATGTGGCATGGGCGTAGTACCACGATCGGTCAGTAATAGTAAGCCTCCACGCAGATGGTCGGGCAATTCAGTGGAAGTCAAACGCCCGTTGGTATCCACAAAATAGGCGGCATGGACTAACTGCGAGGTGCATTGTTTGGCTTGTGCAAGCTGGTGCGGTTCGGCAATCAGGTGCAGGTGCATGATGTGATCCCCCTTGTCTTTGGAGAGAATGAATGATATTATTATAGAAAATCGTATGATGAAGGAGAAGGGAATATGCGTATTTCACTGGTGCCGGATCGAGTGTTTGCATCTTATCGGCAGATCACGCCGGAACTATTGCGGCAGCGAAACATTCGATTGTTGTTGTGCGATCTGGATTTTACGCTGGCACCGAAAAGTGTTGCCGATGCGGACGAAAATGTGCGTGCGTGGCTGAATGCTTTGCAGGCAAGCGGCGTTGAGGTCATGATACTGTCCAATAATCGCAATCCGTCGCGGGTGGAACGATTTTGCCGTGATTTGGGAATCGGCTATGTAGGGCATGCGCAGAAACCTCGACAGACCGGCTATCGTCGGGCGCTTGCGTTGGCCGGGGTATCGTCGGAGCAGGTGGCCATGTTGGGCGATAAACTGCTGACGGATGTGCTGGGCGCCAATGTGTGCGGTGCTTGGGCACTGATGGTGGAGCCGTTAGGCGGCGCAAAAACGGCATGGCAAAAGGTACTCCATGCCATGCAAAGACCCTTTAAGGCGCTTTCACGGGAGGGAAGAGTATGAATCATTTTGCTGAAATTGCCGCCGCGCTTGAGAAAAACGGTCTGGACGGCGTGCTGCTGACGGGTGAATATAACCGCTTTTATGCCTCGGGTCTGCATTCCTCCGGCGATGACGGCGTGGCACTGGTGACCACAAAGGGGAATTTCTATTTCACCGATTCTCGCTATATTGAGGTGGCGGAGCGTGAAGTGGATGATGCTGCCATCGGTGAGGTGAAAGCAGGCCACGGCTATGTGGCATGGATCAATGAGGCACTGGAGCTGACCGGCGCACAGCGAATAGGCTTTGAAGATCAGAGCATGTCCGTGTCGACATGGCGTGCCTATGAGGAGAAGCTGCATTGCCGGCTGCTGCCGGCATCCAAGCTGATGTACCGATTGCGTCAGGTGAAGGATGATGAGGAGATCCGGCGTTTGATTGCGGCGCAGCGTATTGCCGAGGGCGCACTGAAACAGATCCTGACGGAGATCACGCCCGGAGTAACGGAGAAAGAAGTGGCAGCTCGCTTGCAATATCTGATGCTGTCGGCAGGTGCAGATCGTATGTCCTTTGACCCCATCGTAGCCAGCGGCCCCAATAGCTCCATGCCCCATGCTGTTCCCACAGATCGGAAAATTCAGGATGGTGACTTCGTGACCATGGATTTTGGCTGCGTGTATCAGGGTTATTGCTCCGATATGACCCGCACAGTGGCAGTGGGTCATGTGAGCGAGGAGATGGAGCGGGTGTATCATGTTGTGCTGCAGGCCCAGCTTGCGGGCATTGCGGCAGCGAGAGCCGGTGCAACAGGCGCACAGATCCACGGTGCCGCCCGCAAGGTGATTGCAGATGCCGGATACGGAAAATACTTCGGTCATAGCTTTGGCCATGGTGTAGGCGTGGAGATCCATGAGCAGCCCAATGCCTCGCCGTCCGTGGATGCGCCCTTGTCCTGCGGCGCAGTCATTTCGGCGGAGCCGGGCATCTATCTGCCGGGCAAATTCGGTGTGCGAATTGAAGATGTGGTGATCTTGCAGACGGACGGATGCTTGGATATTACCGAGGCAGATAAGGCATTGCAGATCCTGTGAGGTAGTTTTTTGCTGATTTGCAAGAAAAAATAGGACAAAAGGCTTGCCAAACAGCACTTGTTCATGTAAAATATAAAAAGCCATTTTAGGCAATTCAATAAATTCGAGGAAAGATCACTGTATAGGAGATTTCCTCATTGATATGGGAGGAAAACAATATGGCAACGATTACCGCTGGTGATTTCAGAAACGGTAAAACCTTTGAGATGGACGGCAAGATCATGCAGGTCGTGGAGTTCCAGCATGTGAAACCCGGTAAGGGTGCTGCATTCGTCCGTACTAAGATGAAGAACATCGTCACCGGTGCTGTGACCGAAACTTCCTTTAACCCCACTGCAAAGTTTGAGGAAGCTTACATCGAGCGCAAGGATATGGCTTATAGCTACAACGATGGCGATCTGTACTATTTCATGGATCAGGAAACCTTCGATATGGTACCTCTGGGTGCTGATCTGCTGGGCGATGCTTTTAAGTTCATCACCGAGAACACCGTCTGCAAGGTTCTGAGCCACAAGGGCAACATTTTCGGTCTGGAATGCCCCAACTTCATGGATCTGGAAGTCACCGAAACCGAGCCCGGTCTGGCCGGCAACACCGCAACCAACACCCTGAAACCCGCTACCGTTGAGACCGGCGCTGAGGTGAAGGTGCCTCTGTTCATCAACATTGGCGACAAGATTACCATCGATACCCGTACCGGTGAGTATCTGGGCCGTGCAAAGTAAGGAAACGATTGGACATACTGAATGTAGAAAGGAGTATGCACATGGAAATTTCTGAAAAGGTAGCTTATCTGAAGGGTCTGGCAGAGGGTTTGGCTCTGGATACCGATACCAAAGAGGGCAAGCTGATTGCCGCTATCATCGACGTGCTGGACGACATGGCAGAAGAGGTTTTGGATGTCGAGAGCGATATGATCGATATCGAAGAGGGCTTGGATGCCGTCAGCGATGATCTGAACGATCTGGAAGAGGATTTTTACAATCTGTACGAAGATGAGGATGAATTCGAGGAAGAGGACGATGACGAAGAGTATTTTGTCACCACCTGCCCTGCTTGCGAAGAAGAAGTCATCTTTGACGAGACCGTTCTGGCAGACGGCGAAGTAATCTGCCCCAACTGCGGCGAAAAGCTGGAGTTCGATCTGAGCGATCTGGCAAATGCCGTTGAGGAAGACAAGGACTAATTCCCAAACAAATCAAAAAGAAGGACTGCGTAGCAGTCCTTCTTTTTTTGTATCTTATTGTTGTTCAAACACTGTTTTTCGGATATCTCCCACCATGTATAGTGAGCCGAAAGCCAGCACAGTGCCGTTCTTTCCTGCAAGCTGCATGGCCTGACGCACGCCGTCAGCCACGCTGTCGGCGGCGTGAGTAGGCTTTCCGGTCAGATTTGCTAAAAATTCTGCCAGTTTCGGTGCCGGCAGGGAACGGGGAGTAGGCGGCGTGACCGTGATGATCTGGCAGGCATTGCGTGTTACCTCACGGTACATGGAGGCGTAATCTTTGTCCGCCATCACGCCGGTCAGAATGGTCAGGGGACGGTGGGGCAGGTAATCATTGATGTTTTGCATCAGTGCATCCATGCATTGCGGATTGTGACCGCCGTCCACGATTACCAGTGGCTCACGGCATAACACTTCAAAGCGTCCGGGCCAGCTGACAGAGGAAAGACCCTGCCGCACATCATTTTCGCTGAGCTGCCAACCCTTTTGCCGCATTTGCTCCACCACGGTCAATACCACAGCGGCATTTTTGAGCTGATGGGCACCCAATAGCGGCAGATGCAGCCTTTTGTACGGGCCGAAATCAAAGTATTGCCCGCTCAGATCGTGGGAAATGGGATGCAGCTGGGATAGATCGGCAGGTTTTCGGTTTAAGTGGCGCTCGTCCGTAATGCGCTGATATACGGTCTCAACACCTGCGCTGGCAGGATAGGTGACGCAGCTGCCGCCCTCCTTGAAAATGCCACACTTGGTTTCGGCGATGGCCTCCAGCGTGTTGCCTAAAAACTGGGTGTGATCGAGGCCGATGTTGCAGATGACCGCACAATCAGGCGTGTTGATGATATTGGTCGCATCGAACTCGCCGCCCATGCCGGCCTCTAAGATCACGATATCGCACTGCCTGCGTGCGAAAAACTCCATAGCGATAGCGCTGACCAGCTCGAACTCGGTGGGTGTATCGCTGCACGCAGCGGCAAAGGACTGCACATATTGCGTAATGGCGGTCAAATCATCGTCGGAGATTGGCTCGCCGTTTACCTGCATACGCTCGTGGAAACGGGTGATGAACGGAGAGGTGTAGAGTCCGGTCACATAGCCGGCCTGCTGGAAAATTGAGGCCAGCATGGCAGCGGTAGAGCCCTTTCCGTTGGTGCCGGCAATGTGGATGAAACGCAGCTTGTTCTGCGGATCATTCATACGGTGCAGTAGCTCACGCACGCGGCTCAGACCGGGAATGCTGCCTTTCCAACTGACACTGTGAATGTATTGTAATGCCTCGTCAACTGTCATAGCTTGTGACCTGCTTTCTGTTTCGATAGCGCTGCCAGAATGGGGATTGCCACGGCGGCGGTAATGGTGGCGGTAATAAGACCGGTAATGATCCGCATGCCCATTACGCCGAAAATCAGCGCAAAGCTGTAATAGCCGTAGAGTTTGGCGTCCACATAGTATACCAGTGTGTTGAGCAGCGAGGTAATCACAGCTGCCGCCAGACATACCAGCCAGTAGATGTAGGGCCTGCGCTGCGACCAGATTTTCTCAAGACGCATCTGCTGGGGGAAAAGGCGAACGGCAAGACCGATGCTGAGACCACGGATTGCCGGCGGCAAGATCCATAGCAGGGTGGTGGCAGTGATGCCATAGTGCAAAAGCTGCTCCAAAAACGCACCGATCAGTCCGATGATGCACGCATCGAAGGGGCCAAACAGCGTGGCACCGATGATGACCGGCAGGGCATCGAAGGTGATCTTGATGCCTCCGATTTCTACGCTGAACAGGCTCAAACCGAAAAAAACGGCGGCCAGAATACCGACCATCGCTATGCGGCGAGTGGTAAAATGCGGTGATTTCGACATAAAAAAATCCTCCTGACACATGGGAGGAGGTTGACAGATATTGCCCAATACCCACCCGTATTTGCCGGGTACACTTCAGGCGGTTGCGGCGACAGTATCGCGGGATGCAACGATCCCTTCGCCCGGCGGCAACCTCCCATCCGTCCGGTACTTAACGCACTGCCCCTACTCCCTACGGTGTTGGACTACGCTTATTGTACTGACTTTTGGAAAAAAAGCAAGATTTATTTGCGGAAAAGTTGAAAAAAATTCTTCCATTGTTTGACAGCGTATCAAATATGAAATATAATAAATTCAATATGGAATAATAGATGCCGCTAAGACAGAAGCGGTGATGCAAAGAAGGAACATGCAGACACCGTCAGGTATACGGCGCCTGCATTTTTGCTAAAAAATGTGTTTTTGCGCACAGGAGGAAATATTGTGAAGATTACGGATACCATGAAACAGCGCATGACTTTTTCCCTTGAAGTTTTCCCTCCGAAAACGGAAAAGGGAATGGAGAATTTCAGCCGTGAAGGCGGCGTGCTGGATCAGCTCTATGAGCTGCAACCGGATTACATCTCCTGTACTTACGGTGCAGGCGGCTCCAATGTAGGCCGAGGCATGGAGGTTCTGACACGCATTCAGCAAGACGGCAAAACGCTGCCCATGACGCACTTCACCTGCATCGGCAACACACGGGAAAGTATGCGTCATCAGCTGCAGGAGTATCTGGATGCGGGCATCGATCATGTGCTGGCATTGCGTGGTGACTTGCCCGTCGGCTGGACGGGTACTCACGGCGATCTGCACTACGCCACGGAGCTGGTGCATTTTCTGCGTGAGGAGTTTGGTGATCGGTTTACCATTGCGGTGTCCGGCTCGCCGGAGGGGCATATCGCCTGCACCAGTCTGGAGGCCGATATTGCCTTTTTGAAGCAGAAGCAGGACGAGGGTGCTGACTATATCATGACGCAGCTGTGCTGGGATATGGATCAGTTCCGCCGCTGGCTGGAGGCTATTCGTAAAGCGGGTGTCACATTGCCGGTAGATGTGGGTATCATGCCGGTGCTGGATGCGGCAGCAACGATCAATATGGCGCTCAGCCGCAATGCCTGCGTGCTGCCTCGTCCTCTGGCAGAGCTCATCTCTCGCCATTGGATCTTCCCCAATCCCTTTGCCCCCAATGAATCGGAGGAGTCTATCGCCGAGAAAAAGGCGGCATTCCGTGAAGAGGGCATTCGCTATACGCTGGATCTGATCGACCAGTATCGCGATTGCGGTATCAACGGTATCCATCTGTATTCGCTGAATAAGTCGGATGCCGTCAGCTATATTGCCAGAGAGTCCGGCCTGATTCCCTGTAAATAATGCTTGCCAAATGAAAGAGGAGTGTGTCGCCATGAGTACTTTTCGTTCTGATATAGAAATCGCCCAGTCGGCAGAGCTGCTGCCCATTCAGACCATCGCTCGGAATGCCGGTATCGCCGAGGAATATGTGGAGCCTTACGGCCGCTATAAAGCGAAGATCGAGCTATCCGCATTGACAGATAGCCGGCGTCCGGAGGGCAAGATGGTTTTGGTGACTGCCATCAATCCCACGCCTGCCGGAGGGGGTAAGACCACCACGACCATTGGCCTGGCGGATGCACTGCATCGGTTAGGTGAGAATGTGGTGGTGGCACTGCGTGAGCCGTCATTGGGCCCGGTGTTTGGCGTGAAAGGCGGCGCTACCGGCGGCGGTTATGCGCAGGTAGCTCCTATGGAGGATATCAATCTTCATTTTACCGGCGATTTTCATGCCATCGGTGCAGCGAATAATCTGCTGGCGGCGATGCTGGATAACCATATCTATCAGGGCAACGAACTGGGCATCGATCCTAATCGGATCACATGGCGTCGCTGCGTGGATATGAACGATCGTCAACTGCGCTGTGTGCAGGACGGTCTGGGCGGCAAGACCAACGGTGTACCCCGTAACGACGGGTATGATATCACCGTAGCCAGTGAGATCATGGCAGTGCTGTGTCTGGCCGGTGATTTGCAGAATCTCCGTGAGCGCTTGGGCCGCATGGTGGTGGGATATACCTATGACGGTACACCGGTAACGGCAGCGGATCTGAAGGCGCAGGGCGCTATGACGGCGCTGCTGAAGGATGCCATCAAGCCCAATCTGGTGCAGACTCTGGAGCATACACCGGCGCTGGTCCACGGTGGGCCGTTTGCCAATATTGCCCATGGCTGCAACTCGGTGATCGCAACGAAGATGGCACGCCGTCTGGCGGATTATACTATTACTGAGGCGGGCTTTGGCGCCGATTTGGGTGCGGAGAAGTTTTTGGATATCAAGTGCCGTGTGGCGGAGATGAAACCGGATTGCGTTGTGGTGGTGGCCACGGCACGGGCCTTGAAGTATAACGGCGGTGTGCCGAAAGGCGAAACTGACCGTGAAGATCTGGCGGCCTTGGAGCGAGGCTTGCCCAATCTGCTCAAGCATGTGTCCAACATGACAAATGTGTATCACTTGCCGTGTGTGGTGGCCATCAACCGTTTCCCGCAGGACACGGAGGCGGAGCTGGCGCTGATTCGTGAAAAGTGTCAGGAGCTGGGTGTCCATGTGGCCTTGTCCGAAGTGTGGGGTAAAGGCGGCGCAGGCGGCATGGAGCTTGCCGAAGAGGTGAAGCGCCTTTGCTGCCAGCCCAATGATTTTGCGTTTTCCTATGATGTGGCGCAGCCCATTGAAGAGAAGATCCGTGCCATCGTGACCAAGGTGTACGGCGGCAGAGATGTGGTCTTTACCGATACGGCCCGTCAGGAGATGGAGCGTTTGACGGAGCTTGGTTATGATAAGTTGCCGATCTGTATGGCAAAGACGCAGTATTCTCTGTCGGATGATCCGAAATGTCTGGGTGCGCCCAGCGGCTTTACGGTAACGGTGCGGCAGATGAAGGTGTCTGCCGGCGCCGGATTTGTGGTGGTGCTGACCGGCAATATCATGACCATGCCGGGCCTGCCGAAAGTGCCTGCTGCGGAAAATATTGATGTGGATATCACCGGTAAGATTACGGGACTTTTCTAAGCCATTAAGGAGAAATTATGGATTTTACAAATAACAGCTGCCGTGAGTTTGTGGCGGTCTTGGCGTCAGCCGAGCCGGTACCCGGCGGTGGCGGTGCAGCGGCACTGGTGGGAGCCGTGGGTACGGCTTTGGGCAATATGGTGGCAAGCCTCACGGTCGGCAAGAAAAAATATGCCGCCGTGGAGGAAGAAATCCGCTCCCTGCAAGCGCAGTGTGATGCGTTGCAGACGGAGCTTCTGGATCAGGTGGAGGCGGATGCAGTAGGCTTTGCGCCGTTAGCCGCTGCCTATGGCATGCCCAAAGATGATCCACAGCGTCCCCTTATCATGGAGGAGGCCACAAAAACAGCCTGCCGGGTGCCACTGCGTATTATGGAGCTGTGCTGCGCAGCAATTGAAAAGATGGCGGTGTTTGCCGAGAAAGGCTCACGGCTGGCGATTTCCGATGCCGGCTGCGGAGCGGTGTGCTGCAAGGCGGCATTGCAAGCGGCATCGCTGAATGTGCTGATCAACACGAAAAGCTTGCAGGACCGTCAATTGGCGCAGGAACTGAATGCTCGCTGTGAAGAAATGCTGCACCGTGGCTGTACCACGGCAGACGAAATTTTTGCCGCCGTGCAAGCTCAGCTTACGGAGAAGTGAGGAGGGTGCCACTTGGCAAAGGAGCTATTGGGAAAAGAAGTGACGGCAGCGCTGAAAGAGCAGCTTTTGCGGCGTGTTGCGGCACTGTCGGAAAAGAATATTACGCCGAAGCTGGCCATTGTCCGCTGCGGAGAAGCTGCCGCAGATATCAGCTATGAAAATGGCGCTGTGAAATGTGCGGACTCGGTTGGTGTAGCGGTGGAGAGAATCGTGCTGCCCGTGGATGTGACACAGCAGGAGCTGGTGGCACAGCTTCAGGCATTGAATGAAGATACGAGTATTCACGGTGTATTGATGCTGCGCCCCTTGCCGCGGCATTTGCGTCAGGCGGAGCAGAAAATATGCAATACGCTGCGCCCTGAAAAGGATGTAGACGGTATGACAGATCTGAGCAGTGCCGGCGTATTTTTGCATCGTGAACTGGGTTTTCCGCCCTGCACGGCGCAGGCCTGCATGGAGGTGCTGTCGGCGTATGGCATTGATTGCACCGGAAAACACGCCGTAGTCATCGGCCGTTCTGCCGTGGTGGGCAAGCCGGCGGCTATGATGCTGTTGCAGCGTAATGCCACGGTGACCGTGTGCCATACAAAGACGAAGAATTTGTCGGAGCTGACACGGCAGGCAGATATCATTGTCACCTCTGTCGGTGTGCTCAACAGCTTGACGGCGGATATGGTGCGTGCCGGCCAGGTGGTGTTGGATGTGTCTATCAATTGGGATGCCGATAAGAAAGAAGGCAAAGGCGGCATTTCGGGCGATGCCGATTATGATGCCGTTGCACCCGTTGTCAATGCCATTACACCGGTGCCCGGCGGTATCGGAGCCGTGACAACGGTGGTATTGATGGAGCATGTGGTACGCTCGGCCGAGCGTATGGCATAAGATAGGAGCGAGTATGGGATATTTCACACCTGCGGAAATGACCGCCAATTATTCCTCAGCCGGCGAAAAAAAGGCGACCACTCCTGCACTGAAACTGTTTTTATTAGCTATTCTGGCAGGCTGGATGATAGGCTTTCCGGCCATGGTCACAGATATTGCCTGCTATACACTGGATAACGCATCGGTGATCCGCATGGTGTCGGGTGTGCTGTTTGCTTTCGGTTTGGGCCTTGTCATCATGACGGGCGCAGAATTGTTCACCGGCAATACGCTGATGGTCATCAGCGTGTTGGATCGGAGAGTTCGGATTGGCGGTCTGTTGCGCAATTGGGGCATTGTCTATGTCGGTAATTTTGTAGGTACATGGATGGTGTCGTTCCTGTGCGCACGCTTCGGCTGGATGTCTGCCGGAGAAAATGCCTTGGCACTATACTGCATGAAGGTAGCGCAGACAAAGATGACACAGCCCTTTGGAAACGCTTTTTTCATGGGTGTTTTGTGTAACATTCTGGTGACGGTGGGCGTTCTGGTGGCACTGGCGGGTAAGGACGGCATCAGCCGTTTCATCGGTGCCTGGGCTCCGGTCATGTTCTTTGTGACTTGTGGGTTTAACCATTCTGTTGCCGACATGGGCTATTGCATGGCAGGTTTGTTTGCAAAAGCGGCGTATCCATTGGAGGCTGTTGCTTTTGAAGAGCTGACTTGGGGGAACTATGTTCTTGGTAATCTGCTCCCGGTCACACTGGGCAATATTGTTGGCGGATGCGCAGTTGGTGTCATATTCTGGTACTGTTATGCAAAGCGGAAACAGTGAGCATTCCGTATTCCGGGCATGAAAATAGGGAAAAAGATTGCATAAATGGCAAAATAGGGCTATAATGAATAAAGCACATCCAAATATGAAATTTGAGGTATAGAGGATGAAAACTGTGGAAAAATTGAACATGGCCATGCTTTGTGATTTCTATGAGCTGACCATGGGTAACGGCTATTTGAAAAACGGATATAAGGATCGCATCACTTATTTTGATGTGTTCTTCCGCAAGGTGCCTGATAATGGCGGATTTGCCATTGCTGCCGGCTTGGAGCAGCTGATCGAGTATATCGAGAACCTGCATTTTGAGCCGGAGGACATCGAATATCTTCGCTCCCGTAATATCTTTTGTGAAGAATTCTTGGACTATTTGAAAGACTTCCGTTTCACCGGTGATATTTACGCCATTCCCGAGGGCACTCCGGTGTTTCCCCGTGAGCCGCTGGTGGTGGTGCGTGCGCCCGCTATTGAGGCGCAGCTTATTGAAACCTTCACTTTGCTGACCATTAACCATCAGAGCCTGATTGCCACCAAGGCGAACCGTATCGTTCGTGCTGCCCGTGGCCGTACCGTTCTGGAATTCGGCTCTCGCAGAGCGCAGGGAGCGGATGCGGCAATCGTTGGCGCCCGTGCCGCTTATATCGGCGGCTGCAACGGCACAGCTTGCACCATCTCTGATGAGATGTACGGTGTTCCTGCCGGCGGTACTATGGCACATGCCTGGGTGCAGATGTTTGAAACGGAATATGATGCATTCAAGGCTTACTGCCAGACCTATCCCAATAATGCCACGCTTTTGGTGGATACTTATAATACGCTGAAATCCGGTGTTCCCAATGCCATCCGTGTGTTTGACGAGGTGCTGAAGCCTTTGGGTATCAAGAAATGCGGCATTCGTCTGGACTCCGGTGACATGGCGTATCTGAGCCAGAAAGCCCGCAAGATGCTGGATGATGCCGGTTGGGAGAGCTGTGAGATTTCCGTCTCCAACTCTTTGGATGAGTACCTGATTCAGGATCTGCTGCTGCAAGATGCCAAGATCGACATGTTTGGTGTCGGCGAGCGTATGATCACGGCAAAATCCGAACCCGTGTTCGGCGGTGTGTATAAGCTGGTGGCCGTGGAAGACGAAAACGGTCAGGTGAAACCCAAGATCAAAGTCAGCGAAAATGTGGAAAAGATCACGGTTCCGCACTTCAAGAAACTGTACCGTTTCTTTGGCAACGATACCGGAAAAGCCATCGCCGACTATATGACGGTGTATGATGAGCAAGTGGATGATAGCGGCGATTTGAAGATCTTTGATCCTACCGCTACCTGGAAAACGAAAACGGTGTATAATTTTACTGCCAAAGAACTGCTGGTACCGGTGTTCTTGAATGGTAAGCGAGTTTATGATTCTCCCAGTCTGCAGGAAATTCAGAAGTATTGCCGTGAGCAGGTAGATACGCTGTGGGATGAAGTCAAGCGCTTTGACAATCCGCATACCTACTATGTGGACCTATCTGAAAAATTGTGGAATATTCAGCAGGATTTGCTGCATAAATCCCAGGAGTGATATAATCGGGGCTGTCTGACGAGTGCGTTGGATAGCCCTGCCAACTTATAGGGGAGGTGAGCATATTGGAAAAGCATCAAGTTCAGCAACGCACGGAGCGCCGCATATCGGCGGCATTGCGTCTGGCGTTGGTAGCAGTGTTGTTGGTGGCGCAAATTGCCATCGTATTTCTGCTGTCCTACTTTTTGCAGCAGCACATGGCGCTCGCCTATACATTATTGGAATTGTTGGCAATCGTCTATGCTCTCCGTGTCTATGCTCGACCAGGCAGTACCAGTTATAAATTCGGCTGGGTATTGCTGATTTTGGCAGTGCCGGTGGTGGGATTGATCCTTTACTGGTTGTGGAGTGGAGACCGTCAGAATAAGCGTCTGGCGTTGAAAACGTGTCAGTACCCAAAGGATTCGCAGGCGCAGCAGGAGATCGAGCGGTCAAATTTAGAGCGATTACGCCGAGAAGAACCACGCTGGGGCAAAATTGCATCGTTTTTGAATCGACACGGTTTTGCGTTGTATCAAAATACAAAAGTAACCTATCTGCCAAGTGGTGAAGACTGTCTGGAAGATATGCTGCACTACATGGAGCAGGCGGAGCATTTTATCTTCATGGAGTATTTCATCATCGCTACCGGCGAGGTTTGGAGCCGTATGATGGATATTTTCCGCCGTAAGAGTGCGCTTGGCGTGGAGATCAAGATTATTTTTGATGATTTCGGCAGCATGATGCGTATGCAGGCGGAGGCGTTGGAAGAATTGCGTCAGGCTGGAGTTCAGGTGCAGGTGTTTAATCCGGTGCATCACTATGTGAATCGGTTGTACTTCAACTACCGTGACCACCGTAAGATCACTTGCATTGACGGTAATATTTCCTATACCGGCGGCGCAAATATTGCCGATGAGTATGCTAATATTGTGGAGCGCTTTGGCCATTGGAAGGATTGCGGCGTGCGTCTGGAGGGTGACGGTGCATGGGGCCTGACACGAGAATTCCTGCATTTGTGGGAACGGATGGGCGGTACCTTAGAACACGAGCACGATTATTACCGGCCGAATATGAGCGGCGAAAGCGTTGGCTATTGCCAGTGTGTGGCAGACGGACCGGATAATAATCCCATTAATACCGTGGAAGACCTCTATTTGCAGTTGATCACGGCAGCGCAGCATACGCTGTATATCACAACGCCGTATTTAGCTATTGATGAGCCGATGATGCGTGCCCTTTGCATGGCGGGCGACAGCGGCATAGATGTGCGTTTGATGATGCCGGGGATACCGGATCATAAGTTTGCCTACTTGGTGGCGGAGAGCTATTTCGGCGAACTGATGGATCACCATGTTCAGATCTACATCTACACGCCGGGCCTTTTGCATGGCAAAACAGTGTTGGTGGATCAAGAGGCGGCGTTTGTGGGCTCTGTTAATATGGACTATCGCAGCTTCCAGCTCCATTTTGAATGTGGCGAGGTGCTTTATGGAGTGCCTATGCTGGCCGATCTGCAGGAGGATATGAACCGCATTACGACGCAGAGCCATGCCGTGAATAAAGCGGAATGGAAACATCGCCCGTGGTATCGAAAGGCGCTGGGTAATGTGTTGCGCTTGTTTGCCATGTGGATGTAAGCAAAAGAGGATGCCTTGGGGCATCCCTTTTTCTTGACAAGGTGTAAATGAAGTGCTATGATGAGCATACAATCCAAGGGGTGCTGGTGCAAACCGGCTGAGATATAGCGTATAGCCGCTATGATCCCTCGAACCTGATCCGGGTAATGCCGGCGTAGGAATGCGAGTTATATAGAAAACTGTTTTACCGCATTGCGACGCCGCATGGCTCGCCATGTGGTATTTTTTGTTTAGGAGGAAGATTATGAATCATCTGAAATTGCGTGCGCTGTGTGAGGGCGCTATCATGGTGGCGTTGGCTACTGTGCTGAGTTACCTGAAGTTGTTTGAGTTGCCTCAGGGCGGCAGTGTTTGCATCGGTATGTTGCCGATCTTGTTCTATTGCACACGTTGGGGTTTGAAGGACGGTTTCATCGCATCATTTGCCTATGGTTTGTTACAGCTGATTTTTGACGGCGCCTATGCTTGGGGCTGGACGAGCATGTTGCTGGACTATCTGGTGGCATTCACAGTCCTTGGTTTTGCCGGTTTGTTTGCACGCAAGAAGGGCGGAGTGTTTGTCGGAACGGTTTTGGGTTGTGTCCTGCGCTTTATTGTGCACTTCATCAGCGGTATCACCATCTATCGCATCTATGAACCTGTAGAGCTGTTCAACACAACATTTGCGAATCCCTACATCTACTCTGCAGCGTATAATGGTAGCTATGTAGCGATTGATATGGTGATCTGCTTGATTATTTTTGCTATTCTGTATCAACCGATGAAAAAGTACTTCATGGGTGAAGACTTGAAAGCATAAATTGCGAATTTAGTTTTTTCGTCCCATCTCAGGATGGGACGAAAAAACTAAAAAAACTTTGAAAAAAGTGTTGACAAATGCAAATTTCCGAGTATAATAATACTTGTTCGTCAGGCAAGAATGACGACATAGCGGGATTGTGTAATGGTAGCACAGCGGACTCTGACTCCGTATGTGAGGGTTCGAATCCTTCT
>JAZLJB010000053.1:0-45456 GCA_045617685.1 Vescimonas sp.
GTTCGATTCCGGCCTGGGTATCTCCCTGTTCCGCGACAACTCCACTCGTACCCGTTTCTCCTTCGCTTCCGCCTGCAACCTGCTGGGTTTGGAAGAGCAGGTTCTGGACGAGAAGAAGTCCCAGATCGCTCATGGTGAGACCGTTCGTGAGACCGCTAACATGGTTTCCTTCATGGCTGATGTCATCGGTATCCGTGATGATATGTACATTGGTCAGGGCCATACCTATCAGAAGACCTTCATGGACGCTCTGGAAGACGGTTATCGTCAGGGCATCCTGGAGCAGCGCCCCACTCTGGTGAACCTGCAGTGCGACGTTGACCACCCCACTCAGTGCATGGCTGATATGCTGCACGTTATCCACTACTTCGGTGGTGTTGAGAACCTGAAGGGCAAGAAGGTCGCTATGACTTGGGCATATTCTCCCTCCTATGGTAAGCCCCTGTCCGTTCCTCAGGGCGTTATCGGTCTGTTCACCCGTTTCGGCATGGACGTGACTTTGGCTCATCCCGAAGGCTACGATGTTATGCCTGAGGTCGAGGAAGTCGCTCGCAAGAACTGTGAGAAGTACGGTTCCAAGTTCCACAAGACCAACGACATGAAGGAAGCATTCAAGGATGCTGATATCGTGTATCCCAAGTCCTGGGCTCCCTTCGCAGCAATGGAAGAGCGCACCAAGCTGTACTCCGCTGGCGATCAGGCTGGTATCGATGCTCTGGAGCAGCGCCTGCTGGCTCAGAACGCTGAGCACAAGGACTGGGCTTGCACCGAGGAAATGATGTCCCTGACCAAGGATGGCAAGGCTCTGTACATGCACTGCCTGCCCGCAGACATCACCGGTCTGAGCTGCAAGGAAGGCGAAGTTGATAACTCCGTGTTCGATCGTTACATCGTTCCCCTGTACAAGGAAGCTTCCTACAAGCCCTACATCATCGCTGCTATGATCTTCATGGCTCAGGTCAAAGATCCCGTCAAGGCTCTGATGAAGTTGGATGCTGCTGATGATCAGCGCAAAAAGTTCTAATTAAAACTTTTTAAAATAATCTGCATTTCCGAAGGGGGGAGTGTCTCGCGACACTCCCGCCTTTCTACATTGAATACTTATAAATTACATACAATAGAGGTAAAGATAAAATGAGCAAGAAGATTGTTATTGCACTGGGCGGTAACGCTCTGGGCAACACTGCTACCGAGCAGTTGGCATTGGTTTCTAACACCGCTAAGGCTATCGTTGACCTGATTGCCGAGGGCAACGAGGTTGTTATCGCTCACGGCAATGGCCCTCAAGTCGGTATGATCAATTTGGGTCTATCCACCGCTGCTGAGGCCGGCGCTATCAAGGCTGATATGCCTTTCCCCGAGTGCGGTGCTATGTCCGAGGGTTACATCGGCTATCATCTGCAGCAGGCTATCGGTAACGAGTTGGCTTCCCGCGGCATGAATAAGCCCGTTGCTACCATCGTCACTCAGACTGTCGTGTCCGAGGATGACCCCGCTTTCCAGAATCCCACCAAGCCCGTCGGCGCTTTCTATGATAAGGAAACTGCTGATCGCATCGCTGCTGAGAAGGGTTACACCATGGTTGAGGATGCCGGTCGTGGCTATCGTCAGGTCGTTCCCTCTCCCAAGCCCTTTGATATCGTTGAGGCTGAGTCCATCAAGACTTTGGTCAACGCTGGTAACGTTGTTATCGCAGTGGGCGGCGGCGGTATTCCCGTCATCCGCAAGGAAGGCAAGGTCTATGGTACTCCCGCAGTTATCGATAAGGACTTCGGTAGTGAGCTGCTGGCTGAGCTGCTGGATGCCGATATGCTGATCATCCTGACCGCTGTTGAGAAGGTTGCTATCAACTTCAATAAGCCCGACCAGAAGGGTCTGGACGATCTGACTCCCGCTGAAGCTTATGAGTACATCGAGCAGGGTCAGTTTGCTAAGGGTTCCATGCTGCCTAAGGTTCAGGCTGCTGTTAAGTTCGCAGAATCCAAGGCTGGCCGCACCGCTTTGATCACTCTGCTAGAGAAGGCCAAGGACGGTATCGCCGGCAAGACCGGTACCCGTATCCATCAGTAATTATACTACTATTGAAAAGAGAGGCATTCGCCTCTCTTTTCTTCTTTTGCACTATTTGGAACAACATTCTGCTCTTAACCTGCAAGCCATCATTTGCTGATGATGCCATCCTCATTTTCTACAATTATCAATTGTACATTTTCACGAGTTTGCACAACATTTTTTGTGCATGTGGAATAATTTTTGTCGTTTTCTATATTGGATATTGAATTTTTTGGGAAAAGACGATATAATAACCTACATGAATGCAGAAAAATCTGCTATTCCGGCACTTGGAAATTTACTTCTTTCCGCCAAGTGTCACACATTTTAAAGGAGGAAACTTCAAAATGAAAAAGATCTTTGCATTGATCCTTGCTTTGGTCATGGCACTGTCTCTGGTCGCTTGCGGCGGCGGCAGCGATGAAGGCAAGGGCGACAACAGCGACGTCAAGATCGGTGTTGTCTTGGTTGGTGATGAGAACGAGGGTTACACCGCAGCTCACATCAATGGCATCAAGGCTGCTGCCGAGAAATTGGGCATTGCTGCTGACCAGATCATCTGGAAGTACAACATTGGCGAAAACGAAGTCTGCTATGACACCTGCACTCAGTTGGTGGACGAGGGCTGTGTTGCCGTGTTTACTAACTCCTATGGTCATCAGTCCCATGCTCAGCAGGCTGCATCTGAAAATTCCGATGTTCAGTTTGTTTCCGTGACCGGTGATACCGCTGCTGTTTCCGGTTTGGACAACTTCTCCAACGCATTTAATAAGATTTATGAGTCTCGTTATGTCTCTGGTGTTGTTGCTGGTATGAAGCTGGCCGAGCTGGACAAGAACGGCGAGATCCCCGCTTCCGGCAAGGATGCTGACGGCAATGTCAAGGTCGGTTATGTCGGCGCATATCCCTATGCAGAAGTGGTTTCCGGTTACACCGCTTTCTATCTGGGCATCAAGTCCGTATATGAAAATGTTGTGATGGAAGTTCAGTACACCAACGCTTGGTTCGATCTGACCAAGGAGGCTGAGGCTGCCAAAGCTATGATTTCCGATGGTTGCGTTATCATTGGTCAGCATGCTGACTCCACCGGTGCTCCCTCCGCTTGCGAGGAAGCTCTGAAGGCTGGCACCGTTGTTTATTCCGTTGGTTACAACATTGATATGTTGAGTGTTGCTCCTACCGCTGCTCTGACCTCCGCTACCAACAACTGGGAAGTTTACTATGAGTATGCATTCTCTCAGCTCCTGAAGGGTGAGAAGATTGATACCAACTGGGCTGAAGGTTATGATGCCGGTGCTGTTGCTATCACCGAGTTGGGCAAGTCCTGCGCTGAGGGTACTGCTGATAAGGTCGCCGAGGTTGAAGGTGCTTTGAAGGATGGTTCCCTGCATGTTTTCGATTGCGCCAACTTCACTGTTGATGGCAAGAATTTGGATTCCGCTATGTCCAATGTCGAGCCCGACGATAAGTTCGAAGCTGACACTGAGGCTATTGCTGATGGTTACTTCCATGAGTCCGAGTTCCGTTCCGCTCCCTACTTCGAGCTGCGCATCGATGGTATTAGCGAGTTGAATAACGGCTAATATATCGTTTTACAACTACTTAATAAAAGGGTTGCTCCGGCAACCCTTTTATTTTATGTAAAAACTTTCTAATTTTTGTCAGATTTCATTGGACTTTTTAGTCAATTTCGATTTACAAAACGAATATTTTATGATAAAATACTGTTGTAAATAATACCGAGATTATGCTTGATAATCTCGAAAGAAAGGATGACAGCCTTGGAAACTGCTAACGCAATTAAAATGGAGAATATCGTCAAGCGTTTCGGTAGCGTTGTCGCTAACAATCGCGTCAACTTAGAACTGCGTGAAGGTGAAATCTTGTCTCTGCTGGGTGAAAACGGCAGTGGTAAGACCACATTGATGAATATGCTCTCCGGCATCTACTTCCCCGATGAGGGGCAAATTTACGTTCACGGCAATCCCGTGACTATCGCCTCCCCTAAGGATGCTTTTGCCAATGGTATCGGCATGATTCACCAGCATTTTAAGCTGGTCGATGTGTTTACCGCCACCGAAAATATCGTTTTGGGTTTGGACGGTGAAGGTAAGCTGGATTTGAAAGCGGCCAGCAAAAAAGTCAAAGAGATTTGCGACAAATACGGCTTTGATATTCAGCCCGACCAAAAAATTTATGATATGTCTGTTTCTCAAAAGCAGACTGTCGAAATTGTAAAGGTTCTGTATCGCGGTGCTGATATTCTTATTTTGGACGAACCCACCGCTGTTTTGACGCCGCAGGAAACCGTCAAATTGTTTGACATCATGCGCACTATGAAGGCTGATGGCAAATCTATGATCATCATTACCCACAAGCTGCACGAAGTGTTGGATGTTTCCGATCGCGTGGCAATCCTGCGTAAGGGTGAGTACATCGGTTGTGTTGAGACCAAGACCGCTAACCAGCAATCTTTGACCGATATGATGGTTGGACGCAGTGTGTCTTTGAACATCGACCGTCCCAATCCCGTTAATGTAACACCTCGTCTGGAGCTAAAAAATATTACCGCCTATGATGAGTTGGGCGTTAAGCGTTTAGATGATGTTTCTCTTGTCGCCAATGCTGGCGAAATTCTGGGTATTGCCGGTGTCGCCGGTTCCGGTCAGAAAGAGCTATTGGAAGCTGTTGCCGGTCTGTATCCCGTTGCGGAAGGTTCTATCGTGTTCCATGATCCTGACAGCGGCAAAGATCGTGATTTGACCAACAAGGATCCTATGACCATCCGCAAGTCCGGTATCTCCATGTCTTTTGTACCGGAAGACCGTTTGGGCATGGGTTTGGTCGGCACCATGGGTATGACCGGCAACATGATGCTACGTTCCTGGCGTAAGGGCAAGGGCCTGTTTGTCAGCAAGAAGGGTCCTCAGGAGTTGGCCGATCGTATTTGGAAGGAACTTGAAGTTGTTACTCCCAGCACCAGTTTCCCTGTCCGCCGCATGTCCGGTGGTAACGTGCAGAAGGTTTTGGTCGGTCGTGAGATTGCTCAGCAGCCTTCCGTGTTGATGAGTGCTTATGCTGTGCGTGGCTTGGATATCAACACTTCGTATACTATTTATAATTTGCTGACCGAACAGAAAATGAAGGGTGTCGCCGTTATTTATGTTGGCGAGGATCTGGATGTTTTGCTGGAGCTGTGCGACCGCATTGCTGTTCTGTGCGGTGGTCAGATTTCCGGTATTGTAGATGGTCGTACCACTACAAAAGAAGAGGTCGGTTTGCTGATGACTCAGCATAGAAAGGAGGGCGCTGAATAATGAGTAAAAAACCTGTCGCTCATGAGCCTGTGTTACAGATGTCTAAGCGCGGCGAAATTCTTCCCACTTGGAAAGCTTGGGGCATCCGCGGAATCGGTTTCTTGCTGGCTTTGGTGGTCTGCGCCATTCTGTTAACATCTTTGGTTGACACCAATCCCATTCAGGTTTATATTACTATCCTTGATGGTGCATTTGGTTCTATTAAAAAATCTTGGGTTACTGTGCGTGATGCCATGACCATGCTGTGTATCGCCGTTGGCTTAGCACCCGCATTCAAGATGAAATTCTGGAATATCGGTGCTGAAGGTCAGATTCTGGTCGGTGCAATCGCTTCTGCAGCTTGCATGAAGTATCTGAGCAGCATCCCCACTGCTTTATTGCTGCTGGTTATGATTATTGCCAGCTTGATCGCCGGTGGTCTGTGGTCTTTCCTGCCCGGCTTTTTCAAGTCCAAGTGGAATACCAATGAAACCCTGTTCACACTGATGATGAACTATATCGCCATCCAGTTGACCAGTTTCTTTGTAGCTAAGTGGGAAAATCCCATTGGCTCCAATACCGTCGGTGTCATTAACTCTAATGGTAATGCCGGTTGGTTGCCCAACATGTTCTCTCATGGTTTTAACGGCGACTTCATGTGGAATGTGGTAATCGTTGCAATCGTGACTATTGCCATGTATTTCTATCTGAATAAGTCCAAGCACGGCTATGAGATTTCCGTTATCGGTGACTCTGAAAACACCGCCCGTTACGCTGGTATTCGCGTCAATAAGGTATTCATTCGCACGATGATTATCTCTGGTGCAATTTGCGGTTTGGCTGGTTTTATCGCTGTGTCCGGTGCATCTCATACCATCTCTACCGCAACTGCCGGTGGCCGTGGCTTTACCGCCATCATTGTTGCTTGGTTGGCTCAGTTCAACAGCGTGGTCATGGTTATCTTCTCTTTCTTGCTGATCATCCTGGAAAAGGGTGCTATCCAGATTGCTTCTCAGTATAACTTGAGCAAAGAAGTTGCTGAGATGATTACCGGTATCATTCTGTTCTTCCTGTTGGGCAGTGAATTCTTTGTGAATTATACTGTTAAATTCCGTAGAAAGAAGGTGTCCAAGTAATGACACAACTGATTTCTTTGTTTACTTCTGCCGTTGCTTTTGGCACCATCATTATGTTCGGTGCCTTGGGCGAAATTATTACCGAAAAAGCCGGTCATTTGAATCTGGGCGTTCCCGGCATTATGTACATGGGTGCCATTTCCAGCTTGCTGGCAGCCTTCTTCTATGAACGTGCCGGTGGCTCATCCCCCATTATCGGCGTTCTGCTGTCCCTGATTGCTTGCTTTATTGGTGCAGGTTTCGGCGGCTTGATTTACGCTTTTCTTACTATCACGCTGCGTGCTAACCAGAATGTTACCGGTCTGACGTTGACCATCTTTGGCGGCGGTGTCGCTAATTTCTTTGGCGGTAGCTTGAACACCCTTTCCGGCGGTGTTGGTCAGGTTTCTACCGCTGTTACTTCCGGCGGTTTCCGTGCTTACACGAGTTTGGGTAATCTTGGTTTCTTCGGCAAGATTTTGTTCCAGTACGGTTTCATGGTTTATTTGGCAATTGCGGTTGCTATTTTCCTGTCCTTCTACTTGAATAAGACCCGCCCCGGTTTGAACCTGCGTGCTATTGGTGAAAACCCCGGTACGGCTGATGCTGCTGGCATCAATGTTACCAGATACAAATATCTGGCAACCATTTTGGGTGCAGGCATCTCTGGCTTGGGTGGTGTCTACTATACCATGGACTACATCAAGGGTACTTGGGCTAACGATGGTATTATCGAGGGCTTGGGCTGGTTGGCTGTGGCACTGGTTATCTTTGCTACTTGGAAGCCTGTCCGTACTATTTGGAGCTCCTATCTGTTCGGTTTCGTTTATTGGGCATATCTGTATATCCCCGGCTTGGGCCGTAGCTCTCAGGAAATCTTCAAGATGCTGCCTTACGTCGTTACTTTGATTGTTTTGATCGTTGTTTCTCTGCGCAAAAAGCGTGAAAATCTGCCTCCCGCTTCCTTGGGCTTGAGTTACTTCCGCGAAGAACGTTGACAATTCAATAATCACATTCCTCGGTCTCTTCTACTTCCGCGAGGAATTGTAATGAATAAAAAGAGTAGGTCCAGTACGGATCTACTCTTTTTTGGTTTTTTATAAAAAGGAGTAAATCTATGTCTACTTTACTAATTAAAAATATTTCCCAATTGATTACCTGCGATGACAACGATAGCCTGCTGAAAAATGTTGATATTTTCTGCAAAGATGGTTTGATTGAAAAAATCGGTCCGAACCTGGATGTCACTGCCGACGAAGTGGTGGATGCCACTCATAAGCTATGCTATCCCGGTTTGATTAATACCCATCATCATCTGTACCAGGTATTCTCCCGTAACCTGCCTGAAGTGCAGAATATGGAACTATTTGACTGGCTGACCACACTGTACGAAATTTGGAAGAATTTGGATACCGATGTGATTCGTTTGAGTAGTTTGACCGGTATGGGCGAACTTATGAAGAATGGTTGCACCACTTGCTTCGATCATCACTATGTTTTCCCCGCTAATTCCGGTGATTTGATTGGAACCCAGTTTGCTGCTGCTGACGAATTGGGTATCCGCATGTATTGCAGCCGCGGCAGTATGGACTTAAGCAAAAAGGATGGCGGTCTGCCTCCTGACAGCGTTGTTCAAACTGTGGACGAAATTATGAAGGACAGCGCAAGAATTATTGAGAAGTATCATGATACCAGCTATGGAGCTATGCATCGTGTAGCCTTGGCTCCCTGTTCTCCCTTTTCTGTAACCGCTGATCTGTTGCGTGAAAGTGCAGTTTTGGCTCGCCAGTATGGCGTACGTTTGCACACCCATCTGTGTGAAACCAAAGACGAAGAAAATTTCATGTTGGAGCGTGAAGGCGTACGTCCTTTGGAATACATGGAGCGCTTGGGTTGGATTGGTGATGATGTTTGGTATGCTCACGGTATTCACTTCAATGATGAAGAGCTACGTGTATTGGCCAAGACCGGTACCGGTGTTGCACACTGCCCCATTTCCAACATGAAGCTGTCCTCCGGTATTGCTCGTATTCCTGAGATGCTGGAGCTGGGCGTTCCTGTTGGTCTGGCTGTTGATGGCAGCGCAAGTAACGATGGTTCTAACTTGTTGGAAGAACTGCGTGTTGCATTCCTGCTGCACCGCCTGAACTCCAGCCATGCCGCTCCTACCGGTTATGACATTCTGAAGATGGCTACCCGTGGCAGCGCTCGTCTGCTGGGTCGTGATGACATTGGCTCTCTGGCTGTTGGCAAATGCGCTGACTTGTTCTTGGTCGATGAGCGTCGTTTGGAATTGGTTGGTTCCTGCTTTGATGCCAAGTCCGTTTTGGGTACTGTTGGACTGAAGGGCGGCGTTGATATGACCGTTGTTAACGGCAAAATTACCGTCAAGGATGGCAAACTGCTTACCGTGGATGAGGATCGTGTCGCTGCTGAGGCTGAGGCAAAGTGCCGCAGCTATCTGAATCGCTGATATCATAGAGTAGCAGGCGTCCCAAATGGGATGCCTGCTATTTTTCGGAAAGGAATTTGAGATGTCCAAGCCTCGCATCCTACATCACATTGTTACAGCAGATGAAACCGGAATGACCGTTAAACATCTGCTAAAAATCACCTGGCAAATATCCTCGACGCTGATCAATAGTATCAAGTGGCGCACGAACGGTATTACGCTCAACGGATCTCCTGTCACAGTTGCCGTTCATGTAAAATGTGGCGATGATCTGGCAATCAACATTGCAGACGATGCCACTCGCAGTCCTCATATTCTCCCGGTAGATTACCCACTGGATATTCTGTATGAAGATGAGGACCTTTTGATTTTGAATAAGCCCGCCGGCATCACGGTACACTGCGCCGCCTTAACAGAGGAAACTGTTACCATTGCCGGAGCTGTGGCTCACTATTTAGGTGACAACTCCGTTTTCCATCCTGTAAATCGCCTGGACCGTGGTGTCACAGGCATCATGGTGGTGGCGAAAAACGGATATATGCACGCCCGCTGTATGGATATTCTGCACACAGATGCCTTTCGCAGAGAGTATCGTGGTATTTGTCGGGGTATTCCTGCTCCGGATCACAGTATCATTGACTTGCCCATTACCCGTGACCCTCAATCGGTGCTGCGGCGCATGGTAATGCCAAACGGACTTCCTGCTCAAACGGAATACACGGTTCTGCAATCCGGAGATAATCGTGCCCTACTGCGCTTGCGTCCGTTAACAGGACGCACTCATCAACTGCGTTTGCACTGTGCATCTATCGGTCATCCGCTATTGGGTGATTGGCTCTATGGTATAGAAGATCATTCTATCATCAGCCGACCGGCCCTGCACTCCTATGAGCTATGGCTTCAGCATCCATTAAGCGGCAAGATCCTTCACATTGTGGCACCGTTGCCGGATGATATGGCAAAACTGCTTCCCTGAACGATAAAAACCTGTGGACTCATGTCCACAGGTTTTTTTGTTTTCTTACAGATCTACCAGTTCATAGCGCGCAGCAGCGGTTTGATACGTCCACCACAGTATAACGCCATACACCACTAAGCCTACCAGTAAAATCGGCAGCTGCCGTATATTTGCCTGAGTGGTGGTTTCGTTCAGCATGGACAATGCCGGGATATGCGGTAAGATTTCGCAGATAACCATGGCAATTGATGTTGGAATGATTGCTTTCAAATACGAAGCGCCCACTTTATAGGCGGAGCGGTAAAATGATGTGACAAAGATATAGTTGAACAGTGCATACAGCAGCAGCGCAATGCCGAAAAGCGCCACATTGGCATCTAATCCCACCTGATTTTCACCAAACGGATTGATTTTTACCGACAGCATTGCAAACGGCACGGTTATCACCAGTGATGCCATCTCAATCAGCATGATGAAAATCACATTTCCCTTCACATGATCCCGTTTGCAGATGGGCAGCAATGCCGAATAATAGATGTCCTTCTGTTCCCGACCGTTGCTAAACATAAAGAAGATACCCAGGGTAACATAGAAAAATACCACCGTGTAAGGATAATTAGGAATGATGAGCATAACGCCAAACAAAGTAAACATCAGCGTCATTGGATGGCATACCAAGCTTAACTGTTTATATAATAGAGCCTTCATCAAAATTCCTCCTTTCCACCTTCACAATAATATCCTCCAGCGTGTCCCCCGCTTCCTGATAAGCCTCCATAAATGCCGGCAGTGTACCGGTGAATTGCATTTCGCCATCTTTCAAAAAGGTGATATGGCTGGCACATTTCTCCAAATCCGAGGTAATATGGGTGGAAAACAGAACACTGCGACTGCCGTCCGCCACAATCTGGCGCAACAGCTGACACAGTTCATCACGAGAAACCGGATCCAAGCCGCTGGTTGGCTCATCCAAAATCAGCAGCTTCGCCTCGTGGCTTAGGGCCAATGCGATCAAATACTTGACGCGCATACCATCGGACAGCTCATCTACCCGCTTGTTCTCATCCAATGCGAAAAGTTGACAATAGTGACGATACTTTTCCTCGTTCCAGCTCGAATAAAAACGGCGTGTGACAGCTGTAATCGTTTTTAATTTCTTTTTCGGGTAGAAATCAATGCCGCCTAATACTACACCGATATTTTCCTTGATATATTGCTCGTTTTCTGCAAAATCTTTGTCGAAAAAATGCACCTCGCCGCAATCACTGTGTACCAAGCCCAAAACGGACTTCAACGTTGTGGATTTGCCTGCTCCATTGCGGCCAATCAATCCCATCACTGTACCCTGCGGTACCGCAAATGTCACATCGTGCAGCTCAAAAGTGGGGTACTTTTTTCCTAAATCTGTCACCCGCAGCATTTAATCTTCCTCCTCGCCTACAACGCCAGCAAATGTCTTGCGCAGCATAGGATTCAGCTTATCTATCGTCTGCAGCGCCACACCTTTCTTTCGGTCTGCCAGCAATACCATCGTGTCACCCGGCTCCACACCGAACATCTCGCGAACTTCCTTGGGAATCACAATCTGACCCTTTGGGCCTAATTTGACCGATGTCATATAATAGCGGTCTTGTTTCTTATCGCTCATATTATATCCTCCATGCAAATACCAAAAAGTATAACTTTTCTTACTTTTTATACATATTAGCATGGGCACTTGGTGTTGTCAAGCACTTTACGAACGCTGCGTTTCGTGCTATACTAACATCACTTTTACCAAGGAGCATCTACTATGGATCTTTGTAACCGCAATGATATTCAAAACTTATTAGCCCGGCACGGCTTCCATTTTGCCAAGTCTTTAGGTCAGAACTTCCTCATCGAAAGTTGGGTACCTTGTGATATTGCCGCTGCTTGCGGTGCTACAAAAGAGCACGGCGTATTGGAGATTGGCCCCGGCATCGGCCCACTGACGCAGCAACTGGCTCAATGTGCCGGAAAAGTGGTATCTGTGGAGCTGGACAAGCGGCTTTACCCGGTACTGGCTGAAACCATGGCTGAATACGATAACTTTACGCTGATTCCCGGCGATATTATGAAGGTCGATCTGGACACTTTGGTGCAGGAACACTTTGCAGGGTTGCGACCTAAATTGTGCGCTAATCTGCCCTATAATATTACGACTCCGGTGCTGACCAAATTTGTGGAATCGGGTTTGTTTGAAAGCTTGACGGTTCTCATCCAAAAAGAAGTGGCACAGCGCATCTGCGCCAAGCCCGGCACCTCGGATTACGGTGCCTTTACGTTATTGATGCAGTATTACACCGAACCAGAGCTGCTCTTTACCGTACCTAACACTTGTTTTGTACCAGCGCCCAAAGTAACCTCAGCTGTCATTCACTGTCCTGTGCGCAAAGCCCCGCCGGTGGATGTGGTTTCCGAGGCGGCACTCTGGCGCACAGTAAAAGCAGGCTTCGCCCTGCGGCGCAAGACCTTAGTCAATTCCCTGCAAACGGGCTATTCCCTACCAAAAGATCAATTGGCACAAATCATCACCGACTGTGGTTTCGAGCCCACTGTCCGTGGTGAACGTCTGAGCTTGGAGGATTATGCCAAACTCACCAATGCGCTATATCAGGCACTATAAATAAAAGGCTGTGGATTGCTCCACAGCCTTTTACTTATAGCTTTGACCAGCTACCCTCTCGCAACGAGCCTGCCACTACGGGGCATCCTACGCTCTTGGCAAAGGTGCGACATTGCAGCATACGAGTAAATCCATTCAGCGCATCCGTCTGGTTTAGGAATACACGCTTATGCAGTCCCTCGGTGCGGATTACCTGCGCTGCCATCTCCGCTGTCACTTTGGTATACACACTTTCGTTTGCCAGTTCGGCATAACGCTCTGCCCGATGCGCTGCTTGTCCGATGGGTTGTCCCAGTCCAGATAGCCCCACCACATAGATCACATTGTTGCTCTCGGTTGGAATGACCGGCTCATGCGGCAAATGCGCTTTGAGCGGCAAGCGCTTCGAACCATCTGCCTCCACAATGACATAGTCCGCCATGGTCTGCCAACCATCAAAATCCGGTGCGCTGAGTTTCCCCTCTTCGTTAAAGCTGCCGGCACATGCCACGCCGTTTTCTGCCAATAACTGCGCCAAGTCCTCACGGGTTTGCGCAAAAGGTAAATGCTCCGGCTTTGCAATATGGGTGGTAGTACAAATCAACACGGTACCTTTCTTTTTCAGTTCTGCTGCCAGATGATACATCAAGCTGGTTTTTCCGCCGCCGCCAATGATGGCGGTGACACCCGGCTGCACCTCTAACAGTTGATATAGCTTTTTCATATATTCCCCTCCTTGACGGCTTGCAAAATACCTGACACACTATAACGGCCACTGCGGCGGCATAAAGCCCGATGCAGCGATTCTATATTCTGTGCATTGTGCTCCATTTCCTTGGCATAAAGCCGTGCTATCTCGCAGAACTCTTCCCGTGTCGTACAAGCTGCGCCAATGTGATAGATCATTACTGTGCTCCACACCGCCAGCTTGGCCCACGGCAAACTGCGCCCATCAAACACACCTTTTAAGTAAAAGCGAAACAGATAGTATACCAATAGTTGCTCCGCCACAGTGTCACGCCACGGCTGCTCTGCCGGCTGTTCCTGCGTCTGCAGTAATTCACGCCAATGCGGTGTCAATATTTCCATCCGCTGCAGCTTTCTGCGGTATGTGGGTAATACATCGGGCAATATGGTGGTTTCCTCTTCGTCCTCATCCGCAAGCTGTGCCATTTTCAAAATCTGCTCCATACGCTGCGGCATTGACAACTCACGGTTTTGCGCCATATCTATCATCTTCCGGCGAACGCTTTTCAAATGATAATACCACGCACCATCAATGTCGTTGAGCGCAGGCAGCTCATCGGTTTCTTCCACGGCAAATGCAGCTCTTCCATCGTTCATCAACCATAAATGCGCCCATTCCGGACAGGATAGCCCCGGCATCACTTCACGAACGCCGCCGAACTCCATCACAAAGCGTGGATGCAAATGACATGTCTGGCATAATGACTCTTCTCCGCAAGCAGCATATAGGCGGCACAAGTTCTGCTCATCTAACATAGCACATCGGCCATTCACCTGACGCAAATAGTACTCGCCCTCTATATCTTGTGTTGCCCGATCCATTTCCTCGTGCCACGGTGACGGCAACTGCTGCCAGCCATTCCTGCTCATTTCATCCACCGGCAACAGCCATCCTGCGCAGCAGGTATCGGGACAACGGCTCATCAAGCAGGAAAAATCCTGATCCAAAACAGGTTTGCAAATCTTCATTACTCGTACCTTCCTGTCAAGTCTTTTTTTAGTATAACATATCTGCGGCTATTGTGCGACCATCGATTGCCGAAAATGTCAAAGCCCTTGCTATCACTGCATTTTTCACACTATATTTTGTGTTTCCAAAGCATTATCGTAGCCCATATATTGTGAAATTTTGTATAATTCAACAAATTTCACTGCTACTTTTCGTCACCCTTTATCCCATATTTTGTCCCATTTCCGCATTTAACGGTTGCAATAGCACAAGATATAGGCTATTATATAGAAGATATCGTAATTAAAGTGAAATTACAATGGAGGACGAGGGATCATGAAGATTATCAAGCGTAACGGCTCAGAGGTCGTTTTCGACATTACTAAGATTATCATTGCCATCACCAAAGCCAACGAGGCTGTGGAGGAGGTGGATCGCATGACCCCCGTCCAGATTCAGCGCATTGCTGAATCCGTGGAATTGCAATGTCAAAAAGTAGGGCGTGCATCCACCGTGGAAGAGATCCAGGATATGGTAGAGCATCATATTATGGCGCACGGTGCTTTTGAAGTCGCCAAGCAGTACATTACCTATCGTTACACTCGCAGTCTGGTGCGTAAATCCAACACAACCGATGATAAGATCCTCTCCCTCATTGAGTGCAATAACGAGGAAGCAAAGCAGGAGAACTCCAACAAGAACCCCGTTGTGAACTCCACCCAGCGTGACTATATGGCCGGCGAAGTAAGCCGTGACCTGAGTGAACGTATTTTGTTGCCGCAGGATGTTGTGGATGCCCACCGTGAGGGTATTATCCATTTCCATGACAGCGACTACTATGCTCAGCACATGCATAACTGCGACCTGGTCAATCTCGATGATATGCTGCAAAACGGCACCGTCATTACCGGTACCATGATCGAAAAACCCCACTCCTTTGCCACCGCCTGCAATATCGCTACACAAATCGTGGCGCAGGTGGCATCTAACCAATACGGCGGTCAATCCATCAGCCTGACCCATTTGGCTCCTTTCGTAGAAATCAGCCGCCAAAAGCTGCGTGCCAGTGTGCGTGATGAGTTTGATGCCTCCGGCATTGTGGTGGATAGCGAGAAAATCAACGCCATTGCCGAAAAGCGTCTGCGCGAGGAAATCCGCCGTGGTGTGCAGACCATCCAGTATCAGGTGGTTACTCTGCTGACCACCAACGGTCAAGCTCCTTTTATTACCGTGTTCATGTATTTGAACGAGGCCCGTTCTCAGCAGGAGAAGGATGACCTGGCTGTGATTATTGAAGAAATGCTGGAGCAGCGCTATCAGGGCGTCAAGAATGAAAACGGCGTATGGGTCACGCCCGCCTTCCCCAAGCTGATTTATGTGTTGGAAGAGGATAACATCACCGAAGACAGCAAATACTGGTATCTGACGAAGTTGGCTGCTAAATGCACCGCTAAGCGCATGGTACCCGATTATATCAGCGAAAAAAAGATGCTGGAGCTCAAGGGCGATGTGTATGTCTGCATGGGCTGCCGCAGCTTCCTGACGCCTGACCGTTTCACCGATGCCGGTATCGGCAACGTTGCTAACGCCGGCAACTATGAGCCGGGCAAGCACAAGTACTATGGTCGTTTCAATCAGGGTGTTGTCACCATTAACCTGCCGGATGTGGCTTTGTCCTCCGGTGGTAATATTGAAAAGTTCTGGAATATCTTTGATGAACGCCTGGAACTGTGCCACAAGGCCTTGTTGTGTCGTCACGAGCGCCTGAAGGGCACTTTGTCCGATGCTGCGCCTATTCTGTGGCAGTATGGTGCGCTGGCCCGTTTGAAAAAGGGCGAGCCCATTGATAAGCTGCTATTTAACGGTTACTCAACCATTTCTTTGGGATATGCCGGTTTGTATGAATGTGTAAAGTTTATGACCGGTAAATCTCACACCGATCCAGCCGCCACGCCCTTCGCTTTGGACGTGATGAACAAAATGAACGAGGCATGCGCTAAGTGGAAGAAAGAAAGTAATATTGACTTCTCCCTGTATGGCACACCGTTGGAGTCCACCACCTATAAGTTCGCAAAGTGCCTGCAAAAGCGTTTCGGCATCATTGAGGGCATTACCGATAAGGGCTATATCACCAACAGCTACCATGTCCATGTAACTGAACCCATTGATGCTTTTACCAAGTTGGAGTTCGAAGCACAGTTCCAGCATCTGTCCCCCGGTGGTGCTATCAGCTATGTGGAAGTGCCTGACATGCAGAACAATCTGGATGCCGTGCTGGAACTCATGAAGTTCATCTACGATCATATCATCTACGCTGAGTTGAACACCAAGAGCGACTATTGTCAGGTCTGCGGTTGGGATGGCGAGATTGAAATTGTCGAGCAGGATGGCAAGCTGATTTGGAAGTGTCCCCAGTGCGGCAATACCGATCAGGATAAGATGAATGTGGCACGCCGTACCTGTGGCTATATTGGTACCCAATTCTGGAATCAGGGCCGCACTCAGGAAATCAAAGACCGCGTACTGCATCTGTAAGAACAAACTTAAAAGGGGCGGACACAGCGTCCGCCCCTTTATTTAAGGAGTCACGATTATGTATTATGGCGAACTGAAAAAATGTGACATTGCCAATGGAGCCGGTGTGCGTGTGACCTTGTTCGTATCCGGCTGCACCAACCATTGCAAAGATTGTTTTCAGCCGCAAACCTGGGACTTTTGCTATGGTAAACCGTATACCGCAGAAACTGAATCGGAAATCTGCGCTGAACTGGAAAAAAGCTTTGTGTGCGGTTTAACCGTTTTGGGCGGAGAACCCTTTGAGCCAAGAAATCAACGTGAATTGGTCAAGCTGTTAAAATTGGTAAAAGATCGCTACCCCGAAAAGAGCATTTGGGTATTCACCGGCTTTACTTTGGACGGCGAGTTACTGCAAGATGGCAGTTATCCCCACTGCGAAGTGACCGACGAGATGCTCTCTTATATTGATATTTTAGTGGACGGTCGCTTTGTGGCAGAATTGAAGGATATCAGCCTGCAGTTCCGTGGCAGCCGCAATCAGCGTGTGATTGACCTCAACAAGACCCGTGAAACCGGAACCATCACTATTTGGGAAGAATTAAGAAGATAACAAAAAACCTTTGGCTTACGCCAAAGGTTTTTTTATTACTTTTGCAGTTGTTGAAAGAAAATATTTTCCTCGCCGGTACGGCGCAGGTCCGTCACCTCTCCGATGTAGAAATACTCACGGTTAGGTGAAACAACGGTACCTGTGACGGCAATATAATCGCCACGCCTTAAGCCTTTTACCATGCTCTCATCCTGGCTGCCCGCTGCATCTATCATTAAGCCAAAACCTGTATCAATCTCCGTGCTGTTAACGGTCCAAACGGGAAACTGTATGCTGACAGTGCGACCATTATACTTCGCTCCCTGCTTATGCAGATACTCCGATTTGATCTGCTCAAACAACAGCGGTACCAATTCGCCATCCGGCATATGGAAAAACATAGTACCGTATTTGCGGCTGCTCTTTTTCTTGCGATCATTATTGCGGGAGATAATCATGAAAAAGAACAGGAATAAGCAAACTACGCCATAAAAACCTTTTTTCATCACCAGCATAATAACGGCAAGCACAATACCTGCTACTAAAAGAATGCGGTTAAACCAGTCTAAACCCATCCAAACTTTTTTAATCTGTTCCATAAAGTCAGCTTCCTTTGACAAATTGTTACCGTTATCATACCATACAGCCTGATCTTGTGCAATAGTCAGTAAATTTCTCTTGCATTTAATCCAGAATCTAATATAATTAAAATAGATGTTTAGGTTAATTGTATAATTTGTTCTAATGGAGGGAATATGTCAGTTAAATTGGAACTCTACCGTGTGTTTAAGGAAGTTGCCGATGCCGGCAACATTACCTCTGCGGCACAAGCCCTGTTTATCTCGCAATCGGCAGTTAGCCAGTCTATTAAGCAATTAGAGAAAGATTTACAGACTCGTCTGTTTGCTCGCAATTCCCGAGGTGTAACGCTGACGGGCGAGGGCAAAATGCTCTATGAATATGTCCGCAGTGCTATGGGTCTGTTGGAAACCGGCGAGGCTAAGCTTTCCCAGACCCGTGAACTGCAAATGGGTCAGTTAACCATCGGCGCAAGTGACACCGTAACCAGCCAATTTCTCCTGCCTTTTTTAGATCAGTTCCACCGGCAATATCCTGCGATTCATATTCAAATCATATCCGGTCGCAGTCATAAAGTGTTAGGTCTTCTGCAAAGTGGCAAGGTCGATGTCGCCTTTGCCAGCACGCCCAGTGACACCGCTTCGTTAAACACCTACCCCTGCTTTGCTACCCATTCCATTTTTGTAGCAAGTTCTGACTATCCCTGCGATTTTTCAAAAACATACTCACTGGACGAAATCGCTCAATTCCCGCTGATCTTATTGGAGCGCAAAGCATCCTCCCGTCTGTATCTGGAAAAGTACTTCCTGCAAAATGGTTTGCGTCTACATCCGGAAATTGAGCTGGGCGCACGCAGCCTGCTGGTAGACCTTGCCACCATCGGCTTTGGTGTGGCTGGGGTCACAGAGGAATTTGTAAGGCGTGAACTGGAGATTGGCAAGCTGCGCAAATTGAAAACCAACTTTGAAATTCCGCCACGCAGCGTGGATATGTGTACGCTCCACGCCGTACCATTGACCGCTGCCGCACAGCGTTTTACCGACTATGTAAAGAGCAGCTTATCCAAGCAATAATAGCGTCTTCTACTATTATGAAAACTGTCAAAATAGCGAGAGAAAACGCGCTATTTTTCGCCGTTTTCTCTCTTGTTTTTTCCTGAAAAACGAGTATGATATTATACAATATACTTACGAGGGGAGAGACAGCCTATGCAGTTATTGAAGGATCGCATTATACAAGAGGGTCGGATTTTGCCCGGCAATATTGTCAAGGTAGATGGTTTTCTAAATCATCGTGTAGATACCGCCCTGATGGGCGAGATTGCAGACGAATTCGCCCGCTACTTTGACACGAAAAATATTACAATGGTGCTTACTGCGGAAGCAAGCGGAATCGCTTTGGCGACAATCTGCGCCCAAAAGTATGGCGTCCCCATGGTTTTTGCCAAGAAAGCCAAGAGCGACAACATCGAGGGCGGGTTGTACCAGAGCGATATTTTTTCTTATACTTACAAAAAGAAAGTCACGCTGATCGTAGCGCAGGAATGGTTGGGCCCCAATGACAAGGTGCTGATCATCGATGACTTCATGGCAAAAGGCTATGCCATGCGCGGTCTGATTGATGTGGTACAGAAATCCGGTGCTGAGCTGATGGGTATCGGCGTAGCTGTTGAAAAAGGATTTCAGGACGGCGGCGACTCTCTGCGCCGTGAGGGATATAACATTCATTCGCTGGCCATTATTGACAGCGTAGAGGATGGAAAAATCGTATTCCGGGAGGATCAGTAAATGAAAAAAGTATTGATTTTAGACTTCGGCGGTCAGTATAATCTGCTGATTGCCCGCCGTGTGCGTGAGTGCGGCGTATACTGTGAAATCAAGTCATTCCGCATTTCCATGGACGAGGTGCGTCAGTTCGCCCCCGATGCGCTGATCTTCACCGGCGGTCCTGCCACCGTATTTGACGAGGGCGCCCCCATGGTGGACCCTGCCCTCTTTTCCATGGGCGTTCCCGTGTTGGGCATCTGCTATGGTATGCAGCTGATGACTCATCTCTTGGGCGGCAAGTGCCGTAAGGCCATCACCCGTGAGTACGGTAAGACCGAGCTGCGTCAGACCGGCAGTTCTCGCCTCTTCTCCGGCGTACCTGAAACCGCCATCTACTGGATGAGCCATGGCGTAGAGGTGGAACAGCTTGCTCCCGGCTTCTGCGTTACTGCCTCCTCCGCAGGCTGCGTCCACGCCGCTATTGAATGCGAACAGCGCAAGCTCTACGGCGTGCAGTTCCATCCCGAGGTTATGCACACCGAGTACGGTAACCAAATTCTGGAAAACTTCCTCTACGGTATCTGCGGCTTCCAACGTGAGTGGACAATGGCCTCCTATGTGGATACTGCCATTGCCGAATGCCGGGAAAAAATTGGTGACAAGCGTGTGTTACTGGCTCTCAGTGGCGGTGTGGACAGTGCTGTTGCTGCTGCTTTGCTGCAAAAGGCTGTGGGCAGCCAGTTAACCTGCATTTTTGTTGATCACGGTCTGCTGCGTCTGAATGAGGGTGACGATGTGGAGTGCGTGATGAAGGACGAGTTCCATGTGGATATCCGCCGCATCAATGCTCAGGATCGTTTCTTGGACAAGTTGGCTGGTGTTACCGAGCCGGAGCGAAAGCGTAAGATCATCGGTGAGGAGTTTATCCGTGTCTTTGAAGCCGAGGCCAAGAAGATTGGCAAGGTACATTTCCTGGCACAGGGCACCATCTATCCCGATGTGGTGGAAAGTGGCTTAGGCGGCGAATCCACAGTCATTAAGAGTCATCACAATGTGGGCGGTCTGCCCGAGTATGTGGACTTTGAGGAAATTATTGAACCCCTGCGCCGTCTTTTCAAGGACGAAGTCCGTCAGTTGGGTATCGAGCTGGGTCTGCCCGAAAGCCTTGTATGGCGTCAGCCCTTCCCCGGTCCGGGTCTTGCCATCCGTATCATCGGTGAGATCACCCGCGAAAAGCTGGACATTCTCCGTCAGGCTGATGCCATCTTTCGTGAGGAAATGGCCATCGCCGGTTTGGATCGCACTGCCAATCAGTACTTTGCCGCACTGACGAATATGCGCTCTGTTGGCGTGATGGGTGATGAGCGCACCTACGATTATGCTGTGGCACTGCGCAGCGTGCAGACGCAGGATTTCATGACCGCTACTTGGTCCCGTCTGCCTTGGGAACTGCTGGACAAGGTCTCCGGCCGTATTGTGGGCGAAGTGCCTCACATCAACCGTGTTCTATATGATGTAACCAGCAAACCGCCCGCAACCGTGGAATTCGAATAATTGCAAAGATTAAGAGCTATCTGATTTTTGAAGATCAGATAGCTCTTTTTTGCGTTTATTGAATCCAACAAACTGAAATTTGCAGAATCAATTACCTGTTTTATCTGTAAAATGCCCAGCCACCCTACGCATCTTAATTTTAGCCTTCAGTCGTCCAATACGTCCGGACAGTGCGAATGGCATCAAAATCAGAATGCCGCAGCACCAACCAAGCCCCATGCATGCAATTGCTTCCCAGATACTTTCTGGCGTATTCAGTTCCAGCATGTCTATCACGGCAAAAATCAACAGTCCTATCAGTGCGAACACAGACAGCCAAACTGCCCTTTTTCTGATTTTCTCGTTAATTGCGTCTGCATAATCAGACAGACTCTTTGCGGTCTCTTTTACTTCTTCTTTCATTTCCTCGCTTTTCCTTTCTCCGCTGATAATTTCAGGGATGCTGACTTTATACATTTCCGCCAGTTCAATCAAAAGACTAATGTCCGGCATGTTGGATCCAGTTTCCCATCTTGAAACAGTACGTCCGGAAACATACAGCTTTTCAGCAAGCTGCTCCTGCGTAAGACTCTTCTCTTTCCGAAGTTCTTTTAGGAAGCTTCCTATTTTTTGCTGATCCATACTTCGTTCCTCCTTCCACCCGCATAGTATCTTGCCAACTATCGGAAGAACACGACACAAAGCGAGAAATGCCGTGTTTTTGCCATTAGACAAGGTTGTCTACCCATTGTTTAAAACGATAAATTAATTATTTATCAGTCTTTTAGCTTGTCTTTAAAAGTATCCAAAAGTGCATCAGACAACTCTTTGGACAGTGCCTTATCTCAGTTATGTAAAATGATTGTACCACACTCAAAATGTTTCTGCTACTATTTGCTTTCTTATATATGTAAATGTTGCAAAATCTGCGGCATATGCGCTGACATGGCGGCAGGAATGAATTCCTGCCGCCTGTTTATTTTCTTTAATGATTCAGTTATAATAAAAATGTAACAATCCCCTCTTGAAATTCGCTATATAGAGTGAAGGCTTTACAAAAGCACGTGAAAGGAGGTCAAGGCTTTGGAAGACGAGAAAATCATCCGTTTATTTTTCCTGCGTGATGAAGCGGCACTTCACCATACCGCGCAGAAATATGGAACGCGGCTTCGTTCGATTTCATTTGGTATCACTGCTGATGAACGAACAGCAGAAGAATGTGAGAACGATACATACCTGCAAGCGTGGAACAGCATTCCTCCAAACGAGCCAAAAACATATTTCTATGCTTTTCTCTCCCGCATAGTGCGTCATATTTCCATTGACCGCTGCCGCAAGCGGATGAGTTTGAAGCGTAGTGGATACCTTGTTGAACTGACCGATGAGCTTGCGGCATGTCTGCCCACATCTGATGATGTTGCATGCACGATGGATGCGAAAATGTTGGGTGAAACAATCAACCGCTTTCTGCTTACGCTTTCTCAGGAAAAACGAATCATTTTTATAAGAAGGTATTTCTATCTTAATTCGATATCAGAAATCAGCCATCGGCTTTCCATTAGCGAAAGCAAGGTAAAAACGACACTCTTTCGGGTTCGCAATGATCTCCGCAGCTATCTTATCAAGGAGGGATACACACCATGAAAAAAGATGAAATATTGGACAGCATTGAATATGTAGATTCCGAACTGATCAACGAAGCCGACACTTTTGTTCCGACCAAGGCAAACAATTGGCTCAAGTGGGGTACTATGGTGGCCTGCCTATGCTTGGTTATTTGGGGCGTAATAGCAATTCCAAAAATCGCACATCAGAACACTATATCAAATCCGGGAACTAACGCAGATCACGATGAACATATCAGCACATTATATACTGATCGCATTGTGCTGCCGGAAAACAGCACTGATGCGGAAATTGACATGATTGGCTGCCTCGTATATAAGGGCTCTGTTTATACGCAGGGTGCGTCATATCATGGCGATCTATCCGCCGTGGAGCATCTGGTGGGCGACTATCTTGGAGAAGCCAACGGCTCTCTGGACGAATGGTCAACGCAGGATGAGTGGTCAACGGAATTTGCCTCCACATATTCCGGCCCGGTGTATTCCGTGAAAGGATATAGCAAAGATTTTCGGCTCTGCATATATTCTGAAGGTGAAAAATGGTTACAGTTCCTCGATAATTTTGATGAAATCGGCTTGAGCACAGGAAAGGATTTATTTGAGGATCGATTTCATATCAAAGGCAATGTGACAGAGGTCACATATCTGAACCATCACACTTGGAGCTATGACGAGAACTATGACGACCCGAAAAATTGCCATTATCAAAATCTTGGTTCAATTACAGTGGATCAGTTTAATGAGTTTATAGATGTTCTCTGTTCCAGTCCGTTTGAACGAATTGACTACTTGGAAAAACCGGATTTTTACAATGCCGAAGTGCAGGGGCATCTGCATTTACAAATGAAAGACGGCTCTTATGTTGAGTTGCGGCTGATCGACGGCGGATATGTCGGTTGCGAAGAGCTCGGATGGTTTTTCGTCTTTATGCCCGGCGATATATTTGATACTGTGCTGCGTGCATGTCAGTAAAATAGCCCCATCGGGAATCCGATGGGGTTTTTATAATTTACACAGCGTTCATATCTGTTTTCTCGACCTCACTTGACAGGTTATGCTTCATTTGTTAAGGTTATCATAAACTTAGATTACAGAGGAGGTGCGGCGTCTTGCACAACAAAAATACACTCAAACGCATTGTGGTGCTTGTGATTGCTGCCCTCTTCTTAGCGATATCCCTCTATTTAGGAAAAATGATCGTTCAATTCTTGGATCAGCCGGAGCAATTCCGACAATGGGTCGATGGTCGTGGTATATATGGCCCCCTCATCTTTGTACTGATGGTCACGGTGCAGGTCATTGTTGCCATTATTCCCGGCGGCCCGTTCCAAGTGGCTGGGGGCTATGCCTTTGGCAGCTTTGGAGGCACCGTGTTGTGCTTAGTAGGCTGTACTTTGGGCAGCATGATCGTGTTCTTGTTGGTACGCAAATACGGCAGGAAATTTGTGCTGTTGTTCTTTTCAGAAGAAAAAATACAGCAGCTTGAAGCACGCATTGACTCCACTCGGCGCAATCGACTCTTGGCTCTGATTTTTATCATTCCGGGAACGCCCAAAGATCTATTATCCTATTATGCCGGCTTGACGGATATTAAAATAACCACCTGGTTCCTGATCTGCTCCCTAGGGCGATTGCCGGCCATTCTTTTATCTGCACTCAGCGGCAGTGCTGCGCAGAAAACCCGTTATACCACAGCGCTGATCGTTCTGGGTGTGATTATTGTGATTTCCGGTATCGGTGCGCTGATCTACTACCGAATGAACAAGAGGAAGAGGTAGGCTATGCCCACAATTGTTAAAAAGAAAAAGGTAATTCGCTTACGCTGGATCATCGTTGCCGTATTGCTGCTTTCAGCTGCAATTGTTCTCGCCCTGCGCCAGTTGAACCAGAAGCCCTTGGAGCCGGTGTTGGTCAACGATGGTGTAAACGATATCTATATCACGCCTGATCGGCATATTTCCGCCAGCAAGATGCAAAGTTCAGATTTTTCCATGCAAGACGGCCGTATGGAATACATAGGCAGCCACGGCACGGCACGCCACGGAATTGATGTATCTGAATACCAGTTGGATATCGACTGGGCGCAGGTAGCGCAAAGCGGCATTGATTTTGCTATCATTCGTGCAGGCTATCGCAGCAGCATTGATGGTTCCATTCATACGGACGCTTACTTTTCGCAGAATATTGAAAATGCCATTGCCAATGGCATCGATGTGGGGGTCTATTTCTTCTCGCAGGCGCTGACTGTTGATGAGGCACGTGAGGAAGCGCAGTATGTTTTAGATGCCATAAAAGGATACAAGGTGAAACTACCGATCGTATTTGATTGGGAATTTGTGGAAAACGCAAATGCTCGAAGCAATAGCAGCGACAGTAAAACTCTGACTGCTTGTGCTTTGGCATTCTGCCAGGAAATTGAAAGCAACGGTTATGATGCCGCCGTCTATTTCAATCGCCAGTTTGGCTACTACTATTTTGATTTACCACAACTGGCAGATTTTGATTTTTGGCTGGCAGATCCCTGCAGCTATCCCAATTTTTACTATGATTGTCGTTTGTGGCAGTATAATTTCCAAGGGAATGTACCCGGAATTTCCACCAATGTGGATTTGGATCTGCAATTTGTTTCATAATTTGAAAAGGATGTCGCTAAAAAGCGACATCCTTTTTTGCTATTTTTAAGTTATTTTTTCTGCCTTTTTCGCTCGGCACATCAGCTGTTGCATCACTTTTTGGGGATCTGCCCCGCAATGCACGACCTCGTATACACCATCAACAATAGGCATCTCCACATGGTATTTCCGGCACAGAGCCTTGGCGGCAGGCAGCGCATAGATGCCCTCCACCACCATGCCAACTCGTTCAATCGCCTCTGTCACGCTGAGTCCTTTTCCGATAAGATAACCGGCCTGGTTATTGCGGCTGTGTCTGCTGGTGGCCGTAACAATCAGATCTCCCATGCCAGTCAGACCGTAAAATGTTTCCTCGCTGCAGCCCATGGCACGACCCAGTCGTGCAATCTCCACTACGCCACGGGTAATCAGTGCCGCCTTGGTATTATCTCCGCAACCCATACCGACTGCCATACCGGCTGCCAGCGCCATAATATTTTTCATAGCGCCGCACAATTCCACTCCAGCCACATCGCTATTGGTATACACTCGCATACAAGTGTCCATGAAGATGTCCTGCACATATTTTGCCGTAGCAACATCCTTACAGGCGGATACGATCATGGTGGGCATATCCTTCACCACTTCTTCTGCGTGGGTCGGTCCGGATAATGCCACCAAACGCAAATGCTTATCACCGCAAGCCTTGCCGACCTCATCTTCAATGACTTCTGTCATGGTCATCAGCGTATCAGGTTCTATACCTTTAGCTGCATCGACAACGACCTGTCCATCTGCTAAATAAGGCGCCGCCGCATGTGCCATATCACGCACATTGACAGATGGCACTGCAAACAGCACAATATCTTTTTCATGGCACGCATGTGCCAGATCTGATGTGAAAACTATGCTATCCGGCAGCACCACATCCGCCAGATGCGCATGACGGCGTGTTTCCGTCAGGATTCGTGCCCGTTCCGCTGAACGGGAATATACGGTTACTGCCATATTCTTACCTGCCAGCAATCGAGCCAACGCTACGCCCCAAGTACCGGCACCTAAAATTCCAATCTCCGCCATCTTACTTACTTCCTCCTGGATGAAATGGTGCTTCTTCGCCCTTGACGAGTCGGGCAATATTCTCACGGTGCAATATGATGACAATTACCGTCACCATACAAGCCACCACAAAACCGGAATCTTTTATATGCCCCAACAGCAAATAAATCACCGGATACGATGCTGCTGCACAGATGGAACAAAGTGAAACCCGACGACTAATGAAAAACAAAAGGAAGAACCCTGCCAATCCAATTAAAAACATACGCCAGTCTAACAAAAGGCCGATGCACGCACCTACACTGACACCTTTGCCACCACGAAATCCGAAATAAAGCGGCCAACAATGTCCCACAAGGCATGCACCACAACCAATGGCAAGGCCTATCTGTCCGGCTAAAAGCAAACCGATCAGTGCCGAAAGTGCCGTTTTGGTCATATCAGCAAACAAGGTGATCAATCCGGCCTTCATTCCATAAATGCGCGCCACATTGGTAGCTCCGGCATTACCGCTGCCGGCCTCCCGAACATCGCCGCCATACCGGTATTTTGTCAGCAGCACTGCTATACTGATAGAACCTAACAAGTATCCAATGACTGCGGTGATTACATAGAAAAGCATACTATTTTTCTCCTGCAATGGAAAATTAATTTTATTGTATCTGTCTTTGTACGACAAGTGATGAACAATCCGTTAAATATGGAAGGGTAATAGTGTAAATAATTTATAGATAATGGGCACAAATATCAATGCCGGCAGGAAATTTGCCACTTTGAACTTAGTAATGTGCAAAATGTTCAATGCCAGACCGATAATCATTACGCTGCCGGCGCAGGTCATTTCCGCCACGATGGCAGGGTTACTCAGCACGCCCTGCAAAGTGCCTGCCAACAACACCAATCCACCCTGAAACACCAGCACAAACGCAGCCGCAAATAAAACACCTACGCCCAATGTACTGGCCAGCATACAAGCAGAAATCAGGTCCAGTACAGATTTTGTATAAAACAGCTCGTTATCGCCGGAAAGCCCCGCATTCAATGCGCCCACAATCGTCATGGCACCTACGCAAAACAGCAAGCTGCCGGTCATAAATCCCTCTGCGATAGATGTTTCTTCCCCTTTACGGTGCATTTTCCGCTCGATCCAATCACCCAGACGGTTGATACTGCCGTCAATGTCGATCAGGGTACCCACAATGGTGCCCAATACCATGGATACGATCAAAACAATCGTATTCTCGCCTTTTAGTGCGCCATCAATGCCGATATATAGCGAACAAAGTCCAATCGCCGCCATAACCGCTTGGGACACACGTTCGGGAATTCCCTTTTTCAATAGTAAGCCAACCGAACCACCGATGAGAACCGTGGCGGTGTTCACTAAAACTCCGCTAAACATTTGCTGCACCTCCGCTAATCAGGATTTAATGCCGCCCTTGCCCTGCAGTTTGCGCTTGTTGCCGTTTTGATCCACCACATAGGTATGTTCCAGTTCTTGACGCAGATTGCCCACCACAGAGTCGATGTATTCCCGACGCAGTATATCACGCTCACGCTTTTCTTCGTCAGTCAGGCCCTCTGCCTTCGCCTTACGAGCCAGTTCATTGATGCGATCAATTTTCTTCTGATTCATAGTTTTCTCCCTCATATATATCGTTGCAGCGTTACAAATGTACGCCCTTTTTTTGTTACATTCCCCACACTTGCCAACACGCATTTGCCGGCACCTCGCACGCTAAAGGTATCTCCTTCGCTGACCATGCGATCCACTTTTTGGCATAAGGTATGGTTAATCTGTACCCGACCCATGCTGATTGCTTCAGCCGCTTTAGAGCGGCTGGTGGAAAATCCCGCCGCTATCACACAGTCTAACCGCAATGACGGCACCGTATCGTGTATTTCACGCACCTTGACCTCCGGCATGGTAAGCTCTTGCAGTGGAATTTCCTTGACTTTAACGCTGATTCGTCCGGCAGAAGTCATCTGGTCACACACAAATGCCGCCACCGATTGTGCCACCATAATATCGGCACAATCACTATGTACCAATATGTCACCAATCTTGCCACGAGTCAATCCCAAACCCATCAAGCTACCCAAGAAATCTCGATGGCTTAGTCGATCATGTTCATAAAAGGTTACATGCAGGCAACGAACTTCGTCTGTCTCAATTTCCTCCTGCCAATCCGGCAGAAAATAGAGCATGCGCCGCTCAGCATCTTCATAACCGCCGCAAAACTGAAAGCCGCTCCAAACGCCTATTGCATGCAACATTTTTTCTGCGGCAGACTGTTCCTGTGGGGTTAAAAAGTCAGTAACTGTGGGAATGTTCCGCTTTTGACACTGCTCCCATTTATCCCACACACGGGATAACAGTAGCCGCTCCTCCCCATTACCGGACAATTTGTCCAATAATTCACGCTTATTCATATTGTGCTCCCAAATTCTGCGTATGATAAAGTCTGGCGTATGCGCCATTGTGTGCCAGAAGTTGGGCATGTGTGCCTTGCTCCACGACGCCGCCGTCCTGCACCACCATGATACGATTGGCGTTGCGGATGGTGGACAGGCGGTGGGCAATAATCAACGTTGTACGGCCCACAGCCAATTCATCAAAGGCGTGCTGAATTTTATGTTCCGTCACACTATCCAACGCAGAAGTTGCCTCGTCCAAAATTAAAATAGGCGGATTTTTCAGGAAAATACGGGCAATGGCCACACGTTGCTTTTGTCCTCCGGACAGCAGTGTGCCCCGTTCACCCACATAGGTATCAAATCGATCCGGCATATCCATAATATCATCGTAAATTTCCGCTTGCCGTGCAGCCTGCTCTACTTCCTCATCGGTAGCATCCGGCTTTCCGTAGCGGATGTTTTCACGGATGGTATCTGCAAACAGAAACACATCCTGCTGCACAATACCAATATTCTGCCGCAAAGAATGCTGTGTCAAATGGCGGATATCATGACCGTCAATAGAAATTGCACCTCTTGTCACTTCGTAAAAGCGTGGCAATAACTGGCACAGCGTACTTTTACCGCCGCCGGATGGTCCTACGATAGCAATTGTTTCTCCGGCAGCTACCTGAATACTGACATCCTGCAGCACATCTACATTGCCGTCATAGCTGAAGCCCACATGCTGAATGTCCACATCGCCCCGAACCTCACTCAAATCCTTGGCATCGGGTGCATCCTGTATGGTAGGCTCAGTGGCCATCAGGTCCACAAAGCGGTGGAGTCCGGCAAAACCGTTGGAAAACAGTTCTGCAAAGTTTGCCAGTTTACGAACGGGGTTAATGAATGTTGTGATATATAAGCTGAAGGTGATGAGATCAATATAGTTCATCTGCTTGGTCATGATCAGGTATCCGCCCATAGCAATCACCACTACTGACAGTAAGCTCAGGAACAGTTCCATCACAGCAATAAACAATCCCATTTCCCAATGGAAATGACGTTTCGCTGTTTTGAATACCTCGTTGGCCGCATCAAAACGTTGACGCTGCTGCACCTCATTGGCAAAAGCCTTTGTAGTACGCACACCGGAGAGTCCGGATTCAATCTCGGCATTGATGACACCTGTTTTTTGCTTGGATGCTTTTGAGGCCTGGCTCATTTGTCGGCGGCGCTGAAAAATGACTACGATAAAAATCGGCAGCAAAATAGCCACCACAATAGCAAGCCGCCACTGGATAGAAAACATAACTGCCAGTGCGCCCACAATAGTTATCAGTGAGATAAACAGATCCTCCGGCCCGTGGTGTGCCAGTTCTGTCAATTCAAAAAGATCGGTGGTCAAACGGCTCATCAGTTGGCCGGTTCGGTTTTGATCGAAGAAATCAAAGCCCAATTCCTGCATGTGGTAAAACAGGTCACGACGAATGTCCGCCTCTACACGGATACCGAATGTGTGTCCCCAATAGCTTACCACCAGATACAGCAATGCCCGAATGAAAAACGTTGCTATGACGATAGCCATCACAGTAAAGAATGTACCGTAGCGCTGATCCGGCAACCACTCATACATAGCGGTACGTGAAACCAAAGGGAACGCCAAGTCGACTATGGCGATCATAAATGCGCAGGCCATATCCAATACGAACAGGCCACGATGTGCCTTGAAATAGTGTAGAAAGATCCGCAACGGACTACGGGTCTGGAAATCTTTTGTTGTCATATATATCGCTCTCTTTTATCATTATTGGCAAAAAATTATACCATATAATTTGTAGTATGGCAATATTTCCATACCCGTATCACAAGAAAAGAGCGCAGATCTCTTTGATCTGCGCTCTTGTATTCAGCTTATGTTAAATACGCACTGTGCATTTAAGCGTCTGTCCATCTACCTTTGCTATCAGGGTGGTGATGGTAGCAGTGCCGGTACCGGCATAAGTCAATGTTCCGTCAGAGGATACGGTCACCACCGTTTCATCCTTGACCGACCATTCCACCTTCGAGTCTGTACCCTTGACCATCATAGGTACCGGCTGACCGGGTAAGATTTTGATATCATCCTTGGTGCCATACAGGCTGACCAATTCCAGTTCTTTCTTCTCACTCTCCGGCTTTTTCTCCGGCTGCAGATCTTTTGTCGGTTCAGGATCTTTTGTCGGCTCCGGATCGCTTGCCTTCTTCTCCACCACGGTGACGGTGCATACCACCGACTCCTCCGTGGCATCACTAAGGACGGTTACCGTTGCTTCGCCGGCACTCAGTGCCTTCACAACGCCATTTTCATCCACTGTAATAATCTTTTCATCACTGCTGGTAAAAGTCACATCTTTGCCGCCGGTTACCTGTAGTGTCAGTTCGTCACCCTCGGTCATCTCTACAGCGGTCTGATCCAACGCCAACGGCAACACATCTTCTATGCCGGGTGTGTTATCATGGTGTAACCATTCACCAATTTTGCTACCGAAGAATGTGTAGATAAAAAATGCTACCAGCAATACCAGTACTACTATCAAAGCCGGACCTATAATACTGGGCCCCTTTGCTTTGCCGTCTTCTATGCGGCGGCCACCGCCTTTGCCTTTTGTCTTGCCGCCCTCAATATACAGTTCATCCTCTGCACAAAACGGACAGGTTTTATAACTATCAGAAAAAAGCTCTCCGCATTTGGGGCACTTCAATAAACTCATAACTTAATCCTTTCTCGGTAATTCACTCTATCGTCTATCGTAGCCGCAGCTACATCCTTACATTCATGGTTACATAATATACAATTTTGTGCTCTTCGTCAACAGCATTTCTTGGAAAACCTTGCAATTTTCCGATGCATACAGTAGGATAATGATATAGATTGACAAATGAGAGGAAAAACAGATGAAACGTAAACTACAACTGGCGATCGGTGTCATTTTTACACTTGGTGCCATGTATTTTCTGCTCCCTCTGGCCATTGGAATATGCCATATCGGCATGCTGTATCCCGCGGCTGGCTTTTTGTTCCTATCAGCTGTTGCCTTCTTCCCAAAACATTTTCGGAAGTTATTTCACACCAAAGCAAAACCCATTTTCATTGCACTCAGTGTTGCTTTTTTGTGTGTTGCATTGCTGATCCTCATAACCTTAGGTGCCATGTGGCGTCAATGCCGTAACCGTCCGACAAATGATGACGACCTGACCGTCATCGTTCTCGGCTGTGAGGTCAACAAAACCAGGCCAAGTGTCATGCTGCAAGCACGCATTGACGCAGCCTATACGTATCTGTCTTCACATCCGGATACAGTTTGTATCGCCAGCGGCGGCATGGATGACGAGGAGCAAATGACAGAGGCGCAATGCATTCGTGACACGCTGGTTGCCATGGGCATTGACAGCAGCCGCATCTACATGGAAGATGCCTCTCATTCCACCAGAGAAAACATATCCTTCTGTGCGCAGATGATTGCAGACAACGGTCTCCCCACAAACATCGCCATTGCATCCGATAACTTCCATCAGCTGCGAGCCGCACTGTATGCTGGGGAGCAGCAGCTGCGTGCGTATTCTTTAGGCTGCCCCTCCTATTGGCCACTCTCTCCCGGATATTGGACACGCGAGGTGGCCGGCATCTGGGCATATTATATCTTAGGTCATTAAGCAAAAACGGCGGACAGAAAAGCTGTCCGTCGTTTTACCATATCACATTTCGCATTTATGCTTTTTTATTCTCGTTTTCTTCCGCTATTCCTATTCCCAAATGCAGTCTTTTCTTTCTGTGTTCCAATAAGACACCGCTGAGTTCCGCCCCCATAATCAGCACCGTGCCGCTCATATAGAGCCACAAAAGCACCACCACGATCGTTGCAATGGAGCCGTACAATTCATTATAGTGGGCAAAATTCTCAACATAGTAGGAAAAGGCCGCGCTCAACAGCATCCATGCAACCAACGAAGCACACACGCCCGGCAAGACTTCACGCAGTGGGCGGCACTCTCCCTGCGCCAACATATACAGCAGTCCCAGCGCCACCGCCATGATCAATCCCATCAGCACAAAGCGCAGGTAACTCCATGCGGCAATGAAGCCGGTAGGAATGGCAACCAAGCCGGACAGAAAATTCAGCGCACGGCGTCCCAACATGATCATCAAAAAGGTAATACCCATAGTAAAGATGAGACCTATGGAAAACAGAAATGTGCGAATCTGCCCACCCAAAATACTTTCCGGAGCGCCCTTGTCAAACGCCTTACGCACAGAATGCATCAAACAACTGGTAGCTCGCATAGGGAACCACACCGAAAACACCAGACTGAACCAGAATAGCTGCTTCGATGTATTCTGGGACACATAATCCAAATACATTTTAATGACCTTCACTACATCGTGAGGCACTAACTGGGAAAGAGCATTGATCACTGTGTTTACATTTAAGTGCAAAACGCCTAAAATTGTACTAATTAAAATCAGCAGTGGAAAGATGGCAAACAACAAATAATAGGTCAGGGCTGCGCTGTCACGCCCAACATCGTGGGCATAATACCGCCTGACAAGCTGCACGGCAATTTGCCCGAAATGCCACGAATGTTCTGTTTTTTTGCGCAAGCTCATCACCTCTTTCCGTTCAAATGCCATTTTAACATTTTAATATTTTAACATATTATCCGCAAAAAGAAAAGTAATTTTAATATTGGTCTATTCGCTGTAAATAGTCTGTCGAATCCATATTCTCATTATTTCTCTTTTCTGAAAGTTTTTGCATTTTTTTAATATTTCCTATTGGCAAAGCCTAATAATCCGTGCTATAATCAAACACCGAATGAAATATTTTCGTTTAATTCCAACAAAGAGGGTCGACTTATGGATAACTTAACAAAAATTGTGCGGGCAGAAATTTCCCGGCAATATAAAAGCGTGCGTCAATTTGCTTTTGCCGTGGATGTGCCTCTATCTACCATTAACAGTGCTCTGCATAACGGTATTGGCGGTTCTTCCTTTGATACCGTGATGTTGATTTGCAAAAAGCTGGGCATTAAGGCGATGTCTGAAGATGCCGCCCTCTACCTGACCGATGACACAGAGAAGCTGCTGACGCAGTATGCTAAGCTGGACGACTACGGTCGCCATACGCTGTCTGCCGTGCTGCAGGTTGAGTATGATCGCTGCCGTCAGGAAAATGCCAACTAATTGGGACAGCCACACGAAAACAGGAGTGATTGCTTCAAGCAATCACTCCTGTTTTTTCTACGTTCTATTTGCTGCCATGCCATGCATAAGGTAAGGTGAATATCGTTGAAAGGACGGGATCCATTATGCGCAAACGCGCACCAACTGTACTTCTGCTGCGGCGAAGAATTATCTATCCCCTATCGGCTTTGTTGATAGCCTGTGGTATTTTTTGTGCCGTTAATTATCCAGCAAGCGTCAATGTGACCGCATCACAACGCCAGTTGCCCATTTACTGTGTGGATTGCAGCGAGAAAAAATGCGCCATATCCTTTGACGCAGCATGGGGCGATGTAAGCGTGGGGTAATTGCTCTGCTGACGATCTTCATAAGCCGCCGGACTTCTATCAGACATTAGACGGCACTCCCCGTTTCTCTTATGACTCTATCAGCTCCTGCAAATCTTTCGAAAACAGATACACGATTCGGATTCTCTTTTTTTCATACACGCAGATTTCCTTTACCGTCTGCGAAAGTGTCATGCGGTCTAATACCGTCAGCTTTCCATTTTGCAAAAGCGACGCCCTCCACGGTGTCTCCCGGACAGCCGGCATTTGCTCTTGTTGCTGTTGTACATATTGCAACTGCCGTACTAACGACTCTTCCTGCCGGTCATAATCGGCCTTATACCGCACATACTCATCCTTGCTCAGCAGGCAGTCTCTGAAATCCTCGTAGGCACTCTGTTTCAGATACTGTACCCGCTGCAGCGCAGTCGTTAACGATGCTTTCTCACTATCCTTTCTCTCGTGCTTTTGCTGCTGCACGCACTTTTCTGCAATGCCCTGCAAATCCTCTACCGCCGCAATCATTCTGTTCAGATCGTTCAATAAGATTTTTGTCAGTTTTTCCTGCCCAATATAATGGCTGCTGCACGCATTTGCGCCATAGCGGTGATAGGATCCGCAGGTATAGGTAATGCGGCCGTTCCAGGTCGTTTTTGTCATAGCTCGTCCGCAATCGCCGCATTTCAGAAATCCGGCAAACAGCCCCACATTTCCCGCAAAATCCACCGCTTTTGCACGAGATGCCACCTGACTCTGAACGACATCCCACAACGCACGAGGCACAATGGCTTCATGGGTGTGCGGCACTATGATCCACTCACCTTTATCAGCCACCTGTGCTTTTCCGTGCATCGTGCTCCTTGTATTCTTTGCCTGCACCATATTACCTATGTACATCTCATTTTTTAATATGCGGTGAATGGTGGCATAGGTCCAATACTTTGTGGCATCTAACCGCCGGTTATTGTGGTACTTCAGTCCCATGAGATGCTTATATTCGCTGGGGCACGGGATTGACTCCTCGTTTAATAGCTTGGCGATGCGAAGCTGTCCCACGCCGTCTGCAGCCATTTGAAAGATTCTTCTCACAACCTGTGCTGCCACAGGATCTACAACCAGATGGTTGTGATTTTCTGGATCTTTCAGATACCCGTAAGATGCGAAAGCACCCACAAATTCTCCTCGCTTTTGTTTCGTTTTGAATGCACTGCGCACTTTTTCCGAAATATCTCTGGCATATTGCGTGTTAAACACATTTTTTAAGGGCAAAAGCATATCATACGGCCCGTTTAAGCTGTCTACATTGTCATTGATGGCAATAAACCGCACGTTTTTCATCGGAAAATAGCGTTCCAGATAGAAACCCATATCAATATAGTCACGCCCAAAGCGAGAGAGATCTTTAACAACCACGCAATTGATGCACCCGTTTTCTATATCACGAATCAGCTGCCGAAACGCCGGGCGGTCAAAGTTCGTCCCAGTATAGCCATCATCAGCATAATGATCCTTGATGATAAACTCCTTATGCCCGGTGCAGTAGTCCTGAATGATCCGCTGCTGATTCATGATACTGTCGCTTTCGGGTTTGTCACCATCCTCCCGGGAAAGCCTTGCATAACACGCAACATAATACACCATTTAGCTTTCATGCACCCGAATCAAGTCCTCTATCACTTCCTCTGCACTGCGATCTCCGATATATAGGCGCACCACTTCATATTCATTGCCATCCTTCGTGTTGCCCATGTGCAATCCCTCCATCATTAAAACTCATTCCATCTGTATGACAGCATTGGTTAAAACATGACAGCGTTGTGTTGAGACGCAGCGATCTTTATAGCCGTATTCTAAAAAATGCAGACACATGAGTTCTCTCATGTGTCTGCATGATGTTCAATTTCAAGCTTTTTTGCTTCTCAGCCTATCGTGGACATGCGCCCTTTTCTGACTTAGAAACGGAGCATCAGTTCACGCTCTTTCTCTTTTCCGCCCTGCTTGTAGATACGCAGCACTCGCTTGCTGACTGCGCAGGTCAATTCATAGGGAATCGTTCCTGCCAAAGCGGCCATCTCATTGATGGAATTATGGGAACCGAATACCTCTACCTCATCGCCCACATCAATATTCTTCAAGTCTGTCAGGTCGATCATGCACATATCCATGCAGATTTTACCGCGCTGCGGTGCAGGACCGTCTGCCGTCATCATCTGCCAACGGTTTGACAGCGCACGGAAAAATCCATCTGCATATCCATAGGGAACTACGCCCATGCGGGTCGTGCGCTCTGTTTTGAATATTCTGCCATAGCTGACGCTCGTACCCGGCGCATAAGTCTTGATTGTGCTGACAGTTGTTTTCAGCGTCATGACCGGACGCAGTCCCAGCTTCTCCGCAAAGTCGCCGTAGCCATACAGCAACAGTCCCGGACGCACCATGTCCAGATAGGTTTCCGGATAGCAGGCTGTTGCACCGGTGTTAGCGCAGTGGCACAGATCAATGGGATGGCCCAGTCGGCTTTCTACCGCATCAATCACCTTACGGAACCGATTGAATTGCATCTTTGTATAGGCAACACTATCCTCATCCGGCTCATCTGCTACTGCAAAATGGGTGAAAATACCTTCCACTGCCAAGCCGGGCAAATGACATGCCGCACAGATATCATTCACATTATTCTCAAAATGCTCATCATCGGTCAAATAGCCCAAACGTGACATTCCAGTATCCACCTTGATATGTACTGTCAGCGTTCCGCCATAGCGCTCTGCCTCCTGACTATATTCCAAGGCCTTTGCCTGACATGTCACAGCCTGCGTGATATGGTAGTCAATGAGCTTGCCGATCTGCTCCTTGGGCGTATGGCCCAAAATCAAAATCGGCATGACAATCGAATTGGCACGCAATTCAATTGCCTCATCAATGCTGGATACTGCCAGATAATCTGCGCCCAGCTTTTGCAGTTCACGAGAAATCTGGACGGCACCATGGCCATAGGCATCTGCCTTTACCACACCCAAAAACTTTGCATTGCCTGTCCACCGGCGCAAAGTTTTGTAGTTGTGCGTCAGCGCATCCAAATCAACCTCGGCCCAAGTTCTTCGCAATGTAGATTCCATAACCCCATCTCTTTTCTCTGTTTCTTGTTTTGATTCATAATGTCCGTTTGTATGTTGAACTCATACGCCATCATATCTCTTAATTATGATACTCCTGACTTGATTATAAGTCAATCATTATCCACAATATATCAGCTATCCCATCTTTCAAGGCACTGTGAAAAGCTTTCAGGAAACGGCTATACACGTGTCAGTGCATGGGTTCTCACCGCATTCTTACATCACCCTGGGGCAACGAGGATACGCAGACTTTGATTGACATTTTAGACAAATACAATGTCAAAGCCACTTTTTTTGTGGTAGGCGATTGGGTGGACAAATACCCTGAATCTGTAAAGGCATTATCCGATGCCGGCATGGAGGTCATGAGCCATTCGGATCACCATGATCACTACAATTCACTCAGTAGCGATCAAATCGTGGCTGATGTACAATCCAGCTGCGACAAAATCGAAAAGGTCACCGGCACAAAACCCTCTCTCATCCGATGTCCGTATGGCGAATATGACGACCATGTCATTTCTGCCATTCGCTCTATGGGCATGGAGCCTATCCAGTGGGATGTAGATAGTCTGGATTGGAAAGATTTAGACGCCTCTACCATTTATGACCGTGTCACCGGCTCCGTTGCTCCGGGCAGCATTGTTCTGTTCCATAACGCTGCGCTGCATACGCCAGAAGCTTTGCCCTCTATTTTGGAGTATATGATCAACGAAGGGTATACTGTGGTACCCATCTCTCAGCTAATTATCAGCGGTGACTATACCATCGATCACACCGGGCGGCAATGTCCTGCCAATTCTGACACCTAATAAGAAAACCGCTTGGAATCCCCTTATGCCAATGGAATTCCAAGCGGTTTTTTCGCTATGGGCACCATAGCCGGCAACAGCCACCATTCCCTTTAGGATGCTATATGAAACAGCATCTCCGCTGTACTATCGTTAAAAACGATAGTACGCTCCATAATATCGATAATTCAATTTGAAATAGGCACAGCGGTTATTTATAATGTAGAATAACGAAAAAAGAATCAGGCGGTGCAATATGCGATATTTTGTGGGCATTGATATTGGTTCAACCTGCGCAAAAACAGCCGTGTTGGACGAAGATAAAAATATTTTATTTTGTGCTGTACAGCCAACCGGTTGGAGCAGTGTAGACACCGCAAATGCAATTCGCCGCACTCTATGTGATAAAGGCTATCTGACGGAGCAATCGAAGTGTGTTGCTACGGGCTACGGTCGTGTTTCTGTACCCTATGCCGATAAAACAGTAACGGAAATCACCTGCCACGCACGGGGTGCCGCATTTTTGCATGGTGTAAACGATTTGACGGTCATTGACATCGGCGGTCAGGACACCAAAATCATCCGTGTGACAGATGGTATCGTGGGCGATTTCATGATGAATGACAAATGTTCCGCCGGAACGGGCCGCTTTCTGGAGATGATGGCAAACACCTTAGGTCTGCGGCCCGAAGAGCTGGTGGAGCTGGCCGCTGACGGCAGCGGTGTGGTCATCAGCTCCATGTGCACGGTATTTGCCGAGTCGGAGGTCATCAGTCTGATCGGTCGTGGTGAGAACCGTGAGAATATTGCCTACGGCGTGGTGAACTCCATCGTCAGCAAGGTGGCATCTCAGGCAGGTAAGCTGACCGGGCAGGTAAATCATGTGTGTCTGACCGGCGGACTTTGCACTTGTGACTACATCCGCACAGCGCTGGGCGCCGCATTGGGCTGCACTGTGCACGCCAGCGAGAACGGGCGCTATGCCGGAGCCATTGGCGCCGCGCTCAGTGCCCTTTCGATTAAAAAGTAAATCATCCCGAGTGGGATAAAATAACATTCAGGAGGTCATATTATGTCTAACTATGTAGAAATGTGGAAAGATCTGGGCATGGATCTGGAAAACCATGATGCGCTGTGTCAGGTATTGCCCACAGCTTTCGGTGATGTGTATCTGTCCCAGGATAACCGCCCCAAGTCCATGGACTTCTGGGATATGGTGGTGTCCGAGATTCACGGCATCCGTCCCGCTGAATTGATTGAAGCACAGAAGCAGGGCAAAAAGGTGTTCGGCACCTTCTGCGTATATGTTCCCGATGAGGTTGTGATTGCAGCAGATGGTATTGTTACCGGTCTGTGCGGTGGCTCTCAGTTCTGGGTACCCGGTGGTGAAAAGGTACTGCCCAAATCCACCTGCCCCCTGATCAAGGCTTCTGTCGGTGCCCGTCTGGATCGCACCTGCCCCTTCTTCCGCATTGCTGATATGTATGTGGCTGAAACCACTTGTGACGGCAAGAAGAAGGCATGGGAAATTCTGGGCGAGGATGTACCCATGCACATCATGGATATCCCCCAGATGAAGCGTGAAAAGGATATTCAGAAGTGGGCCGATGAAATTGCTGACTTCGCCAAGGTCGTGGAAGATTTCACCGGCAATAAGATCACTGTGGAAAAGCTGAACGAATCCATCCACATCATCAACGAGAAGCGCAAGGCTATGGCCCGTGTCTATAACGCCAGCAAGGCTAAGAACATCCCCATCAGCGGCAAGGACCGTCTGTTGGTGACCCAGATTGCTTTCTTCGATGATCCCGTCCGCTGCGCTCAGATGTGCAACCGTCTGGCCGATGAGCTGGAGCAGCGCATTGCCGACGGCGTTTCCGTATTCCCCGCAGGTACCAAGCGCATCATGCTGACCGGTACGCCTTTGGCCATCCCCAACTGGAAAATGCACCACATTATCGAAACCAGCGGCGCAGCCGTTGTATGCGAGGAAATGTGCACCGGTACTCGTTACATTGAAAATCTGGTGGATGAAACTCAGACTACTTTGGAAGGCCAGTTCATGGCACTGTCTCAGCGCTACATGAAGACCAATTGCGCATGCTTCACTCCCAACACCGGCCGCATCGATGATATCGTGCGTCTGGCCAAGGAGTACAACGTGGACGGCGTTATTGACCTGAACCTGAAGTTCTGCTGCCTGTACGACACCGAGGGTTACACTGTGGAGAAGGCACTGAAGGAAGCCGGCATCCCCGTTCTGGGCATTGAAACCGACTACACCGACACCGATGCCGAGCAGCTGCGCACCCGCATCGAGGCATTCGTGGAGATGCTGGGCTAATGGCTGAGCAGGTTCAAACCAATTATTACATACTTTTTGCCAACTATACCCACGGTCTGGCGCTGCAAAAGCTGTTGGACGAAGAGGGCTTACCCTGCCGCATTGCTCCGGCACCGCGCAGTATTCAGGGCGAATTGTCCTGTGGCATGAGCCTGCTGGTCAAAGAAGATTACATTGACGCCGTGCGTGAATGTATCCAGCGACATCAGGCAACTTATCACAGTATTGTGCCGCTGCCGTGTCAGATTCAGCCCCACCGCAACCGCTTTTGCTGACAAAAAACCTTAATATTACTAATAACCACCATGGTGACAGTTCTCGCTGCGCCATGGTGGTTATTTTTATCGTTTCTTCATTTAAGTCTTCCTGCTGTTCGCCGCCTCACTTTTTTAATATCGCTTCTGCATACTTCACAAATCTTTTAACCGCCGGTGAAGCGTGTTTCAGCGTTGGAAGAATAATGCCAAGTGTAATACTTTCCGGCGGATCAATTGGAATTTTTGCCACATCACACGCCCAGCCATGCATCAGCAGTTCATTGGTAATGCTCATGCCAAGTCCATTCTCCACCATCGCCCACGCCGAAAAGCTCTCATTGGTAGAGTAAGCGATATTGGGCTTAATATGGTACTTTTTGAATACTTTTACCACATCGTCGTCTCTGCCCATAGCCGGCATGATAAACGCCTCCTCATTGCATCGGCTAAGCGGATACTTTGGGGCATCGGCAAGGGGATGATTTTTAGGCAGCACTGCAATCATAGGATCCTCCGCAAGGGGAATCCAATCACAATTGACACATTCTTCCCCGGCACTCAGCAATCCTATATCCGCCCGACCTTCTTCCATCCAATGCAATACCTCCTGACGAACACCCTCCATAAGATTGATGTGTATGTCAGGATATTTCGCTTTGAATCCGGCTATTACCTTGGGCAGCCAATGCGTAGCAATGGAGGAATATGCTGCGATATTGATCGTACCGACTTGCAGACCCTTGATATTGGCAGCCAGTTCATACATTCTGTTCTCCTGCTGGATAAAGGAGCGGATCGCCGGCAGCATCTGCTCTCCCTCAAAGGTCAGCGCCACACCTTTACGGGTGCGCTTCAGCAGAGGAAATCCGAAATCCGTCTCCATGGCCGATATCAATTGGCTTACACCGGAGGCTGTATAGTTTAACTTTTCCGCCGCTTTGGACAAGCTGCCGCATTCTGCTGCCGCTATAAAAGCTTTGCACCGTGCACTTTCCATAACTTCTCCTTTTAAGTTTTGCTTAAATATAACTTAACTCTTTATAGCTTTACTTTAATATACCACCTCGCTATAATAAAATCAACCGATGTGAAACCACATTTTGCAGTTTTCATCTTAGAAATTTTTTCTTACAAAAAACAACTTCTTTCTCTCTTTATTCCGTGAACGGAGTCTGCGTCCGGGAAGCGCAGACTCTTTTCACAACTACACTGGAGGTCAGGCGAATGATGTTTCTAAAGGGGATCGGCGCACTGTTGCTGACTTTAACCGGTTTTTCACTGTTCAGCTTAAAACTGCCGAAGGGTGACCACGCCATGAACGGCTTGGCAAATGCGGCTGTTACGACATTTTTAGTAGAGGCGATTTTCAAATATATCTGCGGCGATTTTGCAGGCATCAGCTTTTTAGGCGAAGTTGGCGCCATGTCAGGCAGTATGGGCGGTGTCGCAAGTGCCGCATTGGTTGGTCTGGCAATGGGCACCAATCCTGTATACGCATTGGCCGCTGCCGTTGCCGTCAGTGGTGCCGGTATCCTTCCGGGCTTTATTGCTGCGTATATTCTCCACTTTATTCTTAAGTGGCTGGAAAAAAAGATTCCCACCGGTCTGGACATCATTCTCTGTTCGCTGGTGGCCGCCGGCATCGGCCGCAGCGTAGCGCTCTTTATTGATCCGGCAGTAAATGTTGTCATCTCCACCATCGGCGATTCCATCACAGCCGCCACCACGCAGTCCCCTATTTTGATGGGTCTTTTGCTGGGTGGAATGATGAAAGTCATCTGCACATCTCCGCTAAGCGCCATGGCCCTGACCGCCATGCTGGGGTTGACCGGCTTGCCCATGGGCATTGCCTCACTGGCTTGCTTTGGCGGTGCATTTTCCGACGGCGTTGTCTTTAAGCGGCTGCGCCTCGGCGATAACAGCCGTGTACTGGGTGTGATGCTGGAGCCGTTGACGCAGGCTGATATTGTGATGCAAAATCCGTTGCCTATCTTTACCAGCAACTTTTTCGGCGGTGGTCTGTCCGGCATCGTTGCCGTAGCACTGGGCATCATCAATAATGCACCCGGCACCTCTGCGCCCATCCCCGGTCTTCTGGCACCGTTTGCCTTTAATAAACCCTCAACCGTTCTGCTGGCTCTGGCTTTGGCTGCGATATGCGGTGCCTTTGCAGGTTTTTTCGGTTCCACCGTTTTTTCTAAACTTGGTTTCAAAAAGCAATCCGCTATTTCTAATACTGAAAATGCACCCCATACTTCCTGCGCATAATGCTTTGTCAAAAAAGGAACCTATCGGTCTTGTCCGATAGGTTCCTTTTTTGTTCCCACTCAGTGGCATTTCAGCAGGTCTGACACAGAATGAATATGCTCACGGTAAAATCACATCCTGTTTATCTGTCACAATGTTTTTAAAGACGAAATGGCAGTCAATTGCCACAATGTCATCTGCCGACACATGATCTAATCCGCTTCATCTTAAACAAAACTTAAAGTTTCGCCTCTTGTTTCTTAAAACTTTTCTCGGTATACTGAAACTATCGAAACGGAAAGCTGACCGTCAATTACACAATCGATGATCACACGCACGGATATCCCCCGTGCATGATACCCCCTACCCGCCGTTAGGAGAAAGGACAGCTTTCCCATGGAAACACTGAAAACCATCAACTTTATAATTGCTGCGCTCTTTTTTGCGTGCTATGCCTACCAGTTTCTATATATTCCGGTGGTGCTATTGCGGCGCAAATCCCACCCCGGTGTGGCCAAGCCACACCGATATGCCGTGCTGATCTGTGCCCGCAACGAGTCCGCCGTGATCGGCGACCTGATTGCCAGTATACACCACCAATCCTACGATGCCGAGCTGCCGCACATCTTTGTGCTGGCAGACAACTGCACCGACGATACTGCATCCATTGCCCGCACAGCAGGGGCCACCGTGTATGAACGGCAAAGCACCACACATATCGGCAAAGGCTATGCCATGCAGAATCTACTGGTGCATATTGCGCAGGACTATCCCCAAGGCTTTGACGGCTACTTTGTCTTTGATGCGGACAATATTCTGGCACCCGACTATATCGAGCGCATGAACGAAACCTTTTCCCAAGGGCACGACATTATCACCAGCTACCGCAACAGCAAAAATTACGGCGATAACTGGATCAGTGCCGGTTATGCTCTGTGGTTCCTGCGGGAAAGCCGCTATCTCAACCACGCCCGTTCGCTGCTTGGCACAAGCTGCGCCGTATCGGGTACCGGCTTTCTCTTCAGCCGCGCCGTGTTGGAGGATACGGGCCCGTGGCCTTTCCACATGCTCACCGAGGACATCCAGTTCTCCGTCGATCAAATCGTTAAGGGCCGCCGTATCGCCTTTTGTCCGGATGCCGAACTCTACGACGAACAACCCACGCAGTTCCGTCAATCCTGGCGGCAGCGCAGCCGCTGGACACAGGGGTATGTGCAGGTTTTTCGTGGCTACGGCAAAGCGTTGGTGCGTGGCACATGCCATGGCAGTTGGTCATGCTTTGATATGTCCATGGCCATCATGCCCGCCTTTATCCTGACAGCACTCGGTCTTGCCTGTAATGTGGCGCTGAGCATCTGGGGCGCAGTCACAGGGGACAACCTGTGGCTGGCGCTGCAATCCATCGGTGAAACGCTGGGCAATATGTATCTGACGCTGTTTGCCATCGGCTGCATCACCACCGTCACCGAGTGGCGGCACATCCACACCACTACAGCAAAAAAGCTATGGTATATGTTCACTTTCCCGCTGTTCATGTTCACCTATCTACCCATCGCCGTTGCTGCTCTGTTTACCACACCGGAATGGAAACCTATTGAGCATCGTGTATCGGCGGCGAAACTTCGTGAGCGAAACAAGCAGGAACTAATTCCCATGTAACGGAGGTCACCCATGTACAACATTTTAGTATGCGATGATGAGCAGGATATCGTGTCGGCATTGACCATCTACCTCGGCGCCGAGGGCTACCATGTGTATACTGCCGCCAACGGACAGCAGTGTCTGGATGTGGTGGCGCAGCAAGATATTCATTTGGACTTGCTGGATGTGATGATGCCCTGCATGGATGGCATCACCACCATGACCCGACTGCGTGAAAACTATAACCTGCCCATCATCCTGCTGACCGCCAAGTCCGAGGACACAGACAAGGTTTTGGGGCTGAATGTGGGCGCTGACGATTATGTGACCAAGCCGTTCAATCCGGTGGAACTGCTGGCAAGGGTGAAAAGCCAGTTGCGCCGCTATATGCTCTTAGGCGGTGGCGAGATCTTACCCAGCACCGTCACCGTGGGCAATATTGCCCTGGACGACACCAGCAAAACCGTTACCGTGGACGGCGAAAAAATCAATCTGACACCGCTGGAATATGACATTCTGCGCCTTTTGATGCGCCAACCGGGCAAGGTGTTCTCGCCCCACGAGATCTACCGTCAGGTGTGGCACGCAGAGCCATTGGGCGACAATCCCGTGGCGGTACATATCCGGCATATCCG